>DATJXI010000331.1:0-2481 GCA_035500275.1 Roseiarcus sp. | reverse complement strand
CTGTTCGGTGGTCATGCCGGTGTCCTTTCAAACCGCCGAGGCGGGGCGCTTCGCCACCCGATCGCTCCGCGCCCCGCCTCGGCTGTCGTTGTGCCGTGGACCAGGCTGTCACCGTCAGATTAGCTCTTAGCTAATGCACTTGAGGATTGAGAGCAGCGTCCGAAGCTGTACTCAGACGGAACCTTTCTCGCAAGGACCCCAACGCTTGGCCCCGTTGTCGCGACGGCGACGTTGGCTTGAAGCAAACAACTTCGACTAAATTGCCCTGCCCTCTTTCTGCATGAGCCGCATGACCGCGCTCAAGCTCGCCTTCAGCGAAGCCATGACAATGCTCGGGTCGAGGCCGACCCCATGCAGGACGCGGCCCTCGGCGTCCTGAATCTCGACATAGCTCGCGGCGGTGGCGTTCGCCCCCCGCCCAACGGCGTGCTCGTGATAGTCGATGAAGGCGAAGTCGACCCCGAAGGCCTTCTTCAGCGCGTCCACGAACGCGTCCACCGGCCCGTTGCCCTCGCCCATGATTTCGAAGCTCGCCCCGTCCGCCTTGCGCAGTGTCGCGACCAGTTCGCGGTTGTCCGGGCTCGTCGGCACGGCCGACTGCTTGATGAGCGAAATCGGCGCATCGTCGATGAGGTAAGCCTGCCGAAAGAGCGCCCAGAGCTCTGGCGAGGTCAGTTCCTTCCCGTCGGCGTCCATGCGTTCCTGGGCGATCCTGGAGAACTCGATTTGCAGCGAACGCGGGACGTCAAGGCCATAGTCAGCCTTGAGGATGTAAGCCATGCCGCCCTTGCCGGACTGGCTGTTGATGCGGATGACGGCCTCGTAGTCGCGCCCCACGTCCTTGGGGTCGATCGGCAGGTAAGGCACCTGGAAGACCGGATCGTTACGCCTCTCCTGCGCCTCGAAGCCCTTCTTGATCGCGTCCTGGTGCGAGCCCGAGAAGGCGGTGTAGACAAGCTCGCCGACGTACGGATGACGCTGGTGGACCGGCAGTTGCGTGCAGTGCTCGGCCACCTCGCGGATCGCGTTGACGTCGTGCAGGTCGAGCATCGGATCGACCCCTTGCGTGAAGAGGTTGAGCGCCATCGTCACGATGTCGACGTTGCCGGTGCGCTCGCCGTTGCCGAAGAGCGTGCCTTCGACCCGCTCCGCGCCCGCCATCAGCGCGAGTTCCGCCGCCGCCACCGCCGTGCCGCGGTCGTTGTGCGGATGGACGGAGAGGATGACGCTGTCGCGATCCGAGACGCGCCGGCCGAACCACTCGAACTGATCGGCGTAGGTGTTCGGCGTCGCCATCTCGACCGTCGCCGGCAGATTGAGGATGAGCTTCCGCTCGGGCGTCGGCTTGATGACGTCTTTCACCGCTTCGCAGATCTCGAGGGCGAAGTCGAGCTCGGTGCCGGTGAAGCTCTCGGGCGAATATTCGAACTGGAACTCGGTCCCACGCGCGGCCTCCGCCAGAGCCTTCACCTGCTTGGCGGCCGCAACCGCAATGTCGGTCACGCCCTTCTTATCCGTCTTGAACACGACCTCGCGCTGAAGCGTCGAGGTCGAGTTGTAGAAATGGAGAACGACTTTCTTCGCGCCCTTCACCGCCTCGAAAGTGCGCTCGATGAGCTCCGGCCGGCACTGCGTCAAAACCTGGATCGAGACGCCGTCGGGAATCGCGCCGGTCTCGATGATCGAGCGGACGAAGTCGAAGTCGGTCTGCGAAGCCGAGGGAAAGGCGACCTCGATCTCCTTGAAACCCATGTCGGCGAGCAGGCGGAACATTCGGTTCTTGCGCTCGACCCCCATGGGCTCGACGAGCGCCTGGTTGCCGTCGCGCAGATCGACGGAGCACCAGATCGGCGCCTTGTCGACGACCCGGGAGGGCCATTGCCGATCGGGCAGGACGATGGGCGTGAACGCGCGGTATTTTTGGACGGGCATGACGGTCATAGCGAACCCTGCGAGAGACGGGGCCGTAGGCGACATTTTCGCCGCGTGTGGCCGATTTTCCTGAGGAGCGAAAGCGAAAAGACGAAGTCCCGGCGCTTCTGTCAGAGCGCCGGGCGAATAAGTCGCAGGGTCGTCGACCGCATTCGCATCTGACCTATCAACCAGAGGAAACCGAAAAAATCAACCGGTTTGTCGCAAAACGAGGCGCCGCCCGCTCGGCGCCACAGCAGGCCGGCCTTAGAATGCCTGTTACAAAGGCTCAGCACAGAAAAGGCTGCCAGAGGATGCAATCTTATGTCGACGAAAGGCGCGACGCGCGCGCCGCGATTTGCCGACGGTACGGCGTCGCGCGGTTGGAGGTGTTTGGCACGGCCGCGCGGGGCGCTGACTTCGATCCCAGTCGAAGCGACGTTGATTTCCTCGTCACCTTCAAGCCGGCGGCCCGCAACGATCTGACCGCGTTCGCCGACCTGAAGGAGGCGCTGGAGAGGCTTCTTGCGCGCCGGGTCGATCTGATCGAGCGCGAGGCGGTCGAGGCGA
>DATJXI010000330.1:0-15560 GCA_035500275.1 Roseiarcus sp. | reverse complement strand
CATCGCCGACGCCATGGGCGGCTCGGGCGCGCTCGACTGGCGAATCAGGCCGGTCGTCGGCGCATCCGTATTCGGCGTCGCGCGGACATGCGACTGCGGCCCGAACGACAACCTCGCCCTCATCGCCGCTGTCGCCGAAAGCGAGCCCGGCGACGTGATCGTCGCCGCCACGGGCGGCTTCTGCGGCGCCGCCGTCACGGGCGACCTTCTAATCGGCGTCGCCCGCAATCGCGGCGTCGCCGGATTCGTCACCGATGGTCTCGTGCGTGATCTTGCCGAGATCGAGGCGCTGGGCCTGCCCATCTATGCGATGGGCGTCACCTCCAATTCACCGGGCAAGCGCGGGCCAGGTACGGTCGGCTTGCCGATCGTCTGCGGCGGCGTTTCGATCGCTTCGGGCGACCTCATCGCAGGCGACAAGGACGGCGTCGTGGTCGTGCCGCGCGCGCGGATTGAGGAGACGCTCGCCAATCTCGAACGGGTGAAAGCGGCGGAGGCGGCGCTGCTTGAGAAGGTGCGAGGAGGCTTGCTGGAGCTGCCCGTCGCCGCCGCGCGCCGGCGGTAGGAGGTTGAGGCATGATCGATTTCCCCATTATCGACGCTCACATCCATCTGCTCGACCAGAAGCGGTTCGGATATGCGTGGTCGGACGGCGCGCCGCTGCTCAAGCGCGACTGGACGCCGGACGACCTCGCGCGCGCGGCCATGCCTTACGAGATCGAGGGGCTCGTCTTCGTCGAGGTGGATGTGGACAACCCGCAGTATCTCAACGAGGCGGAGTGGGTCGACGGCCTTGCCGAAAAAGACAGGCGCGTCATGGGCGCCGTCGTCTGCCTGCCGCTCGAAAGGGGCGCGGCGATCGAGCCGGAGATGGCGCGCGTCGCGAAGCTCAACACCGTCCGCGGGGTGCGTCGCCTGATCCAGAACCAGCCCGACCCGGAGTACGTGCTGAAACCCGGCTTCCTCGAGGCGATGCGGCTCCTGCCCAAATACGATCTCTCGTTCGACGTGTGCATCTTCCATCCGCAAATGCCGAACGCGCTGAAAATGATGCGCGCGCTGCCGGAGGTTTCTTTCATCCTCGACCATATCGGCAAGCCAGGGATCAAGGCGGGACTCCTTGATCCGTGGCGCGCCCACATCGGCGAAATGGCGGCGATGCCGAACGTCGTCTGCAAGCTCTCGGGAGTGACGACCGAGGCCGACCACAGGAACTGGACGCGCGACCAGCTCAAGCCCTACATCGACCACGTCATCGAGAGTTTCGGGCCTGAGCGCATTCTCTACGGCGGCGACTGGCCGGTCTCAGAACTGGCAGGCGCCTATCTGCAGTGGCTCGCGACGCTCGACTGGGCGACGCAACACTTCTCGCCCGCCGACAAGCGCAAGCTCTTCCGCGACAACGCCGTGAAAGCCTACCGGCTCAAGGTCTGATGGACGCCGCTACGCTCCAACGCAAGGGCTACAGCGTCGCTGTGTTGCGAAGGCTCGCCAAGGCGCGCTTGCCGCGCATGCTGTTCGACATGGTCGACGGCGCCGCCGGCGACGAGATCACCCTGCGCCGCAACGAAGAGGCGCTGGCGGAAATCGAGCTCGTGCCCAAGGTGCTCGCCGGCGCGCCAAAGCGCGATCAGTCGGTCGAGCTGCTTGGCGTTCGCATTCCCTCGCCGGTGATCATCGGGCCGACCGGCATGGCAGGCTTTCTCTGGCCGCATGCCGAGCTCGCCGCGGCGCGCGCTTCGGCGCGCTTCGGCGCGATCTATTCGTTGAGCCACGCCTCGACCGCGACCATCGAGACAATCGGCGCCGCGACGCCGGGGCCGAAATGGATGCAGGTCTTCCTCTACAAGGACAGAGGCCTCACCGCCGAATTCGCCGCGCGCGCCGCGGCGGCGGGCTTCAAGGGTCTCATCCTCACGGTCGACAACCAAGTTGTCGCCGGACGCGACCGCGACATGCGCAACGGCATGAGCTTTCCCCTGCGCTGGGGCCCGCGCAGCTTGCTCGACTTCGCGAGCCGCCCGGGCTGGCTCATGCGCATGCGCGAGACGCCGTCGCCGACCTTCGTGAATTATGGCGAGCGGCTCTCGGTCGGCGGCTTCGGCGCGCTGATGGTCGAGCAGCTCGACCCCGATATTGGCTGGCGGGACGTCGAATGGCTGCGGGGCTTGTGGCGCGAGCCGCTCATCATCAAGGGCCTCTTGCACCCGGGGGAAGCGCGCGAGGCGCTCGGCCGGGGCGCGGACGCCATCATCGTCTCGAACCATGGCGGCCGCCAGCTCGATGGCGCCGTTCCCTCGATCCGCGCGCTCCCCGGCATTGCCGAGGCGGTCGGCGACGCGATGCCGGTGCTCATCGACGGCGGTTTCCGGAGGGGAATTGACGTGGTGAAGGCGCTTGCGCTCGGCGCCCGAGCCGTGCTCATCGGCCGACCTCACCTCTGGGGCGTCGCCTGCGCGGGCGAGGAGGGCGTCTATTGGGTGCTGGATATTTTCCGGCGGGAGATCGACCGGGCGCTGGCGCTCGGGGGTTGGGACGGGGTCGCCAAGCTCAACCCCAGCATCGTCTTCCGCGAGCCCCCGAAAAGCGCCGGCCGAAGCGGGCTAGAAAGTCGATCACCGGAGGAAAATCGCCCATGACGATTCACGCGGCTCTGCGTCCCGAATTCGCCGACCTCGTCGACCCCGACCTGCCGCTCGACAAGGCGGCCGGCGGTTTCAACTTCACCGAGGGGCCGGTTTGGCGCCCGCGCGAGAATTATCTCCTGTTCTCCGACATGCCCGGCGACGTGCGGCGGAGGTGGGACGAAAAGGACGGCGTCGCCGAGGTGAAGCGGCCGTCGAACAAATGCAACGGCATGACCTACGACGCCGACCTCAACCTCATCGTCTGCGAACACGCGACGTCCTTGCTTGTGAGAGAGCGCACGGACGGGAAGCGGGAGGTTCTCGCCTCGCATTTCGAGGGGAAGGAGCTCAACAGCCCCAACGACGTCTGCGTCCGGTCGGACGGTTCGATCTACTTCAGCGATCCCTGGTACGGACGGATGCCGGGTTTCGGGGTCGAGCGGCCGCGTCAGCTCGGCTTCCAGGGCGTCTATCGCGTCCGCCAAAGCGGCGGCGAGCCGCAACTCCTGGTCGACCGCGCGCTATTTACACAGCCGAACGGCCTCTCATTCTCGCCGGACGAGAAGATCCTCTACGTCAATGACACGGAGCAGGCGCTCATCCGCGCCTTTGATGTCGCCCCTGACGGGTCGCTGTCGAACGTACGCGTCTTCGCATCCGACATTCAGTCCTCGACTGAGGCGGGCCGGCCCGACGGCATGAAATGCGACGCGCGCGGCGACGTCTGGGTGACGGGCCCAGGCGGAATCTGGGTCTATGACCCGTCGGGCGCGCTCATCGGCAAATTGCGCGCCCCGGAAGTCGTCGCCAACCTCGCCTGGGGCGGGCCCAATTTCCGCACGCTCTTCCTGACCGCCTCCACGTCCCTCTACCGGATAAGGACCAAGGTCGGCCCTCGCAGCGAACCCTACATGGCGGCCTAGAGGCCCCCGGTCAGGCTCGGTCCAGCGTCGCCGCGCATTGTCGGCCGGAACCCGACTGATGCGAGCTAGGCTTTGCGCATTATCCTCCTCTTCCTGGCGGCGGCGCTTCTCGCCGGATGCATGCCGACCTCGGTCCCTGAGCAGTACGGCGCCCTGCCGAGGGTTCCTTGTGCGGCGTGCGGCGACATGGCGGCGCTGAGGAACAATCTCACGGCCGCGCCCTATCCGTCGCCATGGAGCGACGCCGACTTGCACGCGCTCGGCGTGCGGTGCCTCGGCGAGCCGATCCCTCAGCCGTCCGTGCGAGCCCGGTACTGAGGAAATTGCTTTCGAAGGCGTGAATGCGGCAGCAAGAAATGCGCGGCCTTTGCAAGCCGTTCGCTAACTCCGTTTCTCAACCGCAGCGCAAACTTCCGCGGCTATAAACGCAGAAGCCCAAGCCTTCTTGGAGCTTTTCGGTTGAACGTCCTTCGGGAGCTTTTTCGCGATCTAACGGGCTCTGAGCGCGCGCTCCTTGCGGCCGCCACAGCGCTTGTCCTCATGCTGGCGCTGCATATGGCGGCGACGGAGCATCGGTCCTGCTGCGGGTCCGCGCCCCGCACGTTCGTCGGCCTGCGCGCCTGACCCGTCGCCTTACGATGGAACGACGCCTCCGCTAGAGGTATTGTCGCCAGTGAGGCGGGCGATCGGCAGGAAGGCGGCGCACATGGGCGCGCATGACATCGTCAAGAGCGGGATCGAACTCAGCGACCCGACTTTGCTTAAGGACAAATGCTACATCGACGGCGCCTGGGTCGGGGCTAAGGAGCGCATCGCCGTCACCAATCCCGTTGACGACAGTCTCGTCGGCAATGTGCCGAAGCTTGGGGCCGCGGAGACAAGGGCCGCAATCGAGGCGGCCGAGAAGGCGCAGAAGGCCTGGGGCCGTAAGCCCGCCAAGGAGCGCGGGATTACCTTGCGCAGATGGTTCAATCTCATGATGGAGAACCAGGAGGACCTCGCGCGCATCATGACGGCGGAGCAGGGGAAGCCGCTGGCGGAATCGCGCGGCGAGATCGCCTACGGCGCCTCCTTTATCGAGTTCTTCGCCGAGGAGGCGCGGCGCATCTACGGCGAGACGATCCCGTCACCGTGGCCCTCGTCGCGCATCGTCGTCATCAAGCAGCCGCTCGGCGTCGTCGCCGCGATCACGCCGTGGAACTTTCCGAACGCGATGATCACCCGCAAGGCGGGTCCCGCGCTCGCCGCCGGCTGCGCGTTTGTCTGCAAGCCGGCCGGGGAGACGCCGCTCTCCGCCCTGGCGCTGGCGGAGCTTGGCGAGCGGGCCGGCATCCCCGCCGGCGTCTTCTCGGTCATCACAGGAAGCTCACGCGAAATCGGCGGCGAAATGACGTCGAACCGAAAAGTGCGCGGCCTCACCTTCACCGGCTCAACCGAAGTCGGGCGCGTGCTGATGGCGCAATGCGCGCCGACCATCAAGAAGCTCGGCCTCGAGCTTGGCGGCAACGCGCCCTTCATCGTCTTCGACGACGCCGACCTCGACGCGGCCGTCAAGGGCGCGATGGCGTCGAAATATCGCAACGCCGGGCAGACCTGCGTCTGCGCCAACCGGCTCCTCGTGCAGGACGGCGTTTATGACGCATTCGCCGCCAAGCTCGCCGAGGCGGTGAAGGCCTTGAAGGTCGGCAACGGCTTCGAAGCCGGGGTGACGAC
Organism: Roseiarcus sp.; assembly: GCA_035500275.1. Classification (GTDB taxonomy): domain Bacteria; phylum Pseudomonadota; class Alphaproteobacteria; order Rhizobiales; family Beijerinckiaceae; genus Roseiarcus. The sequence goes on along the minus strand of DATJXI010000330.1, from coordinate 10,297 downwards.
CGGGCCGCTCATCAACAAGGCCGCGGTCGCGAAGGTCCAAGAGCATATCGACGACGCGCTCGCCAAGGGCGCCAAGGTGGTGGTCGGCGGCAAGCCGCTCGGCGGCAATTTCTTCGAGCCGACGTTGATTCGCGACGTGACTCCCAACATGGCGGTCGCGCGCGAGGAGACGTTCGGGCCGGTCGCGCCGCTCTTCCGCTTTCATACCGAGGAGGAGGCGATCGAGATGGCGAACGCCACCGAATTCGGCCTCGCCTGCTATTTCTACGCGCGCGACATCGGCCGCGTCTGGCGCGTCGCCGAGGGCCTCGAATACGGCATGGTGGGCGTCAACGAGGGCATCATCTCGACCGCCGAGGCGCCGTTCGGGGGAGTGAAGGAAAGCGGCCTCGGCCGCGAGGGCTCGCACCACGGCGTCGAGGAATATGTCGAGATCAAATACATGCTGATGGGAGGACTGGCGAAGTAGGGCGCCATTGTCATTCCCGACGGGAGCGCAGCGACCGACCCGGAATCCGGGAAAAATAAAAGTGCGAGATCGTCTGGGTCAAAAGCCTGGTAATCGGGAGAATGTCGGGCTAGAGTGCTCGTCATTCTTCAAGGCTGAAAAAAGGCAAATCCGCGTTCGCAAGGGGGATAGTGTATTTATGTTCACTCCCCGAATCGCAACGGCCCAAAGTAAAACAGCAGAATCTCCCGCAAAAAGCAACGCGCGTCAACGTCCGGAGCCAATCCGGGGAAACCTTGGCCTCAACGTGGCGGAACGAGTGCAGATGCTGCAGCGGACGATTGGCAATCAGGCTGTGTTGCGGCTTCTATCGCAAGAGGCGGCAAATAGGGCAGCAGATCGGCCTGCTGACAAGGCTCCAGGATTAGGCTCTTCGTGGAGTTTCGCCAGGACGCCCATATTTCCGCACGGCCAAGCCGAGCGTCAGCAACAGCGATTACCCCTCACAGCGCTGCCTTTTCGTGGTGCCAGTCAGCCGAAGCTCGAAATCGGCGCGGTCAACGACCCGCTGGAGGCCGAGGCCGATCGTGTCGCCGAGCAAGTGATGCGTACACCCGCTCCTGAGCGGAGCGCCACGCCAAGTGAAGGAAACGTTGTGCGGCGCAGGTGTATTGCCTGCGGAGAAAACGTCTCGGGGCAGACGTGCGCCGTATGCGAAGCAGAGGAGAAGAAGCAAGTGCCTCTGATCCAGCCGTCGCGAAAAGATTCGGACGGCGCTGCGGCACTTGACGGAACTGATGCGCCCTCAATCGTCCACGAAGTCTTACGTTCACCTGGCCAACTGCTCGCCACCCAGGACCTGGACTTCTTCGGCCCCCGCTTTGGCTTCGACTTGAGCCGGGTACGCATCCACACCGGCCCCGCCGCAGCCGAATCCGCCCGGTCCGTCAATGCCCTCGCTTACGCCTCCGGCGCCAATATCGTCTTCGCCGCTGGGCAGTATCGCCCCGGAACCGAACAGGGCCGGCGCCTTCTGGCCCACGAACTCGCCCACGTCGGTCAGCAAAACTCCGGCGACGGAGGCCGCATCCGTCGTATGGGCGACGTCCGCAAGGCGCCGGCAGGCCTTAGCTGCACGATCCCGGACTGGAATGCGCCCGCGGACGAGTTCGTCCTCTTCCCCAATATGGGAACCACTCTTGGAGCTGCGGAGAAAGCCAAACTCGGGGCATACCTGAACCGCCACCATGAAACCGAGCCCAACAAAGCGCTGCGGGTCGACGGTTATGCGAGCGAGCCCGGCGACGACACCCTCAACTGGAAGCTCTCCTGCCTCCGCGCCTCCGCGGTAATGGACGAACTCACGCATCCCTCAGCGTCCAAGTATCCGGAGTCCAAAATCGCCATTAGCCTCTTCATGCACGGCGAGACCGCCGAGTTTGGGCCCGAAGCCCAGAACCGCCGCGCCACCATCTCCTCCGCATCGCAGATCATTCCAGTCGAGCAGCCCAAAACCACCACCGGGGGAGGCAGCGGCACTGGCGATCCCAGAGATGCCGGCGTACCCGGGCAGTATCCGCCGCCTTTCATGTCCTGCGCAGTCAACCCGGACTGCCCGGATGCCTATTGCAGGCCATTCGACACGCTGAAGGAGGCTCTCGATGATCGCGCCAGCGACGGCGAATCCGTCCTGTCCACCATCGCCACGGCCAATCCCCATGCGGAGCCTCTCTTCCGCAAGTACGTCTTCAATCCAGGGCCAGCCGGTGACATCAGCGCCGAATACGGATCGGACTTCGCCTCCTCGCGAACCACCCGCTCTGTCAGCGAACAAATTCACCGCCTGGTTGAGGCCGACATAAAGAGCAATCCGCCCACCTTCCCTACTCCCGATACCTGGATCACGGTGGACTACGAAACCGACCCCCGCAAAGACTCTCTCAAGCAGCAGTTCAATCAATTGGCCACCAGCGATCTGGTCTTCACCGATCCGTTCGAGGTCCCGGGGCTCATTGCCGGGGGCGTCGGCACCAATCAGGGCTTCTGTACCGTGGGAGCCAATACCTCGGGAGCGCAGGAAGACAGCCGTTCGGCCCGAGTCTCTGCCCAGGTGTTCAAGAACACCGACGGCTCCATGGTCATCAACCCCATTGTGAATTACACCGTCGTCGACACCCTCGATTTCTGTCCCGGCAACTGCGGCGGCTTCTTCGCGCAGCACCTGGGAAACACCGTGCAGATGTCTCGCTGGGAAGCCAGCGGCATCTCCGGGGACGTGCCGTTCACCGTGAACTTTCAGGGGCCTTCGCTCATCGGAGCTTACAACTCTGAAGATGAGTGATCCGTGAGCATTTCGCGCCGCTGCCGATCGCCGGCCGCTAACAGCGGCAGTGAGTGCAATGCAAAAGGCTCCCAGTCTGGGGGAAAGTAACCTGCGACGTAGTATGGCTGTAATTGGCATTCACGGGGTCACCGCACGATTTATTCAAACTGGACTCCGGGTCGGACCTATCGGTCCGCCGGGAATGACAAGGCTCAAGCGTTCCCCAATGGCTAAAAGCGCCCATATCCGAGGGGTTATCCCATTCCTCGCGCCCGCATGGACCTTATCGTCCCGATCGACCGGGGCCTCTATTGCCCCGCCGGCGATTTCTACATCGACCCCTGGCGCCCCGTACCCCGCGCGCTCATCACTCACGCGCACGGCGACCACGCGCGCTTCGGCTCTGACCTTTACGTCTGCCATGAGGCGAGCGCGCCGATCCTGAGGAAACGCTTCGGCGACGTTCGGATCGAGACGGCCGCCTATGGCGAAACCCTCAACCGCAACGGCGTCGAAATCTCGTTCCATCCCGCCGGCCACATCCTCGGCTCGGCGCAGATCCGCTTGGCGTACCGGGGCGAAGTGTGGGTCGCTTCCGGCGACTACAAGCTCGAGCGCGACGGCGTTTCGCCGCCGTTCGAGCTTTTGCGGGCCCATGCGTTCATCACTGAGTCCACCTTCGGGCTGCCGATCTATCGTTGGCGCCCGCAGGCGGAGATTTTTGCCTCCATCAACGCATGGTGGCGGGACAACGCCGCCGCGGGCCGCGCGAGCCTCCTCTTCGCTTATGCGCTCGGCAAGGCCCAGCGGGTGCTGGCGAATATCGACTCGGGGCTCGGCCCCATCGTCTGCCACGGCGCGGTCGCAGCGATGAACGCGATTCACCGCGAGGCGGGCGTCGCCCTGCCGCCGACGCGCAGGGCGGACGAAATTCCCAAGGCGGACCTCCGCCGCGCGCTCGTTCTCGCGCCGCCGTCGGCGTCCGCGAGCCCATGGGCGAAGCGGTTCGGCGACTATTCCGACGCGCTGGCGAGCGGCTGGATGCAGGTGCGCGGCAATCGACGGCGGCGCGGACTCGACCGCGGCTTCGCCCTCTCCGACCACGCCGATTGGCCGGGGCTCCTCTCCGCCATCGAAGCGACCGGCGCGCCGCGTGTTTTCGCGACCCACGGGGCGGCCGCTCCCTTGGCGCGCTTCCTGCGCGAGGAGAAGGGCCTCGACGCGCGCGTCTACGCGACGGCCTACGGCGAGGAAGAGGAGACGATAGAAGCCGCCGAGCCGGCGGCGCAAGCGGAGGCGGCGCAGTGAAAGCCTTCGCCGACCTCTACTGGCGCCTCGATTCGGCGACCTCGACCCGCGCCAAGCAGGCGGCGATGGTCGAGGCCTTTGCGGCCGCGCGCAAGGAACCGGGGACATGGGCCAGCGCCGCCTGGATGGTCTATTTCCTCGCCGGCGGCAAGCCGCGCCAGACGGTTCCGACGCGCCTCATGTGGCGCCTCGCCGTTGAAGCCTCGGGCTATCCCGAGTGGCTGTGCGAGGAGTGCTACCACAGCGTCGGCGATCTCGCCGAGACGCTGGCGCTCCTGCTCCCCGAGGGCGGCGTCGCGGGCGACGAGATTTCGCTCGAGGCGTGGATGCGCGAGCGCCTCCTGCCGATGCCCGCGCTCGAGGAAGAGGAGCGGTACGCGCGCCTCAAGCGCTGGGCCGACGAACTGCCGGCCGACCAGCGCCTCGCCTTCTTCAAGCTCATCACCAGCGAGCTCCGGGTCGGCGTTTCCCGCCTGCAGGTGGTGAAGGCGCTGGCCGAAGTCGCAGGGATCGAGGAAAGCCGCATGGCGCAGCGCATGATCGGCTACGCCCAGGCGCGACGCACGCCGACTGCTGAGGATTTCCAGGCGCTCACAGCGGAAGTGGCGCACGCGGAGGCCGCCGCGCTCGACGCCGGGCGACCCTATCCCTTCTATCTGGCCCAGTCCTGGCAGCGCCCGGTCGTCGAGATGGCGGAGACCCTGGGTCCGCCTGGCGACTGGATCATCGAATGGAAATTCGACGGCATTCGGGCGCAACTTGTGAAGAGGGGGGACAATTGGCGCCTCTGGTCGCGGGGGGACGAACTCATTTCCGACGCCTATCCCGACCTCGAGCCGCTGGCGCGCGCGCTGCCGGCGCACACGACGCTTGACGGCGAGCTTGTGGTCATGACTCCGCCTCCCGGCGAGACGTCCGCCAACTCGCTCGACGGCCTCGCGCCCTTCGCCAGCCTTCAGCAGCGGCTCGGACGCAAGGTGGTCAGCGCCAAGACCCTGAAAGAGCTGCCGGTCGCCTTCATCGTCTACGACCTCCTCGAACTCGATGGGAAGGACATCCGCGGCGAGCCGCAGCATGAGCGGCGCGCGAAGCTCGAGCGGCTCGCGGAAGACGTCCTCGCCGAGGCGAAGACGCGGGGCGAGCGCCTGACGCTGCGCGTCAGCCCGACGGTGACGGCGTCGGACTGGGAGGCGCTGGACGCCATCCGCGGCCGGGCGCGAACGCACGGGCGCGAGGGCCTGATGCTGAAGGCGCGCGAGGGCGCCTATGGCGTCGGCCGGCGCAAGGGCGGCGACCGGACCAACGTCTGGTGGAAATGGAAGCTCGATCCGATGAGCGTGGACGCCGTGCTCATCTACGCCCAACGCGGGCATGGGCGCCGCTCCGGCGTTTACAGCGACTACACTTTCGCCGTGTGGAGCGCCGGGGAGGAAGCGCCCAGCCGCGAGCTCATCCCCTTCGCCAAGGCCTATTCCGGCCTCTCCGACGCCGAGATGCGGGAGATGGACGCCATCATCCGCCGCACGACGGTCGAGACCTTCGGCCCCGTGCGCAGCGTCCAGCCGACCCAGGTGATCGAACTCGGCTTCGAGGGCATCGCGCCCTCCAACCGCCACCGCAGCGGGATCGCGGTGCGCTTTCCCCGCATGCTGCGCTGGCGCCGCGACAAGCCGGTGGTGGAAGCCGACACGCTCGATAGCTTGCGGGCGCTCCTGCCGGCGAAACCGTTTGGGTAAGCGCGCTGGGCGCGGCGGCGTCATTCAGCGAAACCAGGAGTTCGCGAGCGGTTTAGTCGTCTGACACGAAAGAGCCAGACTTGGATCAACAAGGCCGGCTCTTCTTACCTCTCGGCCGCCTTTGCTTCTCAGGCCCCAGCCGCCGCCGGCGCCTCGCGGGCGGCGCACCTGCGGCAGACCCCGTTCGCCTCGATCATCACGCGCCTGAGGCCGAACCCGGCTCGTGCGGCCGTCGCCGCGACGGCCCGCATCGCTTCCAAGTCCTCGATCTCTTCGCTGCGGCCGCATGTCTCGCAGATGAGCAGCATGCCGTGATGGGCGTGGCCAAGGTGCTCGCAGGGCGCGTAGGCGTTGAGGCTCTCGATCCGGTGGACGAAGCCGTGGCCCAGGAAAAATTCGAGCGCGCGATAGACGCTCGGCGGCGCCACCTGTTTGCCGCCGCGCCGCGACAATTCCTCGAGGATCGCGTAAGCCCCGAGCGGGGCGTCGCTGTCGCTGAACACGTCCATGACCCGGCGGCGCATCGGCGTGAGCTGGAAGCCTTGCTTTGCGCAGGAGAACTCGACCCGGGCGGCCCAAGTCGCGGGATCGTGCTCGCACCCGCAGTCGTTTATCATCGTCTTCCTCGAAGACCTGTCCTACCAGAATGTGCGCGGCGCGTCGCTCATGCCGCTTGCGCCGACTAATGTTATAACATAACACTCACGCCTTCGCCTGCACGGGGAGAGACCCATGATCCGAAAGCTTTGCCTTTACGCGGCGGCGCTCGCCGCCTTCAATGCGCCCGCCTGGGCCGCGCCGGTCAAGATCGTCGCGGCCGAGAATTTCTACGGCGATCTCGCCAGCCAGATCGGCGGGGCGAATGTCGCGGTGACCAGCATCCTCAACAGCCCCGATCAGGACCCACACCTCTTTGAGGCGAGTCCAGCCACCGCGAAAGCGCTCAAGGACGCCCAGATCGTCATCGTCAATGGCGTCGACTACGACCCGTGGATGGAAAAGCTTCTGCAGGCCGACAGGGCCCCCGGCCGCAAGGAGATCGTTGTCGGGCAACTCGTCGGCCACAAGGCCGGCGACAACCCGCATCTCTGGTATGATCCTGCCTATATGAAAGCCGCCGGGAAGGCGCTCATCGTCGATCTCATCGCGGTCGATCCGGCGCACAAGGCGGATTACCAGGAAGGCTATGCGAAGTTCGTGGATTCGCTGAAGCCGCTCGACGACAAGATCACGGCGATGCGCAAGTCCTACGCCGGCCAGCCGATCACGGCCTCGGAGCCGGTGTTCGGCTATCAGGCCAAGCTGATTGGCCTCAAAGTGCACAATGAGAAGTATGCGCTCGCGATCATGAACAACGCCGAGCCGACCCCGTCCGAGGTCGCGGCCTTCGAGAATGACCTCAAGGGCCACAAGGTGAAGGCCATGATGTACAACGCCCAGGCGAGCGAGCCCGCCGTGCAGCATCTTGTGCAGATGGCTAAGGACAATAGAGTCCCGGTCATCGGCGTCTCGGAGACCGAGCCGCCGGGCTCGACCTACCAGGATTGGATGATGGGTCAGCTCAACGCGCTCGACAAAGCCCTTTCCGGCGGGGCTTAGTGAGCGCGCTTCGCTTCGACAATGTGACGATCAGGCTCGGCCGCCGCGACATCCTCTCGGCGGCGAGCTTCGCCATTCGCGAGGGCGAGTTCGTCGGCATGCTCGGCGCGAACGGGGCCGGCAAGACGACGCTCATGCGCGCCGGCCTTGGCCTCGTCCCCGCCGCGGCCGGGGCGATCCGCGTCTTCGATCGGCCGGTCAGGCGCGGCAACCCGGACATCGGCTACATGCCGCAGAACCGCGGCGCAATGGCCGGGCAGCGGCTCACCGGCTGGGATTTCGTCGCCAGCGCCGCGATCGGCCGGCGCTTCGGCTTCGCGCCTCTCGACAAGGCGGCCCGGCGCGAGATCGACTGGGCGCTCGACGAAGTCGGCGCGCGCAAGCTCGCCCGACAGTCGGTCGGAGAGATGTCGGGCGGCGAGCGCCAGCGCGTGCTCTTGAGTCAGGCGCTCATCGGCCGCCCGCGGCTCCTGCTTCTGGACGAGCCCTTGATCTCGCTCGACCCGGCGCATCAGAGGAACGTGGTCGAGATCGCGCGCCGCATCTGCGACGAACTCAAGATTGCGGTCCTGTTCAGCGCCCATGAGCTCAACCCGCTCGTCAACGCCATTGACCGGGTGCTCTATCTCGGGGCGGGGGCGGCGGTGATCGGACCGGTCGAGGAGGTGGTCACCGGGCCGGTGCTCTCCCGCCTCTACGGGACCGATATCGAGGTCGTGCGGGTGAAGAACAAATACTTTGTCATGTCGGGCGACGTGGACGTCGAGCGCGAGGCGCATCGCCACGACGATCACAGCGGGCATGCGCACGACCACGACGACGCGCATGTTTGAAGCCGCGAAATTATCTCGTTTCTCGCCGGCGGTGCGCGCTCATGACGCTGCGGCGAGCGTGCGCATTTCTGTTAGGATTGTTCTGGCCGATATCAAAGAGCGATTGCCGCCATGTCGATTTCCCAGCTGCCGGAAAAGCTCCGGATCATCCTCTGGATCACCGTGGTCAGCGCGGCGGTGGGCGCTGTCTATGCCGAATTTGACGTCGCGAGGCACGGCCTCGCGCATTTCGCATGGTACAGCGCGCCGCGCGGCGCCTTAACCGGGGCGCTGATCGCGAGCATTCTGACGTCTCTCGAAGTCTACCTTTTGTGGGACGTCGCTGGTTCGCCGCTTCGGCGCGCTCCGTTCCCGGTGCATGTCGCAGTCAAGACGCTCATCTATCTCATCGTCATCGTGTCCGCCCTTTCGTTCAGCGCGTGGGTTTTCCCGGCGCCGAACGAGGGCGGCGTCGAAGGCGGCGACGTGCTGTTCTCGCTTGCCGCCTCGTTCGTCTTTGTCTTTATCATGGCGGTCAACAAGCTGCTCGGGCAGAACGTGCTTCTCAGTTTTGTCACCGGCCGCTATCACAGGCCCCGGCTGGAAGAGCGGGTTCTGTTGTTCATCGACATGGAAGGGTCGACCGGATTGGCGGAGCGGCTGGGCCCGCTCGCCTTTCATCGGCTGCTCAATCGGTTCGTCACCGATCTTACCGATCCGATCGTGGCGGCGCGCGGCGAGATCTACAGCTACGTCGGCGACGAACTGATCGCGACCTGGAGGCTCGAGCAGGGGATCGCCCAGGCCCGCTGCGTCACAGCCTGTTTCGACGCCTTTGACTCGCTCGCTCGCAAGGCCCACGAATACCGGCGCGAATTCGGCGCCGCCGTCAATTTCCGCGCCGGGCTGCATTGCGGTCCGCTGGTCACCGGCGAGATGGGGTCGGTCAAGACGGAGATCGTGTTCCTCGGCGACACCGTCAACACGGCAGCCCGCATCCAGGACTTTTGTAGGCAAACTGGAGAACGTGTGCTCGCCTCGGCGGACCTGATTGATCGGCTCCGGTTGCCGCCCGGCGTCATCAAACGCTCGCTCGGCGACCTTCGGCTCCGCGGCAAGGGCGCCGATCTCGCCCTTTACGCATTGACGAGAGCGGCGGAAGCCGGGCGCCCGGCTGAAACGCCACCGGCCGCCAGGGCGCGCGAACACGCTTGAACGGCGCATCTACCCGCAGAATTGGAACTACATGTTTGAATACGATTTCATGCGGACCGCCTTCGCCGCGGCCGGGATCGCCGCGGCGGTCGCGGGAACCGTCGGCTATTTCCTGGTGCTGCGCGGCCAGGTGTTCGCCGGCCACGCGCTCTCCCACGTCGGCTTCACCGGGGCGACGGGGGCGATCCTTATTGGTCTTTCGCCTTTGGCCGGCCTCGTCGCCTTCACGGTCATCGCCGGGGTCGGCATGGGCCTGTTCGGCGAAAAACTCGCCGAGCGCGATGTCGCGATCGGCATGATGCTTTCGCTCGCGCTCGGCTTGGGGCTCCTCTTTCTGCATTTCTACACGTCCGCCGCGACGCAGGCGGCGGCGCTTCTCTTCGGCAACGTGCTCGGCGTCGATTCCTCGGCGCTCATCGCGCTGGTGGGGCTCGCCGTCCTGACCCTGCTCGCGCTCGCGCTGATCTTTCGGCCGCTCGTCTTCGCTTCGCTCCAGCCGGAACTCGCCGAGGCGCGCGGCGTGCCGGTGCGGTTCGTCTCGGCCGTCTTTCTCGCCATCGTCGCGGTCGCGGTCGCCGAATGCGCGCAGATTGTCGGCGTCCTGCTCGTCTTCACCCTCATGGTCGGGCCGGCCGCCGCGGCGACGAACCTGACGAGGCGCCTTCCAGTTGCGGTCGCGCTCTCGGCCGCGCTTGCGCTCTCCGAAGCCTGGGGAGGACTGACGCTCGCCTTCTACACCGACTGGCCGACGAGCTTCTGGATCACTGCGCTCTCTGGCATTGTGTTCTTCGGCGCGGCGGGGCTGAGGCGATTCGCGGTGTGACGCGGATCACAGCCAGCTCCGTTGTATTTTGCT
>DATJXI010000329.1:0-2714 GCA_035500275.1 Roseiarcus sp. | reverse complement strand
GAGTTTTTCGAGGAGACCGGCGCCGCGATCGACGGCGAATTCGTCGAGCTTGGCGCCTTCAAGGCGAGCGGCAAGACGATCGTCGCCTTCGCCTGCGAGGGCGAGTTCGACCCAGCCGCGCTGAAAAGCAACACGTTTGCGCTGGAATGGCCGCCCCGCGCCGGCAAGACGGCAGAATTCCCAGAAGCGGACAAGGCGGCTTGGTTTTCGCTCGACGAGGCGCTGGAGAAGGCGACGAAGGGTCAGAAGCCAATCATCGCGGCTTTGGCCGAGCGGCTGGGCGAGAAGATTGGCGTCCCTTCTCCCTCCCCGACGCAGACCAGGGGATCGCGGCGAGACGGCTAGGCCGAGGGGCGCCGGCGGGCGCCGAGCGAAGGGCAATTGGCTATGAAACGGTTCCCTTTCGTGGCGCCATTGCGATTTCGGCTGTTCTTCGGAAGCAATCTGGCGTTCGTTATGTCGCCTTCCGAGCAGGCGACAGCCGCACATAGATGCCTCCTTGACCTTGAGCGTCAGGTCGACGACTTTGACGAAATCGATGTCAACAGACGGACCGACCCTTGGCCCGCACGTCATTGATGCAATTCTTCAAGACCCTGTCGGCCGACATCCGTCGTTGCGAAGCCGGCGAGATTTCGATTGCCGATGTATTGGCCGAAAGGAAGGCGGCCATGTCGCGCCGCGAATTTGTCGCGGGTTCCGCCTTCCTTGCGGCGAGCCTCGCGCTCCCGGAGGCGGCGCTGGCGGCGACCGGAAAGCCGCGCATCGCAATCGTGGGCGCAGGGATCGCCGGACTGAATGCGGCGCTGACCTTGCAGGACGCCGGCGTCGAGAGCACGGTGTACGAGGCGTCGAACCGGATCGGCGGGCGGATGTTTTCGGCCACGTCGATTTGGACGGACGGCCAGGTGACCGAATGGTGCGGGGAGCTCATCGATTCCACCCATGCGACGATCATCGGCCTCGCCAAGCGGTTCCGTCTCCCACTGGACGATCTGCTCGGTCCTCCGGTCCTGCGGGACACTTACCGATTCTTCGGGCGTTACTACACCGTGGAGCAGGCCTACGAGGACTGGCGGACCGATGTCCATCCGGCGCTCGCCAAGGACGTCGAGGCCGCGGGCGAGTCGACCACCTACGACAAGTTCACCCCCGCCGGGCAGGATCTCGATCGGATGCCGGTCGCCGAATGGATCGACCGTCGCGTCGCGGGCGGCCGCAAATCGCCGATCGGCGCCCTCCTCGACGTGGCCTATGCGATCGAATACGGCGCCGACACAACGGATCAAAGCGCGTTGAACGTCGTCTATCTGCTCGGCGGCAACAAACAGGCCGAGGCCGGGAACGCATTCGACGTCTTCGGTGCGTCCGACGAGCGCTATCATATTCGAGGCGGCAACCAGCAGCTGCCGGCGCGGATCGCCAGGCGCCTTCGTAGCCCCGTCCAGCTCGGGATGCGTCTGACCTCCATCGCCCGTCAAGGCGACGGGACCTACGCCCTCGGGTTCAGCGGCGCCACGCCGGTCGTCGCCGACCTCGTCGTCCTCAGCCTTCCCTTCGCCGTGCTGCGCCATATCGACACCAGCGGCGCCGGCTTCGACGAGCGAAAGAACACCGCCATCCAGGAACTGGGACGCGGTCAGAACGGCAAGCTGCAGCTGCAGTTCTCTTCGCGCTACTGGCGCGAGCCGGGCCCCTGGCCAGGGCGCGGCAACGGCCTCTCCTATACCGACGAGGGCTATCAGAACACTTGGGAAGTCAGCCGGCGGCAATTCGGCGCGGCCGGGATTCTCAACAACTACACCGGCGGCGGCGTGACCGCGGCCAAGGCCACGAAAACGCCTTTCGCGACCGCAGCCGCGCCGGAGGTGCAGGACGACGCGAAGGCTTTTCTGCGTGGTCTCGAAAAGGTGTTTCCCGGAGGAACCGCGAAGTGGAACGGCCGGGCCACGAGCTCCCTGCCGGCGCTCGATCCGAATCTGGGCGCGTCCTATTCCTACTGGAGGGTGGGGCAGTACACCGCCTTCGCCGGCTACGAAAGGGTGCGACAAGGCAACGTATTCTTCGCCGGGGAGCACACCTCGCTGGAGTACCAGGGCTACATGGAGGGCGGTGCGTCCGAAGGCGCGCGTGCGGCGCAGGAAATTCTCGCGCAGCTGCGCGGCAAGGCGGTGCCCTAAACCTGAGGGGATGGGGTCGGGGCGAGGCGCAAAGCGAATCGCCGCCGCGGTTTGTCGCCCCGCCCCTCATCGTGACGTTCTCCCCGTGAACGTCGAGAGGGGACGTCGCGCCGCTCTCCTTCCCTTGACACGATCGCCGACTTCGACGCGTCGGGCCTGTGGCCGGGCAAGGTCATGACGGAAGTCGTCCCGGCCGGTCTGTTCTGGAAGGCCGAGCGCGAGCATCAGGATTATCTCGAGCGCGCCGCCGCGGAGAATGCTCCTTCGAGTGCAAAGACGGTGGCGCCCGTTAGCCCGCCACCCTCAGGGTGATGTCCAAGCGACGGCGCACCGATCCGTCTCCTTCCCACTCTCGCCATAGCTTGGCGCGGAGGGTCGCCTCGCCGCTTCTCAGCAGCTTGATGCTCCAGACGCGCCGGCCTCCGCTCCCGGCCATCGCCGCGCCAGCTGGCGCGAAGGTGGAACTCTGCTGCTCGACGCCGGGAGGCAACTCGATCGACCAAGTGTAGCCGGTCGAAGGATTTTCCGGCAGCG
>DATJXI010000328.1:0-3619 GCA_035500275.1 Roseiarcus sp. | reverse complement strand
GCGGCCGTTCGAGGTCGTGGCGACGGTCTCCACCATCGACGCGTCGCTCATGTAATAGGAGAGATCGCCGCCCGAAAAGTCGATGAGGAAGCGCGTCGCGCCCGGCGGCGGCGCTTCCGCCGCCCCCAGCGCGCGCGGCGCGACGTGGAAGGTGGCGACCGTCCGGCCGCTCGGCGTCAGGCTCTGGTCCTGCATGAGCGCCGTGATGCGGTAGCCGTAGGAGAGCTGCTGGGCGGGCTCAAGCCCCGCCTTGGGCAGCCAGGCCGCGACGACGTTGTCGTTCGTCTCGTCGCCGGTCGGCAGCTCCAAGAGCTCCACCCGGCCCTCGCCCCAGCCCTCGTGCGGCTCGATCCAGTAGCTCGGCCGCAATTCATAGGCGAGTTCGAGGTCCTGGTAGTCGCCGAAATTGCGGTCGCGCTGCAGCAGGCCAAAGCCGCGCGGGTTCGTGTCGAGGAAGACCGACACCGAGGGGTTTGGCGGATTGTGCAGCGGACGCCAGATCCATTCGCCGGCGCCGTTATGCATGAGCAGGCCGTCGGAATCGTGCAGCTCGCCGCGGAAGTCGTCGGCGTGGCGGTGGTCGTTCTTGCCGACGAAGAACATCGAGGAGAGCGGCGCGAGGCCAAGCGCGGGGATGGTCTTGCGGGCGAAAATCGTGGCCTTCGCGTCGATATAGGTCTCGAGCCACGGCACGAGCTCGAAGCGGAAGGCGCCGGTCGCCGATTCGCCGTCGAGCAGGGCGAATATGGCGATGCGCTCGGCGGTCGGGCTCGGGGTCTCGATCCAGAACTCGCGAAAGTAGGGGAATTCCTCGTTGAGCCTGAGGCCCCCGCCGATGACCAGGCCGCGGGCGGAGAGGCCATAACGCTGCCCGCGCCCCAGGAAGCGAAAATAGCTTGCGCCGAGGAAGGCGATAACCTCATCCCAGACGTGCGGCGCGTTGATGGGAAAGCGCAGTCGGAAGCCGGCGAAGCCGAGATTGATCGGCAGATTGCCGTCGACCTTGGTGCGGCCGTAGTCGAAGAGGTTGGCGGCGTAGGGGATCGGCGCCGGGATGCCGTCGCGCAGAACGTTGATGACGACCGGGCGCTTGTAGAGGTGGCCGAGGTGGAAGAGTTCAAGCCGAAAATTGCCGTTCTGCTGGCCGAACAGAGCCTTGTCGGGCCGGAAGCGGATGTCGCGCCAGGCGTCGAAGTCGAGATTGGCGATGCTGTTCGGCAGCGCGGGCTGGGCCGCGTCGTAGGGCGCGGCCGCGAGTTCGCGGGCGCGCTTGACGACGTCGTCGTATCCGAACGGCGCCGGTCCGGCCTCGCCGCCGCCGGCGGAGGCGTCCGTTTGGGCGACGGCGCCGGCGACGAAGCGCGCGCCGGACGCGGCGACGGCGCTCATGATGAGCGCGCGGCGGGACATTTCTTGCATAAGGCTCATTCGAAACGCGAAAGACCGGCCCGGGCTCGGCCTAACGCGGCTTGTCCCCGAAGGCAACCGACTTGCGCTTCAGTAGGGCGCCCAGCCGCCGTTGGCGTTATGGACTCGCGCCTCGATCCCGACGCTGAAATTGGGCGTGACCTGGTAGATCGCGCCGAGGCCGACCGTGCCGACCGCTTCGACCGCCCCGGGGCCGGAGAAGACGTCGTTGACCGCGTCGACAGGACTCAGCGATCCAAACCGGGTCGGCCGCGCGAAATCGACCCCGGCGATGACATAGGGCCGGAACTGCCCCAGCTGGTAGCCCAGGATCGCTTCGCCGCCAGCGAAGGCGGTTCCGGTGAACTGGGTGAAGCCGTTCGGCGCCGACCACAGGAACGGGCCGTAGCCGGCCGAGCCGCGCACGCCGATGACGACGCCGTTGTCGAACATATGGTCGTAGCCGATGTAGCCCTCGCCCCCCGCCCCGCCCTTGACCCCCTTGCCGCCCCAGGCGGAGACGCCGGCGCCGACATAGAGGCCCGCCCAAGGGTTCGAGTTTGAGGCGGCGTCGGATGGGCTCGGCCCCAGGGCCGGATAGTTCGCGGGCGCGTTCGGCAGATCGGCCGCGGCCGCGGGAGCGGCGGCGAGCGTCGCCGCAAGAGCGGCGACCGCCGATGAGGAAACCAGGAGAGCGCGCATCGGGTTTGCTCCTAGCACGAGCCGCCGAACGCTGGTAATGCCGGCGCGAGTGCGGCGCAATCAAGGCGAGAGCCGCTAAAGCTTTCGCAATTGAGCGCATGCTTCGAGACTCGGTTGAGACTCGGTCGCTCGCACTGGACAGGCCAGGGGCCGGCGCCTATAAACCGCTGCCCGCGTCGAAAGCCGTCGCGACGCCCAGGTAGCTCAGTTGGTAGAGCACGTGACTGAAAATCACGGTGTCGGTGGTTCGATTCCGCCCCTGGGCACCATCTCCCTCCCACTTCACCGTCCGATTCGACGCCAAATCTACGCTGTGGCAGACCTAGACCTCTGACTTCAGGGGTGTTTTTCTGGGTTCACCGTAGTCGGTCGTAGAGCGGGATACCCTAGCGCACCATCGGTATCGGCCGCCTTGTGTTGGTATCCAAGTTGGTATTCAGTGTCGCTGTTGGTATCGTGTGCATCAGGGAGACCACCACGTTGATGTTGAGCGACGCAAAGTGCCGATCAGTGCAGCCCGGCACAAAGCTGCATAAGCTGACCGACGGAGGTGGGCTCCAACTCTGGGTTCCACCCAGTGGTGCTCGCTTGTGGCGACTCGCGTACCGCTTTGACGGAAAGCAGAAGCTGCTGGCCCTCGGCGTCTATCCGACAATCACACTGGCAAAAGCGAGGCAGGCGCGAGAAGACGCTAAGCGCCTTCTGGCCGACGGATTAGACCCGGCTTTGGAAAAGAAGCGTCGCCTGCGGGAGGGTAAGCAAGCTGCCACGTTTAGAACCATCGCGAAGGAGTACGTTGCCAAGCTGCAACGCGAAGGTCGGGTGAGCGCGACCATTGCGAAGGCAGAGTGGTTACTTGGGTTTGCCTACTCCGCGTTCGGTGACACACCTATCAAGGCGCTCGACGCTCCGACGATACTGGACGTCCTTCGGTCCGTTGAGGTCCGCGGACGGTACGAGTCGGCGCGCCGCCTCCGGTCCACGATCGGCAGCGTGTTCCGATACGCGATCGCGACGGCCCGCGCTGACACGGATCCGACCTACGCGCTTCGAGGAGCGCTGACGCAGGTGAAGGCGACTCCTCGAGCAGCAATTACGGATCCAACCTCCTTCGGAGCGCTCCTTCGCGCGATTGACGCCTTCGACGGCCAGCCAGGAACAAGGTTTGCGCTGCAACTCATGGCGCTACTCTTCCCCCGCCCCGGCGAGCTTCGGGCTGCGGAATGGGGCGAGTTTGACCTCGAACGCGCCGTCTGGACGGTGCCAGCGGCACGAACCAAGATGCGTCGGCCGCACCGTGTGCCCCTCGCTCGGCAAGTACTCCATCTTCTCACATCGCTACGCCCCCTGTCGGGTAAGTGCACTCTAGTCTTCCCCGGCGTTCGATCGCCATCACGCCCGATATCGGACAACACATTAAACGCGGCACTCCGGCGTCTCGGTTATGCTACGCACGAAGCGACCGCGCATGGTTTCAGGGCGAGCGCGTCAAGCCTCCTGAATGAGTCGG
>DATJXI010000327.1:0-12319 GCA_035500275.1 Roseiarcus sp. | reverse complement strand
GCAGCTTGATGCTCCAGACGCGCCGGCCTCCGCTCCCGGCCATCGCCGCGCCAGCTGGCGCGAAGGTGGAACTCTGCTGCTCGACGCCGGGAGGCAACTCGATCGACCAAGTGTAGCCGGTCGAAGGATTTTCCGGCAGCGCCAACACTATCTGCTGGCCGACGGCTGCCTCGATTTCCTTGCCGTTGTCGGCCTCCGACAAAGTGAGATCTTGCATCGCGGGAATCTCCTTTGTCTGCGCCGCAATAGGGCGTTGTTCGTTCCCACCCGCGACTGGCGGAGAGGAGAACGCGACGATAGATCCACTGCCGTGGGGATGGCCGTAGGCGCGCCGATCTTGATCCCTTGCTTTTTCGCCAATTCGGCGATGGCGGGCGACTCCACCGTGTAGTCCCGTGGATCAACGGTTGGCGGCAACGAGCGTGTTCCAACAAGCGCACCTGTTTCCGGGATCCTGACCTTAATATTGCCGAATGGAAGCAACATGATGACCTCCCAAAATACGCGGTCTAAACTCAAGCGGCAAACACTACTTTACACCTTCCGGCGCTCGACTTGCGGATCTAATGTCAAACGCTGAAACCGAGAGGCCCACCTTAAGCGAAGCGATCAAAGTAGTAGTGATCAAAGCCTTGGCGCTTCGTCGACGCGAAGCGCCTCTTCAATATCAATAGGCTATGATTTTGGTGGAAATCGGGTTCGAAGACGTCAGCGCCCACTGACGCGTGCGGCGCCGTTCGCGGCGTGACGCGCTGCAGCGGCCGGAGTCTCCTTTGCCGTCCCCCCACCTCCGCTTGTACCGCCCGCCGCCCTTAGGTCGCGCTTCGCCGCCGCCCCAGTTGTGCCGGCCCATGTCCACGTCGGTCGGCTTTTACACGGACGAACTGTCCTGTGCGGCCCTACCGACGTCCCGACTTGCTCTGAAACCAGGCGAAGGCGAACAAGGCGACCGCCAGAACGAGCGAGCCGAGGCCGTGCTTGAAGTGCGGCTTGCCGACGCCCGCCTCGAACCCTGGCAAGAACGAAGGAAGACTGCCGGCAGGGGTCAGGAAGTACACGGCGGCCAGCGCGAGGAACACGACGCCAAGGAGTCCGGCGATCAGCGGCGGAGGTCTGGTCACAAGGTCTGTGTATCCGAGGATCGTGACGCCGCCAAGCCGCCGGGGTCAACTGCATGTTCGCAGTCGTCGCCGAATAACCGCAAACGAGGCGCGCCTGCGGAAAGTTCAAGGGTCCCCCGCGGGCACCACATATGCTTGCTGAAAATCGGAAGCTATGGTTAGCGTCCTTCGTCGCGGGAGACTGTCATCGCAATCCGCTCTGGGGTCGAGGAAATGGGACCAGACGGTAGCTCCCACGGAGGCCGGACAGATTTCGCGGCGTCATCGCGAGCCGCGCTGGGAAAGAGGAGAATAATGAACGGCCGGTCATCCATCTGATCGGACGTCATTGTACGCTTTAGCTGGCGAGCCGTCCGAGGCGGCCAGTAGGGTCGATATCGGATTCGGTGGACGGCGTGGAGCACGCACTTTTCTCCCGCCGCCACCGAGCCGCCGCGCGCCCGCTACAGGGCGCGCATCAGTCCGGCCTGTTTGAGCGCGGAGCGCAGGGCCTCGAATTGGGCGTCGGCTGGCGGCAAAGTCCTCGGATCGACCCCCACATCCGCCGATTGCGGAGCGAACGAACCGTTTGACGTCCGCGCGGCGCCGCGCGCCACCGGCGTGTTGCGCCATCGCGCCTCCTCGCTGTTGAGAATCGACGCAGGCGTTGCGTCGGCGCTCTGCGGCCGAGGGGCGTCCGCCTCCCGAGCCAAGTTCGGCAGTCCCCGACGCAGAGCCTCAATCAGTTGTCGGATCATCTCCGCCACACTCGAATCCGGTGACAGTCCGCTTGAGGCCGATGTTCCGCTGGACCGCGCCTCCAGCCCAAGCGCCTGGAACACATTGGGAAGCCCCGCTCCCGTCCGCGCCGGATCGCCGAACGACAACGGAGTGGCGCTTTGCTTGATCAGCTCAAACAACCGCTCAACGCGGCGCGCGTCGCGGGCCTGGTAAGGTCCTCGGAAGTCCGGGTGATGCGCGAGGAGAAGCGCCGCCATCCCGGTTACGTGCGGCGCAGCCATCGACGTGCCGTCCCATGCAGCGAACCCGTCGGTCGGCAAGGACGATACGATCGCGACGCCCGGCGCGCATACGTCGACTTCTGGACCGAAGCAGCTGAACTTTGCCGGGAAGAAGCCGCCGGTGCTTTCGAACCCGTCGAGCGCCTGGGTTGCATGGAAGCTGGCGGCCGGGAATTCGCCCCATTTGCCGATCGCGGACACCGCCAACACATGCGGCGTCGAAGCCGGAAATTGGACGGGCCCGCCCGAATTTCCTGCGGCGACGATGCAGGCGGTTCCCATCTGCTTTGCCTTGATCAGCCGCTCTTCGACGATGCGGGACGGCTCGCCGCCGCCCAGGCTGAGATTGGCGACGTCGATTCCATTTTCGATGCAATAGTCGAGAGCCTGGATCAGAGAGCTGAATTTCCCGCCGGGGAAGATCTGAATGATGTGGATTTCCGCAGCCGGCGCGAAACCGCGAACGCCCCCGCTGTTGGATCCGATCGGCCCGCCGGCGATGACGCCCGCGCAGTGGGACCCGTGTCCGATCGTATCGCGCGTCCAGGCGGCCGGATCCGTCGCGACGACGCTGACGCCGGGTCCCAGCCGGTGCAGATTGCGATGGGTCGGCTGCGCCGCGCCGGAGTCGATAATGGCGACCTTGATTCCGGCGCCGTTATAGCTGGCCGGCACCAGATCGAGCCCCATCGCGCGCTGCCCCCACCCGAGCAGTTGCTCGTTCGGGAATCCATGCAGAAAGCCGCTCAGCGGCTCGACGGTCACGGTTGTGGTCTCGCCAGGCGCCAACTCCGGCCGCGCCAACCAGAGGCCCCAGTAGTCGACTTTTGGTTTGATATAAAGCGCGCGGATTGTGTCGGGCGTCTCGCCCAAAATCCGCAGGACGGCGCGGCCGTTTTCGTCGGTCACGGCCTGAACCGGCCAAACGCTGCCGAACAGATAGACCTCGGCTTCCGCGAGAGCGCCGTTTGCGCCGCGAACCTCGAGGGTCGTTTCGAAGCCGTCGCCGAGAGGCGCGACGACGCCTGGGTTGGCGAGCCCTGAGGCGGGCGCGCCTACATCCAAGCCGAAGGTCAGCGGGGAATCGCGTTCCACCAGCAGGCGCGCGCCCGCCTGCGAGCGCAACTGCTTCGCTTTGTCGTAATGCATGCAGGCAAGGACAATGGAGCCTGACTCGACGTTCTCGGCGCTCTGCAATCCCAAGAGGCGCGGCGGCTCGATCTTGCCGACGACTTCGATGTCCGGCGACTCGTTGAGTTGCTGGGAGACAAAATCCGCGCTGAGCGGCTGCAAGCCGGGCGCCCGCTGCGGAGCGATCATGAAGACCGGTCGGCGCGCGCGCAGGGCTCGATCGGCGCCCGAAACATTGGCCGCTTGCCGCGCGGACTTCTGGTCGGCTGACCTCGGCCCACTCGTAGCCGCTGGCGCGTTGGCGGCGCTCGACGGCTCATTATTGTCCATCATTTTCCCGGACGCCGATTCAATTTTGTTGGTGGGCGACATCGAGTGGGTCCTTTCCGTGTTTGTCGAAGTTTGTCGTGCTTCGCGTCCGGCGCGTGACACGCGCCGTCGTCGGTCACGGGACAAACGGAGGACTGAGCGATTGATCTTTTTCGATTGCGAGACGGGCGAATTGCGCTTGCAATTTGTCCGCCCGCTCTTGCGACATGTGGAGGATCATCACGTCATGGCCGATCTGCCGAACGGGGCGAACGGCCGGATCGTCCTTTATGGCCGCGGACAGCGAGCCAGTGGCCACGTCAGAGCCCTGAACGATCCATTGAGCGGACTCCGACCGCCCATGATCTGGGGTCACGTCCGTTAGTCTCCCATTCTCGGGCCCGCGGCGCTGCTTCCTAGCGCCAGCGCCGCGGGGTGGTTGGATGAGAAGCGGGGCTAGTGCATCGCCCCTGACGGCTGTCGCAGCAAGTCTTGCAACACGGGTGAGACCTGCCGCAGGATCGCATACGCTTGGTCTGAACTCATCGACTGACCCGGCGCGACGCCGGGCGCGCCCGCTTGGGCAAGGCCGAGGGTCTTCCCCGTGTCATAGATCCCGCCCGCCGCCTGACCGAGCCCGGACGTGACCTGACTGAGGCCCTTTGCGACGCCGCCGATTTTGTTCAGGACATTCCAGAAGTTCTGCAGTTCGACTTCGCCGACCTGGACTTCGGTCGCCGCTCCGGGGCCCGCCTCAAATAGTCCGAGACTGTGTCCGACCTTGCCGGCGCCGCGCGCGATCTTCTTGAACGTGTCCCAGAAGCTCTGCATCTCGATGTCCGACACATATGCAGGCTGCTGCGGCGCGGCCTGCGGCCCGGCCTCAAACAGTCCGAGACTGTGTCCGACCTTGCCGGCGCCGCGCGCGATCTTCTTGAACGTGTCCCAGAAGCTCTGCATCTCGATGTCCGACACATATGCAGCCGGCTGCGGCGCGGCCTGTGGCCCGGCCTCGAAAAGCCCAATGTTGTGGCCGACATTGGCGCCGGTCCGGACCGCGTTTGCGATTTTCTGGAACGTGCTCCAGAAACTTTGCATCTCGAGGTCCGACGCCGCGGCCGGCTGCGGCGTCGCCTGTGGCCCGGCCTGGAAAAGCCCAATGTTGTGGCCGACATTGGCGCCGGTCCTGACCGCGTTTGCGATCTTCTTGAACGTGTCCCAGAAGCTTTGCATCTCGTAGTCCGACACCGGACCCTGCTCCTGTTGCCCCATTCCTGGCCCTGCGCTCAATGGACCCAAAGCGCCGCCGGCGAGGCCGCCAAGAAACCTGCCGGCCGTTTCGCCGCCGCCGCCAAAACGTTTTCCGATTGCGCCGCCGGCCAACCGGCCGAGAAATGCGCCGATGATGCCTTGGGGATCGACGTCAGGCGGAAGGTCGTATTGACCTGCATATTGCGCGTTCCCGTTCATCTCCTGCTCCTTACGTCAGTTCTGGAAGGTTCGGCTCGAACGGATCTTCCGGATTCGCGAGGACAAATCTTCGTTCGGACTTCCCGCAGAAAGGGAATCCGTCTTCGCGAACGACCAATGAGGCTCGCTCAACTGGCCTTGTTCTCTACCCTGGAAGTATCCGTCACTTTGAGAGAGCCGGGCACGGGTAACATGCGGTCGGTCTAAGGAAAGTTCAATTCGTAATTCTACCCATTTGGCCAGCGCGCGCGAGAGGACAACCATCACAAAATTGCTTCAAACGTCATCTTATTTTGCCGACATCATGCTGATGAGTCGCATGGTCGATGGAGCGCCCAGCTTCTCCATGATGCGCGCGCGGTGATGTTCGGCTGTGCGAACGCTCATGCCGAGCTGACTCGCAATGACTTTGCTCGGCTGTCCATCCACCAATAGATCCAATACCTCCGCCTCGCGCGGCGTCAGGGTCTCGAGCCGGACCTTGAGATCGGCGATTTTCATTTCGTGATCATGAACGGCCATCGCCCGCCGCAACGCCTCCTTCACGCTTTCCAAGAGCGCAGGCGGGTGGAACGGCTTCTCAATGAAGTCCACGACTCCCTCTTTGAGCGCTGACACCGCCATCGGAATATCCCCGTGGCCCGTGATCATGACCGTGGCCGGAGTCGTCCCGGTCGCTACCAGCCGGCGGTGGAGGGCGAGTCCATCCATCCCTGGCAGACGAATATCCGCAAGAAGGCAGTTCGATCGAACGCAGGTTTCGTCGCCCAGGAGGGTCTCAGCGTCAGGATAGCTGCGAACGGCATAGCCGCTCGTGCGCAGAAGCAGTTCAATTGCGGCGCACATTCGCGGGTCGTCCTCGACGACGAAAACCGTTTGCTTGGCGGTCATGACGCCGCTCCTTTCTTGTCCGGCAGCTCCAAGACAAATTTGGATCCGGTTGCGCCGGTGCGATCGAGCCGGAGCCTTCCTCCGTGAGCCTTGGCGACCTCCCGACTCAATGAGAGCCCGAGCCCCACCCCGCGCCGCTTGGTTGTCTCGAAGGGCTCGAACAGACGCTCGACGATATCAGGGGCGACGCCGGGTCCGTTGTCCTCGATCTCGATTCGAACCGATCCGGACGAGCTGGATAGAGTCGCCTGGACGCTGCCTGAGCCTAATACGCTGTGAGCGGCGGCCTCCATCGCATTCCGCATCAAGTTCGCCAGCACCTGCTCGATCTGTATGTCATCCGCATCGATGACAGCCGATGTCGGCGCGACGACGCGTAAGGCGACCCCATGAGTGCGAGCTTCGTCCGCCAACGCCCCGGAGAGCCGGCGCAAGACCTCGCGGAGATCGATCGAACGCCACTGTAGCTCGCCCCGGTCAAGAAAACGCCGAATGCGCTCGACGATTGCGCCCGCCCGACGCGTTTCTTGTTCGACATTCTCCACAGTCTCGCGCAACAACTCGCAATTGATTGGCTTCTGAGCCGAGAGCTGTTTGCCGGAATGGGCAAATGCCGCGGCGGCCGCCAGAGGCTGGCTGATTTCGTGCACGACCGCGGCGCCGAACGCCCCGACCGTGGTCAATCGCGTGTGCCTGGCGAGCTCCGCCTGCTGACGCCGGAGGAGATGTTCGGCGTAATGGCGCTGCGTCACCACTGCCCCGAGAATGAGGCCCGTAGCCGAGATGACAATCGACAGCAACTGGCAAGCGAAGAAGTCGCCCGTTGAGAAGTTCAGCAGGGCGACCATCGTCACGAGCGCCAGCTGATCGATCAGGATCGCAATGGCGCACCAGGCGAGCCCGTGACGAACGGCGATCCAGATTACCGGCGGCAGCATCAAATAGAAGAGCTGGAGTTCCTTCTCGTGGGCGTTGCCGAACACCAGCAACAGCGCCGCGCAGAGCAAGAGCGCGTAGACGCCGACGTCGATAACACGCGCGTCTGGCGACACCTCTTTCCACCGGTCCCACGCCGCCCTCCAGGTCAGGAGCGCCGGAAGGAGGCCGAGGATGCCGGTCAGATCGCCGATGAAGGAATCCTGAATGGACCGTTCGGCGAGCCTCGCCGGCAGAGCGTTGAGCGCGACCATCGCGCTCACGTCGCTGACGGCGACCACAAGCGCGCCTGCGGCCGCCACCGCCAGAAAACTGACAACAGCGTCGACCGGAATTGGGCGAGAATTTGTGAGAGGAATGCGGCGGAGCGCCACGCCCGCGCTCGTGTACCCCACCGCAACCACGAGGCCGCTCACAAGGGACGCCCACATGTCGGTCGGGAAATGCGTAACGGCGAACGTTGAGGCGAGCTCGCCGACGAAAATGGCGGGCGCGAAACTGAGTCCCTTTCTGGCTATCAGTGCAAGACTCAGCGCCGGGGGAGGATTCCACGGCGTATAGCCGGAGCCAGGAAGAACTTCGATGTAGCTGATCCAGTCCAGCGCGACGTAGAGCGTCACGTAGCAGCAAGCGACGGCAACCCAGTTCGTCGCTGTGGCCCGCCCCTTAGGCTTCCACAATGGTTGCACACGGCTGAGGACCGGAGTCGTCATTTGCCGACACCACCTGCCCCGATCGACGTAGCAGAGATCAGGCGCGCTGGGAATTGTTTCTTTCGCGGCCGCCTTCTCGACATAGAATTGTCAAGAACGTGCGAACCCCTGGTCTTCAGCGAACATTGGCCGTGACGACGAACGTCTCTCGCGGAATCTGTACCTCCCAGGTCCGCACCAATTCAAGTCGAAGAATGACATGGCCACGACCTTCCGCAGAAAAGCGGAACACGCGGCGGCGGCTGTTGGCAGCCCGATAATCGACGGACTGAAGCCGTAACGCCGACACTCCTTGCAGTGAGGAAGCCTCCATCTGCCAGCGAAAACCGGTCGCCGAATTCTCCGGCAACTCGATCTGCAACGAGTCCCCGACCGCAACATTGATCGTCCGCCCGTTTTCGCTCCCGTCGACAACGATCTCAGCCATGCCCGAACGACAGTCTCAGGCGGAGCTTTGGGTAAGAGAGTGAGGTCGGGCGCTTTCTTGATAGCGAGCCACTGCGTCGCCCTCGATTCGGACGACAAAGCACCCCATCGCGCCTCCGCCAATCCAAAAGACATCAGTTCCCACAGACTGCCATCCGGCCGCGTCGAGATCAATGCGTAGTTTTGCCTATTCGAACGGGTTGAGAGTGATGACGGGCGAAGGTCATTTTGTCCAACCTTCGCCGGTTCTTCAGTCAGAGTCTAGAGCGATGCCGAGGGCGCGATGCCCTCAATTGGGCAGGCAATCGGAACATACTCGGCGCCGCTGACGATCGCGTCAAGGCGTCGCGGCCGGTCGTATCAGTCGCCGCCCTCGTACTTGAACGAAACCTTGACCTTGGTCCGGTAACCTTGAACCCGCCCATCCTCGATGATCAGGTCTTGCTCGACGACTTCCGCGATTCTCAAGTCTCGAAGCGACTTCGCCGCCCGCTCAATCGCCCTCTTGGCTGCGTCCTCCCAGGATGTGGCGCTTGTGCCGATCAGTTCGACCACCTTGTAAACGCTGTCCGACATTTTCGGTCCTCCCTCATCGCCATTTGCCTTGGCCCTTTCGGGCGCCGACCCGACTCGGGCGCTCGTTCAGCCGCGAGCGTCTTACACGAGCGCCGCCCCTTGGCGGCTTTCAGCTCAACATAGCAGTGTAGCATAGCCGTCGGGGCTCGGCTCCAAAAAACCGGCGGCGGACCGCCCGCGTCGAGCCGCCGCCGAAATACGGTCCTGCATCGCCCGCGGTCGCGGCGCCTACGTCGGCATGCTCGGCGGCGTGCTCCTGCTGACGGCGCTGCCGACGATGCTCGCCGGAACGACGCTGCCGGACCCGGCGAGAGACATTATATACGGCGTCGTCGTACTTCTCGCGGTCGTTGCGCTGCGCGAGAAATGACGTCGCTCAAAACGATCTCGCCCCGCAAGCAAAACAGGCGCGTTTGATGGATCCTGAACTGACGGAAGAGCAGAACGCGATTCGGGAGATTGCGCTCGAGTTCGCGCGTACGAAGCTCGCTCCTCATGCGCTCGAGTGGGACGAGAAGAAATCGCTTCCTGTCGAAACGCTGCGCGAGGCCGCCGCGCTCGGCATGGGTGGCGTCACCGCCGACGAGAGCCTGGGCGGATCGGGTTTGGGGCGCTTCGAAGCGACCATCATCTTCGAGGCGCTCGCGACCGGCTGCCCCAGCGTCGCGGCGTTCCTGTCGATCCACAACATGGCCGTCTGGATGATCGACGCGTTCGGCTCCAAGGCGTTCCGCCAGAAGGTCTTGCCCGACCTCGTCGCAATGAACAGCATCGCCAGCTACTGCCTCACCGAGCCCGGCGCGGGCTCGGACGCGGCGGCGCTCTCGACGCGCGCGACGCGCGACGGCGACTTCTACGTCGTCAATGGCGTGAAGCAATTCATCAGCGGCGCCGGGGCCTCCGACTGGTACGTGACCATGACGCGGACGGGCGGCGCGGGTCCATCGGGGATCACCGCGCTCGCCATCCACAAATCGTCGCCCGGCCTCGCCTTCGGCGCCAACGAGCGGAAGATGGGGTGGAACGCGCAGCCCACCCGCCAGGTCATCTTCGAGAATTGCCGCGTGCCCGCCGCCAATCGCCTGGGGGAGGAGGGCGAAGGCTTTCGTATCGCGATGAAGGGCCTCGACGGCGGCCGGCTCAACATCGCCGCATGCTCGGTCGGCGGCGCCCAGGCCGCGCTCGATCGCACGCTCGCTTACATGTCGCAGCGCAGAGCTTTCGGCCGGTCGATCGACCAGTTTCAGGCGTTGCAGTTCCGCCTCGCCGACATGGCGACTGAGCTCGAGGCGGCGCGCGCGCTCTTGCACAAGGCGGCCCGGCGGCTCGACGCCAAGGACCCGCAGGCGACGCGCCTCGTGGCGATGGCGAAACGCTTCGCCACCGATGTCGGCTTTGAGATCGCCGATCAGGCGCTGCAGCTGCATGGCGGCTACGGCTATCTCGCCGAGTACGGAATGGAGAAGATCGTGCGCGACCTGCGCGTCCATCGCATCCTCGAAGGCACGAACGAGATCATGCGGCTCATTGTCGCGCGCGGCCTCATCGAGAGTGCGCACTGACAACCCGGGGACAAAGCGAGCTCGCGCAACCTGCGTCGAGCCCGCAAACGCATTCTCCGGGATCTCTTGGTCCTTCAGTTCGCCGACGCAAATGTAGAATGAACGTTTGTTCAGGTCATTCGCGCTTCTTGGAGCGTACAGAGATAGATTTGGCAGCCGGCGCCGAGACGCCCGTTTTTGATCAAAATGTGACCGAACTGCGTTGACAGTCTCCCAATCGAGCCGCTTATGGCGCCGGGGGCGCAAGGGCGGGCGGTTTTGGTTGATGCAGCGATCGGAGAACGACATGCGCAACGGTGTTTCGAAGGCGGTCATCGGAGGCTTGGCGGCGCTTTCCATTGGGACGGCGACGCTGATGGCCAGCGCGCCGGCTTCTGCACAGCAGTGGCGCGGCGGCGGGGGGTGGCGCGGCGGCGGATGGCATGGCGGCGGGTGGCATGGCGGCGGTTCGGGCTGGCGGGGCGGCTACTGGGGCGGCCGGGGATACCGGGGCGGCGGCGGATGGTGGTGGGCGCCCGCGATTGTCGCTGGGGCGCTGACCGCCGGCGCCATCGCGGGTTATCCGTACTACGGCTACGGCTATAACTCATGCTGGCAGGTCCGTCCGGTCTATGACACCTACGGCAATTACATCGGCCAGAGCAGGGTCAACGTCTGCTACTGAGCGTGTCGGAGCGGGATGATCTTTAAGCTAAACGAATCGCGGCGCCGGCCCGCAACCGGCGGCTGTCGCCGGCGACCTTCTCCAAGGAGAAAGGAAGCTACCGGCGGTCGGTGAAACGACATCCCTTCCCGGCGCGACGGATGAGGGACGCCGGGGCGACCAATTTCATCCTGCTCGAAGCGGATTAGGAATCAGCCTCGACGAGACCGGCGCGTTTCTTTAGATGCGCCCACGCCGGGACGTCGGCTGCATGCCTTCTCCTCGAATCGACCTGGGTCAAGCGGCCGGCCAGAAGACGCCGCCGGCGAGCGGCTTCGGGGCGCCCGTCGTGGTCGGAAACGAAAGCGGCAGTCCCTTGAGGGAGCGTATCGCAAGGTAGGCGAAACACTGCGCTTCGAGAACGTCGCCGTCGAAGCCGATCGCCTCGATCGGCTCGACCTTGACGCCGAGCTTCTCTGCGAGCCTGCGCATGAGGAAGGAATTGCGCCGGCCGCCTCCAGCGACCAGCCACCGTCGCGGCGGCTCCGCAACATGCCTTAGCGCGCGCGCCGTCGCCTCGACGGTGAAGGCGCTCAAAGTCGCCGCGCCGTCGGCGTCGTTGAGCGTCTCGACAGCGGCCGCAAGCGCTGCGAAATGATTGCGGTCGAGCGATTTCGGCGGCGCCCGATCGAAATAGGGATCGCCGAGCAGTTTATCGAGGATCGTGGGGTCGGCGCGCCCGCTCGCGGCGAGCGCACCGTCGCCATCGAACGGCTGTCCGCGCCGCCGCAGGCAGAAATCGTCGATGAGCGCGTTCGCGGGGCCGGTGTCGAAGGCGACGATCGTTTCGTCGGCGCCGAGATAGGTGACGTTGCCAACGCCGCCCAGGTTGAGGACCATCAACGGTCGCTCGAGCCTGGCGGCGATCGCGGCGTGGTAGACTGGCGCGAAGGGCGCCCCCTCTCCGCCGGCCGCGACGTCGGCGGCGCGGAAGTCGCAGACCACGTCCATGTCCAGCGCCGTCGCCGCCCGCTTTCCGTCCATGAGCTGGCGCGTGAGCCCCTGCCGCGGCCGATGCAGGATGGTCTGGCCGTGCAGGCCGACGACCGCGACATCCGCGCGGGAAATGGCGAAGCGGGCGAGGAACGTCTCAACCGCCGCGACATGGGCGTCGGTCGCCTCACGCTCAAGCGCGGACTGAGGCTTTGCTGCTTCCTTCGGGTCGGCGACAACCGCGCGTAGGGCCGCGCCGAGCGCGGGCGGATAGGGGAAAGCCGCCGCTGCGCCCGTCTCGACCCTGCTTTCGCCGTCGCTGCGGATGAGGGCGACGTCGACGCCGTCCATCGACGTGCCGCTCATGACGCCGATCGCGGCGGTCAAAGGCGCGTTGCTCGTCGCTGTCCGCGCCGACGACGGCGGCGCATGCTTATCGGTCACGCGTTGAGCGCCCGATTTCCGGCGGCGGCGGCCGCGAGAGGAGGAAGAGAATGGCGCTCACGACGACGAGGTCGAGGACGACCGGCGCGAGCAGCGCGCGAAC
>DATJXI010000326.1:0-10113 GCA_035500275.1 Roseiarcus sp. | reverse complement strand
GAGTTCAGCGCCTTCCAGTTTCTGGTTCACGTCGTGCGCGTTCGCGGCCAGGAGATCGGTCGGGCAGGGCGGTGGCTGATCGAGGATTTGCGCGCGAGGATGGCGGAATGCGGGTGACTACTGGGCCGCCCGCTCGCGTCCGTAGAGCAGGAGCATCGCGATGATGACGACGCCGTAGAAGATCTGACGCCCTGCCTCCGGCATTTGGATGACCGAGAGGATCGATTGCAGGAGCGTGATGAGGATGACGCCGGCGACCGTGCCGAGATAGCCGCCGCGCCCGCCGAGGATCGAGGCGCCGCCGAGCACGACCGAGGCGATGGCGGGGAGGAGATAGGCGTCGCCCATCCCCTGCGCCGCCCGGCCGCCGTAACCGGCGAGCAGCACGCCGCCGAAGGCCGATAAGCCGCCCGCGATCGCGAAGGCGACGAGGACGATCCTCTGCGTGTTCACGCCCGAGAGATAGGCGGCGCGCTCGCGATTGCCGATGCCGTAGACCGCCCGGCCGAAGGTGGTGCGGTTCAAGAGGAAGATGGCGCCGGCCCCGATCACGGCCCAGACGATGAGCGCGTTCGGCAGGCCGAACAGCAAGTCGCCTGTGGCCAAAACGCGCATCGCCGGCGAAGAGGAATCCTGCGGCGAGAAGCCGCCGGTATGGACGACCATCAGTCCCTGCGCCACCGCGTTGACCGCGAGCGTCACGATCATCGAGGGGATGCGCAAATATGCGGTTCCGAAGCCGTTGACGAGCCCGAGCGCGATCCCGCAGACGACGCCGAAGGGTATCGCGAGCGCTTCGCCGAAGGGTCCCCATGCGGTCGCGGCCGTTGACATCATGCCGCCGACCGCGACGAGCCAGGGTATGGAAAGGTCGATCTGGCCGAGCAGGATGACGATCATCGTTCCCGTCGCGATGACGCCGAGGAACGAGGCCACTTTCAGCTGCTGCAAGAGATATTCGGGCGAAAGGAAGCTACGCGAATAGAGCGAGCCCACGAGCAAAAGCGCGACAATGCAGCCGAAGGCGATGGCGACCGGCCGGTCGATGCGATTGAGGAGCGCGCCGGCGCTTTTCGGCCTCGCCTCGACAGTCATGGGAAGAGCTCCAGCCGGTTGTGCACCTGGAAGAGCCGCGCCGCGCCGAGCGAGACCGCGGCGAGCAGCACCAGCCCCTGGAACAGCGGCTGCCACAGCGGGTCGAGGTTGAACACGAACAGGAGGTCGCCGATCGTGCGGAACATGAGCGCGCCGAAGATCGCGCCGATAGCGCTTCCCGAGCCGCCGTAGAGCGAAACGCCGCCGAGCACGACCGCCGCGATCGAATAGAGCGTGTAGGACCCGCCGGTCGCGGCCGAGGCTTCGCCGGAATAGGTGACGAAGGTGAGGAACAGGCCGGCCATCGACGCCAGCAGGCCCGACAGGACGTAGGCGGTAAATTTCGCGAGATCGACCGGAACGCCCGACATATAGGCTGCCTGCTCGGAGGAACCGACAGCATAAGCCGCGCGGCCGATCGTCGAGCGGCTGTACGGGACCCAGACGACGAGCACGACCGCGCCGAGCGCGATGAGGCTCGCGGGCAGAACGTCGAAGGCGCGCCCGGTCAGCGCATCCGCAAGCGGCGAATAGACGTCGCCGCCCGGCGTGGGGCGAAGGACGAGCGCCAGGCCATAGAACACGGCCCCGGTCGCGATCGTCGTGACGATCGGCTGCAGGCGGCCGTAGATGACGATGACGCCGTTGACCGCGCCGCAGGCGAGGCCGGTCGCAAGCACGCCGATGACGCCGAGCGTCGCGGTCGCCGCCGTTCCGACGACGATCCCCGAGGCGAGACAATTGCTGAGCACGAACACCGCGCCGACCGAGAGGTCGATGCCGGCGGTGATGACGACGCAGGTCTGCGCCATCGCGATCAGCGCCAGCAGCACGCCCTTGTTGGCCGCGGTCTGGACGACGTTGGCGCTGAAGCCGGCGGGGTGGTTGCTCGTGTAGATCGCGAACATGACCACGAAGAAGGCGAAGGCGAGCAGCGTCGCGCGGCTCTGGCTCAGCACGTAGCGCCATTCGCTCATTGGAGCGGCGCTCCGACCGAGGCGGCGGCCGCGTCCTCGGCGATATTGAGGGCGCTCGAGATGAGCGCGCGCTCGGTGATCTCAAGGCCGACGAGGACGCGCTTGATCGCGCCGTCGTAGAGCACGAGCGCCCGGTCGCAGCAGCCGATGAGCTCGCTGTAGTCGGTCGTGTAGAAGACGATCGCCGCGCCGCCGTCCGCAAGGCGCCGCAGCAGCTGATAGATCTCCTGCTTGGTCGCCACGTCGATGCCGCGCGTCGGGTCGTTGAGCAATATGATGCGCGGCTCGGTCATGAGCCACTTGGCGATAACGACTTTCTGCTGATTGCCGCCCGATAGGGCGCCCACGGGAATGTCGATCCCGCCCGCCCGGATCGAGAGCAGCGCGATCAGGTCGCGGACAAGCTTGTTCTCTCCCGCGCGATCGATGACTCCGCCGCGCGAGACGCGCTCGAGCGCGGCGAAAGACAGGTTCTCGGCCAGCGTCATCGGCAGCATCAGTCCCTCGGTCTTGCGATCCTCGGGAATGAGCGCCATGCCGACCGACTCGGACTTGGCCGCATGCGGACTTGTGGGGGCGACCGGGCGGCCCTCAACAAGAATTTCGCCGGTCACGCTCCGAAGGACGCCGAACAGCGCGAGCAACAATTCGCGCTGGCCCTGCCCGTCGAGTCCCCCGAGGCCCACGACTTCGCCCGCTCGCGCATGAAACGAGATGTCGCGCAGGCGATCGCCCCAGTTCAAACTGCGGACGTCGAGCAGCGGCGGACCGTCCGCTTCAATCGGCGGCGGCTTCGGCGGAAAAACGTGGCTGAGCTCGCGTCCGATCATGAGCTCGACCACTTCGTCGTCCGACTTCGCGCCCGCGGCGTAGGTGGCGACATTCGAGCCGTTGCGAAAGACGGTGCATTCGTCGGCAAGCTCGGCGATCTCATGCATGCGGTGCGAGATGAAGAGAAGCGCCAGACCCTCCTCGCGCAGCCGCTTCAAGACGACGAACACTTTGGCGACGTCAGCCGCGGTCAAGGCCGATGTCGCTTCATCAAGGATGAGGATGCGCGGGTTGCGCGCCAGCGCCTTTGCGATCTCGACCATCTGCCGGCGCGACAGCGGCAGGTCCTTGACGAGCGCCATCGGATGGATGTCCGGCGCGCCGGCGCGCGCCAGCGCGTCTTCGGCCATGCGCCGCTGCTTTCGCCGGTCGATGAGGCCGAAGCGGCTCGGCGCATTGCTGATCGCGATGTTGTCGGCGACCGTGAGGTCGGGAACGAGCGACAGCTCCTGAAAGATGCAGACGACGCCGGCGCGGTTGGCGGCCGAAGGCGACTCGAACGCGACTTCCGCCCCGTCGAGCACGATGCGGCCCGCGTCCGGCTTGACGACGCCGGCCAGCACCTTGATCAGCGTCGATTTGCCCGCGCCGTTCTCGCCGAGAATGGCGTGGATGCGCCCGGCGGAGATCGCGAGGTCGGCGTTTTCCAGCGCGCGGACGCCGCCGTAGCGCTTCGATACGCCCTTCATGGTGAGGATCGGGGCGCCCGGCTCCATTCGCGTCACGGCCACGGTTCCCCGCAAGAGGACGGCTGACGCCGCGGGCTTTTTGGTCCGCGGCGCGACCTCATGGCAAACGCTACTTGTTCTCCTTCGTCTGCCCCATAATTTCCTGCGCCGTGAAATTGATGTTGCAGGTGGGGAAGGAGTTGCCGACGAAGAAATTGTCGGATTCCTTGGAGTAGTAGTCCTCTCCGTCCTTGAAGTTCGGGTCCTCCGCCGTCGCCAGCGGCAGCTTCACCGACTGCGGCACGACTTGACCCTCGAGCGCCGCGATGGCGACCTTGATGGCGACCGCGACCTGCGCCGGGCCGGTTCCGCCGGACGAGCACTTCAATCCTTCGCTTGAGTATTTGGCGCAGAACTTCCGGAACCCGTTCTCGGTCTCGCCGCCAAACGGGGCGAACGGCTGCTTGGCGTCGATGATCGCCTGCACAACGCCGGTGTCGCCGCCCTGGGCGGTATAGCCGTCAAAGTGCTTTTGCACCGCGATGGCGTCCGCCGTCACCTTCTGCGCGGTCGGATCGTCCCACTTGCCGTAGACCTCGACGATGTCCCACTTCTTGCCGGTCTTATCGAGCGTCTCGTGGATGCCGTCGTGTCGGTCGCGGTCGACGGACGTGCCGGATACGCCGCGCACTTCGAGGATCTTGCCGCCGTTCGGCAGGTGGCTGTCGAGCCACTTCGCCCAATAGACGCCGAGCCCTTTCTGGTCGACGTCGACGTTGATCGCGTCCTCGGTGTCGAGGATGTTGTCGAACGCGACGAGCACGACGCCCGCGTCGTTGGCGCGCTTGATAACCGGCTTGAAGGCGGCCGGGTTCTGCGCGTTGACGATAATGGCGTCGAAGCCGGAATCGATGAAATTATTGACCGCGGCGATCTGCGCCGCGACGTCCTCGCCGGTCGAGACGACCTTGAACTCCTTCAGCTTGGCGGCGACGTCCGGCTGCGCCGCATAGGCTTTCGCCGTCTGGATCATCTGGATGCGCCAGGTGTTGGCGATATAGCCGTTGGCGAGCGCGATCCGATAGGGCGGCTTCTTCGCCGGCCACTTGAAGAACTTTGTCTTGTCCGTCCACGGCGCGAAGCATTGTGGGTCCGCCGCCGGGCCGGAAACCACCTGTGGACCGGCGGCGTGAGCCGACGCGAAGGCGAAAGTGGCGAGGGCCGTTCCCGCCAGACCGGAAAGCGCAATATGCGCGAAGCGTTTCATCGATGTCCTCCCTAGTGTTTTGTACGTCGCTGACGCGGATCGGCGATTCCCCGCTTTCGCGCCGCCTGATTTTCGTCAGGGCAGACCCGCGTTAGCTGACATGTCAGTATAACTGGGCGCGGACCAGGCGCAAGCCTGATGGGACGCCTACACCGGGTCGGCGCCGACGGCCTCAAGTCCGGCTCTCGCGCATTCCATGTCCTGTGTGTAGTGCCCGCCGCTGATCCCGATGCCGCCGACCATCTCGCCCTTGAGCATTATGGGAAAACCGCCGCCGAAGACGACGAGCCGCGGCGTGTGCGTGATGCCGTGCAGGAGCGGAGGGTCGTCCTTGATGAAGTCGAACCAGGCGTGGGTCGGCATGCCGAACGAGACGGCGGTATAGGCCTTGTCCTGCGCGATCCCAATCGAGAGCTTCGGGGCGCCGTCCATGCGCGCGAAGGCCTTGAGGTCGCCCGCCTCGTCGGTGACCGCGATGCACATTCTGAGGTTCAAGTCCGCCGCCTTCTTGGCGGCGGCGGCGACGGCTTTCTCCGCCGTCGCGACGTCGATGCTGTGCTTGACGATGGTCATGGCGCTGCCTCCCTGGGTCTTGGAAAGCGCGTCGCCTGACGCGGCCCCGTCGGCCGACGCTTATTCGCCAAGGCGCGCTTCCTTCAACGGAAGGAAATTGATCCTGCTGGGAAAACCAGTCAACTGCGGCTAAAGCCGCCGCCGCGCCCGGCTCTCAAGCTCCCGCGGGTTGGCTATGGCTTCTTGCGCATTAACAATAGACTGACGTTGGGTTTTGAGATGGGACTCGCGCGGGCGATATTCTTGCCGCTTTGAGCAAGGTATCGACTTTAGGACGAGGGGAAAATGCCGATCACCCGCCGCATCTACGTCAGCCTGCCCGCCGACCCTTGGCTGCCGGACCACCTGAACCGGCTCAAATGGGGCGTCGTCGAGGAGATCCAGAAGCTCGGCTACACACCCGAAATCTTCACCAATCCCAGAGGCATGCCCGGCCTTGCGTCCTCGAAGTCCTGGCATCCGCGCGACGCCGACGACATCGCGCGCCGCTGCACCGGCGCCGCCATCCTCGGCATGGCCCGCTGGACCTTGCAGGACAAGGACGCGCATCCCGTTCTGCTGCCGACCGAATTCAACTACTACGAGGGCGCGTTGGCGCGCACGCTCGGCTTGCCCACGCTCGTCATGGCGCAGCACGACGTCAAGCGCCGCGTCGTGTTCGACATGAACTTCGCCGGCTTTCTGGGCCTCTTCCCGCCGGACGCGGACGTCAACTGGCTCCACAGTGAAGAGTTCCGCGTTCCGTTCCGATACTGGACCGATCAGCTCGACCAGCGGCGCGACATATTTCTCGGCTATTGCAGCCGCTCCGACGCGACTGCGCAGGAAATCAAGCGCTTTTTGCTCAGTCTCGGCGCGACCGTGTTGGACTGGGAGATCGACTTCATCCCCGGCCGGACCATCCTCGAGCAGATCGAAGAGGCGGCGGCGCGCTCGATCGCCGGCATATTTCTGTTCACGAAGGACGACGACCTGGCCGAAGGAAGCCAGGCCGCGGTCGCCGCGCCGCGCGACAACGTCGTGTTCGAGGCGGGCTATTTCATCGGCGTCAAGGGCAAGCGCAACGTCCTCATCATCCGGGAATCGGGCTCCAAGATGCCGGCCGACCTCGGCGGCGACATTTATGCGGCGCTACCCGACCGCGCGTCGATCGCGCCGATCGAGCGGACGATCGAGGCGTTCGTGAAGGCGATTTAATGCGCGACCAGCGAACTTCATTCAGTCGATCGGGCGCTTGTGGGCTCCCGACCGACGCGATCCGAAGCCGATTATTCAGCGGCCATCCGCCCGGGAGATGGCGCCACCATGTCGACGGGAAGAGCAGCTATCACTGACTTCACCATCTGGGCTATGATATCCGGCGTCAACTGCCGCATGGGCGGGAATTCTGCCCGTTTCTGCGGCAGGAAATCCGATTTCAGTACCTTCGAGACGATTGGCAGTCCAACTCCGCCAAACTCGGGGCTCAGTCCAACAGCTTGGGCAGAACTGAAAACCAGCTGGAAAAGCTGATCAACCCATGCCGCATTCCGAAGCACTTTCCCGGCAACCGCCGGGTGATGCGCCGCCACCAAAGCACCCATGCCGGTCAGGTGCGGATCGGCCATCGAAGTGCCGTCCCATGCGGCGTAGCCGCCATTCGGCACAGATGAGATAATGCCAACTCCCGGCGCGCACACGCCGACCTGCGAGCCGTGGCAAGTGAACTTTGCGGGATAGACTTGGCCAGGGACAACGGTCGCGCCATTTGGCACCGTGCGCGCGTGATATGTGTTGTCGGGAAAATTACCGGCCTGCCCAATCGCCGAGACGCAGAGGACACCCGGAACGTTTGCCGGAAATTGTACCTGCGTTGCCGAGTTGCCTGCGGCCACGAAGAGCGCGACGCCGGCGTTGCGCGCTCGTTCGATCGCCTGAGCCACTAGCTCCGATCCAACGTCACTGCCCAGGCTGCAGTTCACCACATGCATCTGGTTATCGATGCAGTAGTTGATTGCCGCGATCAAATTGTTGAAAGCTCCGCCAGGGAAAACTTTGAGGACGTGGACCTCAGCCTTTGGCGCAAAGCCACGGATGTGACCGGCCGTGCCATTGCCCGCGATTACACCTGCGCAGTGCGTTCCATGACTGATTGCATCGGTCCGCCATGTCTTCTGATCTGGCTCGTGATTCTCGTCGAGGTTGGTGTAGTCTCGGCCAATTTTGATGTGATTCAACGCTGGGTGATTGGCATCACAGCCGCTATCAATGATCGCAACCCTTACTCCAGCGCCATCGCACTTGTCGGGGTCGAGCCCGAGCAGCCCCATAATTCGCTGACCCCAGCCGACGAACGGATTATCCCGCGGACCGGAAAAGCCGGCGGGGACGAATGCCGTGAGTGGCTGCAGCTCAATAATGTTGACGATGTCTTCATCGAGCGCCGGCCGTTCGACGAACCGCTCCCAGTAGTCTTTGGCCGGTTTGACGTAGAGTGCGGCGGTCTCGTTGAGGGAACCACACCTGATCGTAATCGTGGCGTCGCCCCGTGCGTCCGTTTTTCCCTGGTCCTCTGAGCCACTATTGCCGTAAACTACGATTTCCGCGTTTTCCAGCGGCCCCCCATTTTGGTCCTCGACATGGAACCGGACGGAGATGCCGCTTGTGGCGACCTGCGTTGGATTATTCGCGGAGTCCGTAAACTGCGGCCGAAAACTGGCGAGATGCTGCAGCAAATAGTCGCGCTCGACGATCAGCGCCGGATTGGACTGCGCCAAGCTCTTTATGTGTTCGGCGCGTTCGGGCGTCCCCGTGCGCACGACCACGACGTCATGGCTCGTAGATGGGGTGGTGGAGAGAACTGTCAGACCGCTTTGCTTAATTCGGCGAACGATTTTGACGTCCGGTAGAGTCGACAGAGCGGCGATGACTTGCGTCGGGTCGTATGAGACAGGGCCGCTGCTCATCAGCGACAATTTAGACGGCGCCCGATGCCCGATTATGAACTGCTTCTCGCGCGACTTCACCTCGGCTCGGGCCTCCCCGGTCGGCTTTGCATGGCCCGCAGACGCAGTATTAGCACCCTCGGCCTGCCGCCTCTCTTTTGAGGCCACCTTCTCGGCCGATTCCGCGGGGATTGGAGACGAACTGGCCGCGCCTGCGGCCGGCCGTCGCTCTTTTGAGACGTGTGGGCTATCTTGATCTCGTGGATCGCTCATGTTCGTAGCCTTCTTCCTTCAGTCTGAAAAAAAAAGCCCGTTTTCGCGATCTTCCTCAGTATTTTAGTGGTGCATTTGGGTCGACCATGAACTCGTGACCAAGAGCGTTGCGCAGAGTGCTGACTGCATGGCCGGGAATTTCGACCACCGCGATGCGGTTTTGTCGATCCGTATCAATGACCCGAGCGCCCGGGACACCCGTGAGAACAGTTTTGAGAGTTTGCTCCGCCTCATCGAAGGATCTGGAGGCGTCCCGGGGGGCCACTGTAAATTGCTGAGGAGTATCGCTGGACAGGGCCGGTTCCTTCCGTCACTAAACTTGGTCGGGATCGCAATTGCGAGCCCGACCAAGTCTTGAACTTAGTGGACCATCGCGGAGCCAGCAGCGGCTTGTTGTGGAGCGATTGTCGGATTCGCCGCGAGTAGCCCCATGATCAGGC
The DNA here is from genome assembly GCA_035500275.1 of Roseiarcus sp. Lineage (GTDB taxonomy): Bacteria > Pseudomonadota > Alphaproteobacteria > Rhizobiales > Beijerinckiaceae > Roseiarcus. The sequence goes on along the minus strand of DATJXI010000326.1, from coordinate 1,065 downwards.
CGGGCAACGCCTGCGCCGCCTGGCCGGCCAGCTGCTGCGCAAACTGGCCGAAATCAAACCCCTGCGGCGACACGCCGGCCTGTGGGGTGGCGCCGAACAGGCTGGCGCCGCCAAACGGGGTTTGAATGTTGAGCAGGGATTGCGGCGACACGCCCTGCGGCCCCGCCGACTGGGCAGCCAGTTGCGGGCCGATCGTCGGATGCGCCGCCAGCAGGCCCATGATCAGGCCGGGCAGCGCCTGCGCCGCCTGGCCGGCCAGCTGATGTGCAAACCGGCCGAAATCAAACCCCTGCGGCGACACGCCCTCCGGAGCCGCCGACTGCGCGCGCAGCTGCGGCTGCGCCGAGAGAACGCTCATGATCAGGCCGGGCAGCGCCTGCGCCGCTTGGCCGGCTAACTGCTGCGCAAATTGACCGAAGTCAAACCCTTGCGGTGCCACGCCAGCAGGAGTGGCCCCTTGGGCAGACCCAAATGGCAAAAAGCCGGTAACGCCTGGTTGAGAAGCTTGTGCCATGACTTTCCTCTCCTGAATTTTTGGACCAGTTCAAGCTATGTGCAACTGGGAGACCACAACCCAATCATATGTAGGTTGCGCGCGACTTGTTGTATTTGGTTGTATAGAGCCGCAGTTTATTTCTACCACAAGATTGTTAACAAAGCTGTGACCTTCATCACAACTTATGTACTCCAATACTTAGTGGAAACCTTTGGCGCCAAAACGCGTCGTCAATCTAGTTGCGCGCGCCGGGCAAATCTGCTAGGCGGCGGGCCTTCTTACCGAACCCGTGGAAGATCGCCCCGGATACGCCAGCCGGGATTTTCGTTCGGACCACGGACTGCAACCCTGGCGCATCCGCCTGAAGCCCACGCAAGCGGCCAAGAGCGGACGCGCTGACCCATGGAGCAGCCAAAATGGCGAAGAAAGTCACCGGCTATATCAAACTGCAAGTGCCGGCGGGGTCGGCCAATCCGGCCCCCCCGATCGGTCCCGCGCTCGGCCAGCGCGGCTTGAACATCATGGAGTTCTGCAAGGCCTTCAACGCGCGCACCGCGCAGATGGAGAAG
>DATJXI010000325.1:0-8330 GCA_035500275.1 Roseiarcus sp. | reverse complement strand
GGCGGCGTCCGCCACGGCGAGCCGGTTTTCGCTGCGGAAGAGGCGCTTGTCGCCCCGGCTCGCTTCGATGACCAGCGTCCATCGCCCCGACGCCACCGGCGTTGCGACCCCTTCATAGTCGAGGCCGTTGGAGACGAGCGTCGCCTGCCGGTCCTCCTCTGCGTCGAAGGGATGTTCGAAGCGCGCCGTCACTTTGAGGCCTCCGATCGGCGCGCCGCTCCGGTCGCGGAAATCGACCACGATTTTTTCGCCCGCGCCCTGCGGTCGGGTTACGACGTTCGCCGTCCATCCGCGCTCGTTCTGGGCGCGCGCTTCGGCGATCTGGCGGTTGTAGGATTGGCTCGCCTCATAGGAATTCTCCAGCGCTTCCCCATGCAAGGTGTGCAAGGCGAAATAGACGAGCGCCCCGTTCGCAACGAAGATGACGAAGAAGAATCCGCAGATGATGGCGAGGACGCGCCAGCCGGTCAGCTCTTGAGACAAGGCTTCCTCCTCCCGGTCACGGCCCGAAGAAAAAGTCGTTCACGACGCTCTTTTCGCCGGTCTTCGCGTCGGTCGCGGTGAACGTGATCGGCGTCGATTTGCCGGGCGCGCTCGCCGCGGTGACGTAGACCGGAACCTCGAAGGTCGCGTCGGGATCGACGCGGACCATGAGTTTCCCGTTGCCGGCGGGCTTGGCGACGACGCTCGCCATGGTCGCGCCGTTGAGGCCGCTGACGTCGAACGCAAACTCGGTCGGTTCGCCGAGCTTGTTCGAGAAGCGAAGCGTATAGCCGTTGCGAATTCCCCCCTCGGCGGTTTGGGTGAAGAGGGGCGCGCGCACGTGCAGGACGCTCAGGTGCATGTCGCTGCGGGTTAGGAGCGCATAGAGCATGACGCAGCCGGTTATGGCGATGACAACCGCGTAGAGGATCGTGCGCGGCCGCACCAGACGGTAGACGTTCTGCTCGCCCCGCTTCCGCCGGTCGCGGTTCTCATCCGTGTCGTAGGCGATGAGCCGCGTCGGCCGGTGAACCTTGGCCATCACCGCGTCGCAAGCGTCGATGCACAGGCCGCATTGGATGCAGCCGAGCTGCGGCCCCTTGCGGATATCGACCCCCGTCGGGCACACGGCCACGCACTGCATGCATTCGATGCAGTCGCCGGCGGGCTCGCCATGCGCGCGCGCCTTTACCGCCTCCTTCACCGACATGCGCGGCTCGCCGCGGTCGGAACGGTAGGTGACATTGAGCGCGTCAGGATCGGTCAGCGCCGCCTGAATGCGCGGCCAGGGACACATGTAGAGGCAGACCTGCTCGCGCATGTGCCCAGCAAGCGAATAGGTGGTGAAGGTGAGGATGCCGGCCCAAAGGTAAGCGATCGTCGGCGCTTGGAGGGTCGCCATCTGCTTCAAGAGCGTCGGCGCGTCAACGAAATAGAGCATCGCGACGCCCCCCGTGAGGAGCGCGATGACAAGCCACGCCGCATGCTTGGCGACGCGCTTCATGATCTTCTCCGCCGTCCAGGGCGCCTCGTCGAGCTTTATGCGGTCGCGCCGGTCGCCCTCGATCATCCGCTCGACCCAGAGAAAGAGATCCGTCCACACGGTCTGCGGGCAGGCGTAGCCGCACCACACGCGGCCGAACAGCGCGTTCGACAGGAACAGGATCAGCGCGGCGAGGATGAGAAGGCCGGTGAAGTAATAGACCTCCTGCGGCCACAATTCGATGAAGAAAGCATAGAAACGCGAATGGGCGATGTCGACGAGAACCGCCTGGGTCGGCTCGTTCGGGCCGCGATTCCACCGGACGAACGGCAGAATGTAATAGACGCCAAGCGCGATAAAGAGCACGATCCACTTGAGGCGCCGGTAGGTCCCCCACACTTTCTGCGGGTAGACCTTCTTGGCCGCCGCATAGAGGGGACCCTCGTCGTAAATCTCCTCGGCGCCGATCGTCACCTGGCTCATCCAAGCATCACTTGCCGCCGCCCAGGCTGTGGACGTAGATCGCGAGCGACTTGATCGTCACCGGGTCGAGGCGGGCGCTCCACGCCGGCATCGTGCTGTTGCGCGCGTTGGTGATCGTATAGACGAGGTCGTGGATGTCCGCCCCGTACTGCCAGACCTTGGTGGTGAGGTTGGCCGAGCCCATCTCGATGTTGCCCTTGCCCTCCTCGCCGTGGCAGGCGACGCAGTTTTCGGCGAAGACTTTCTTGCCGGCCGCGACGTCAACGCCCTTCTCGGGCTCCAATCCGTCGATCGTGCGCACGTAGCTGGCGACCTCGCGGATCTGTTCGGGCTTCAAGATGCCGTCCTTGCCGAAGGCCGGCATGGCGCTCGTGCGCGTGTCCGGGTCGTCCGGCGCGCGGATGCCATGCTGGATCGTGGTGTAGATCTGGTCGAGCGTCCCGCCCCAGAGCCAGCGACCTGCGGTGAGATTGGGATAGCCCTTCTGGCCCTGTCCGCCGGAGCCGTGGCAGGGCGCGCAATTGTCGCCGAAGGCCGCCTTGCCCTGCGCCAGCGCCAGTTCGAGCAGCTTCGGATCGGCCGCGATCTGGTCGACGGTCGCCTTCTCAAGGCCCGCCGCCTGCTGCATGCGCGCCGCCTGCGCCGCCGCGAGGTCCTCGGCGACCCGGGTTCGGTTTGTATATCCGAGGACGCCCCCGGTGTAGCTCGAAATCAGCGGCCAGGCCGGATAGGCGATCCAGTAGACGACCGAAAAGGCGATCGTCAGATAGAAGATCCACAGCCACCAGCGCGGCAGCGGCGTATTGAGCTCCCGAATGCCGTCCCACTCGTGCCCGGTCGTCGTCTGGCCGGAGATCTTGTCGACCTGGACTGGATCGGTGATCATCGCTCAGTCCTCCCGGAGCGGCATGCGCGCCGCCTCGTCGAATTGCTTGGCGTTCTTCGGCCAGAACGCGTAGGCGAGCACCGCGACGAACATCAGGAGGAAGTAGACGGTGCCGGCCGATTGCGCGAACTCCGCGAGCCATTCGTAGGTCGTCGACATGTGATTCCCCTATCCGGTCAGCGCAGATTGGCCTTGTCGTCGTACAGCTTGAAGTCGACGAGCGTGCCCAGCATCTGCAAATACGCGATAACCGCGTCGCCTTCCGTGATCTCGCTCGTCGTGGGGTTGAACTTGCGCACGACGGCCTTCGGGTAGCGCTTGAGCAGCGCGGCCGCTTCCGGCGTGTCGGGCGTCACCTGAGCCCTGAGATCCGCCATCACGTTGGCGATCATGTCGTCCGTATAGGGAACGCCAACCTCGCGATTGGTCTCGACATTGGCGACCATTTCGCGCGTGTCGAGCGGCGTTTCCATGAGGAAGCCGTAGTTCGGCATGATCGACTGCGGCACGACCGAACGCGGATCGATAAGATGCGCGACGTGCCAGGCGTCGCTGTACTTGCCGCCGACCCGCGCAAGATCGGGGCCGTTGCGTTTCGATCCCCATTGGAACGGATGATCATACATGCTCTCGGCGGCCAGCGAATAGTGCCCGTAGCGCTCGACCTCGTCGCGCAGCGAACGGATCATCTGGCTGTGGCAAAGGTAGCAGCCCTCCCGCACGTAGATGTTGCGTCCCGCGAGTTCGAGCGGCGTGTAGGGCCGCATGCCCTGCACAGTCTCGATGGTGCTCCTCAGATAGAAGAGGGGCACGATCTCGACGAGGCCGCCGATCGCGACCACGATGAGGATGCCGATCAGGAGGAGGAGCGGATTCTTCTCAATGAGATGATGCCGGGAGAAGAAGCCGCCGCCGTGATGCTCGGGGTGGGCGCTGCTGCTCATTGCCGTGGGATCCTCATTCCGCAGGCTGGAGGGCGGGCTGCCCCGCCGGGGCCGCCTCTTCCGAGGCCGTGATCGTCATGTAGACGTTGTACAGCATCAGGCAGAAGGCGCTGAGGAAGAGCAGGCCGCCAAGCGCGCGGATCACATAGAAGGGATGCATGGCCGCAACCGTCTCGATGAAGGAATATTCGAGATAGCCTTGCGGGGTGTAGCTCCTCCACATGAGTCCCTGCAGGATGCCCGACACCCACATCGAGGTGATGTAGAGCACGATGCCGAGCGTCGCGATCCAGAAGTGCCAGTTGACGAGCCGCAGCGAATAGAGCGGCTTGTTCCACAGCCAGGGCACGAGGCAGTAGAGCGCGCCGAACGAGACAAAGGCGACCCAGCCGAGCGCGCCCGAGTGAACGTGGCCGATGGTCCAGTCGGTGTAGTGGGAGAGCGAGTTCACCGCCTTGATCGACATGGCCGGGCCTTCGAAAGTGGACATGCCGTAGAAGGCCACCGACACGACCAGCATGCGCAGGACCGGGTCGGTCCTGAGCTTATCCCAGGCGCCCGAGAGCGTCAGGAGGCCGTTGATCATGCCGCCCCACGAGGGCATCCAGAGCATGATCGAGAAGGTCATGCCGAGCGTCTGGGTCCAATCCGGAAGCGCCGTGTAATGCAGGTGGTGCGGCCCCGCCCAGATGTAGAGGAAGATGAGCGACCAGAAGTGGATGATCGAGAGCCGGTACGAATAGATCGGCCGCTCGGCCCGCTTCGGCACGAAATAATACATGATGGCGAGGAAGCCGGCGGTGAGGAAGAAGCCGACCGCGTTGTGGCCGTACCACCACTGGAACATCGCGTCCTGCACCCCGCTCCAGGCGATGTAGGACTTGGACGAGAATATCGACACGGGCACGGCGGCGTTGTTGCCGATATGCAGCATCGCGATCGTCACGATAAAGGCCAGATAGAACCAGTTCGCCACGAAAATGTGCGGCTCTTTCCGGCGATAGAGAGTGGCGAGGAACACGAGGAGATAGACGACCCAGACGATGGTCAGCCAAAGGTCGGCGTACCACTCGGGCTCGGCGTATTCCTTGCTCTGGGTGATGCCGAGCAGGTAGCCGGTGCCGGCGATGAGGATGAAGAAGTTGTAGCCGAGCGCGACAAACCAGGGGGCGAGATCCCCGGCGAGACGCGCGCGGGACGTGCGCTGCACGACATAGAACGAGGTCGCGAGCAAGACGTTGCCGCCGAAGGCGAAGATGACCGCGGAGGTGTGCAGCGGGCGCAGGCGGCCGAAATTGATCCAGTGCACGAGGTTGAGGTCGGGGTAGGCGAGCTCGAAGGCAATGTAGACGCCGGCCGCCATCCCAGCCAGGCCCCAGAACAGGGCCATGATCGTGAGGAACTTGACGACGCCGAAATTGTAGTTCGGCAATCCGTTGATCTCGAGCGGGGGACGCTCCGCGGGGCGCTTATAGAAGCGCTGGAAGATCGCGAATATGCCAAGAGAGGCGGCGACGACGGCGAGTCCCATGTGGAACGAGTATGCGGGCTCGACCGTCTTGGCGGCGACGAAGAGACAGAACAACGCAAGGAGCGCAAGGACGCCGATCATCCCGACCTCGCCGCTCCAGAACGCCTTTGGCTGGGCTACCGTCTGCATTCCAACATCCCCAAGATTTCAGCCTTTTGCGGATGCGTTGTGGGCGCGGTCGGCCACGCGCCAAAACGCCCGCGGGAGCCCGCAGCCTTCAACGAACGCCAGGTGGCCCCCGCTTCTGCAAGCTAATGCACGCCATATCCCCGCCCGTCCATCCATTCGATGGTCGCATTGGCCGGCAAAACCCCGTGACCAACTGTCGCAGCCGATAAAATGAGCATCGCGCAGAATGGCTTAGCGGCGCCGACTGTCTCGACGACGCCGCTGAAAGGAAGTTTCTTCTTTCGTATCGAAAAGCGGGGCCGCCTCAGGCCGCGACAGCCTCAAGCGCCTCGTGGCGCCGCTCGATCCGCTCGATCGGCGCGGCGTCGCGATCCGCTGCGGCGAGGCGCGTGAGCGCGTCCGGCCGAAGGATCTCCACGCTGCGCTTGCGCGGCAGCCGCAGGTAGCCGCGATCCCGGAACAAGGTGAAGGTGCGGCTCACCGTTTCGATCGTCAGCCCGAGGTAGTCGGCGATGTCCTGCCGCTGCATAGCGAGCTCGAGCGCGCGCGTTCCACGCTGCGCGGATCGATCCGCCAGCATGGTCAGGAACCAGGCCAGGCGCTCCTCGGCGGAGCTGCGGCCGATCATCATCATATGATCGATGGAGAGGGTGAGCGCGCGGGTGGCGCCGTTGAAGAGCGCCGCATTGAGCTTCGGGTCGTCGTTCATCCGGGCGCGGCAGGCGCGGCGCGGCAGGATCGCTATGGCGGCCGCATCGACCGCCTCGATGGCGAGCTTGTGAATCGGCTCCGGCTCCAGCCCGCAAAGGTCGCCCGGCATGTAGAAGGCGAACACCTGCCGGCGGCCGTCCCGGGTGAACTTCACCGCGCGGAAAAGCCCGCGCATGACGAAATACATATTCTCGGTGGGATCGCCCTCGCCCACCACCTCCTGACCCGCCGCGAACGCGACGACCAGCGAATCGAAATGAGGAAAGTCCGCTCTGAGCAATTCACCAACGTCCGGATGGTCTTTGGAGCGGTGACTGATCGCATATGCCATGGCCGACCCGTTTCCCGTCAGCTTGATTTGGGGGCGCTTTAACGCGCCTCTCGCCGGATCCCCGGCGTTGGCTCCCACGTGTCGAATATAGGCGCGGGGCGGAGACGCCAGAACAGGGCGTTTTGACGCATGCGACTTTTCGAAGGCGGCGTCGCGCTTCGCGGGAGAGCCAGTCAAATTTCTCGACAGACGGCGACAAAGCTGACAGTTCGGGCGCCATGGCGAAGTTTCGCACCTCCTACGTCTGCCAGAATTGCGGGGCCGTGACCCAGCGCTGGCAGGGAAAGTGCGATTCCTGCGGCGAGTGGAACACGATCATCGAGGAGGCCGCCGCCCTGGGGGTCGGCGGCGCGGCGCTGCGCCGCGGGACAACGGGGCGGCCCTTCCCGCTCGAGGACCTGGCGGGCGATTCGCGGCCCGAGCCGCGCGTCGCCACGGGAATCGCGGAGCTTGACCGGGTCGCCGGCGGCGGCTTCGTTCCGGGCTCCGCGACGCTGATCGGCGGCGAGCCGGGGATCGGCAAGTCGACGCTCCTCATCCAGGCCTCGGCGGCGGTCGCGCGGTCGGGAGGGCGCGTCATCTACGTCTCGGGCGAGGAATCGACCGCGCAGGTGCGGCTGCGCGCCGCGCGCCTTGGGCTTGCGGAGGCGCCGGTCCAGCTCGCGGCCCAGACGCTGGTCGAGGACATTGTTGCGACGCTGGGCTCCGGCGACCCGCCGAAATTCGTCGTCGTCGATTCGATCCAGACCATGTGGAGCGACGCCATCGAATCCGCCCCCGGGACGGTGAGCCAGGTCCGCGGGTCGGCCCAGGCGCTCATCCGCTTCGCCAAGGCGAGCGGCGCCGCATTGCTCCTCGTCGGCCACGTCACCAAGGACGGCCAGATCGCCGGCCCTCGCGTCGTCGAGCACATGGTGGACGCGGTCTTCTCCTTCGAGGGGGACGGGGCGCACGCCTTTCGCCTGTTGCGGGCGGCCAAGAACCGGTTCGGAGCCACCGATGAGGTCGGCGTATTCGAAATGACGGGCGGCGGACTTATGGAAGTGCCAAATCCCTCCGCCCTGTTCCTGGCTGGGCGGGACGGCGCGGCGAGCCCGGGCGCGGCGGTGCTCGCTGGAGTCGAGGGCGCGAGACCCCTGCTCGTCGAAATCCAGGCGCTGGTCGCGCCGACGACGCTGGGAACGCCCCGGCGCGCCGTCGTCGGCTGGGAGCCGAGCCGGCTCGCCATGGTGCTCGCCGTGCTCGAATCCCACGCAGGGCTGAAGCTCGGCCAGTACGACGTCTACCTCAACGTCGCCGGGGGCTTGCGGGTCGCGGAGCCCGCCGCCGACCTTCCGGCGGCCGCGGCGCTCGTCTCCTCACTGACCGGCGCGGCCCTGCCGCACGACGCGGTCTATTTCGGCGAAATCGCCCTCTCCGGGTCGGTGCGGGCGGTCGCCCATACGGGGCTGCGCCTCAAAGAAGCGGCGAAGCTCGGCTTCACGGCCGCTTTCGCTCCCCCTTCCCCCCGCGGCGACGGCGACGGCGCAAGAATCGCGCAGACGCCGATCGATTCGGTTGCGGCGCTCGCGGCTCGGGTGGCGGCGGCGGCGGTCGAAGCGAAGCCGGTCCGGGCTGCTTCCCGGCCCACACGGGCGGGGTGACGAGCGGGAGCCTCTTGGTTATAAGGCGCCCCGCCGGCGACGCTGCGGCGGGACGCCAACTTTTATTGACAGGCCGGCGACAAGGATCGCTTCATGCCCTCCTATCTCGATCTCGCCGTTCTCGCGATCGTGCTCATCTCGGCGATTTTGTCCATGCTGCGAGGATTCAGCCGCGAAGTGCTGGCGATCGCTTCCTGGGCGGCCGCG
>DATJXI010000324.1:0-4358 GCA_035500275.1 Roseiarcus sp. | reverse complement strand
TAGGTCAACATTCATGGCCTCGCAGGCGGCGCAGTCGCCTTGAAATAGGATGATTGCCCGTCAGGGGCCCGATTGGGCGCAGCAAGCTCGATGATCTCGGACTCTAGCGAGGGGCCTTGCGTATGGCGGAGACGGAGTCCGATCCGCCCACGCTCGCAATGGACCCGCCATCCTTTGGATCGTCTGCCGCATCGCCTTGCGGGCGTCACGGCTGACGGCCGGCGAGAAGTTCACAAAAGACGCGGCGGTGCTTGTCCACCGCCTTGCGGGGGCGAAACGTGGAGCCCGAGAAAGGCGAACTGGATGTCGGGATTCTTCTTCGGGTCGATGGATGTCCTTGCAGTGCACGATCCGCGTCTTGCCGGGATGCCGTTCGAGCTTGCCGGCCCGGAACCGTTCTCGGATGCGCTCAAAGCACGTACGCCGCCTGGCCTCGGCTCTTGCCGTGAAGCACGGCGGCGCACCGGGCGAACCGGACGCCGGGGAGATGCCGCGTCACCCAAAAGATCGAACGCAGAGTGCAGGAATAGATTGCCAGACGCCGCCTTGCGGCGCGCCCTTGTCACGCGCCGGAAGCTGTCTGTAATGCGCCTTCAGTCGACGCTTGGCGCCGCCTTCGTCTCGCCCTTGTCGGGGCCGAAAACAGCCGCCGCCCCGTCGAGCAACTGGCTCCGCCACTGTCCAATCTGGTTCGGATGGACGTCGAACTGCTCGGCCGGTTCAGCTCGCGTTTTTCACCCTTCATGGCGGCTAAAGCCACCTTCGCCTTGAGGCGGCGTCGGGTCGCGACGGGTCCGCTTTGTCACCTTCACTCCTGATTCGCTGCGAGAATCCTCGCCGCTGTCAGGCAGAAAATCCAATGACCTTACTGTCCAGATCCCCGAAGCCAGCTCTGCAATAGGTTGGGCGGCAATTCCTCGGTCAACAGCGCAGCGCGAACATGTCCCGCGCTCAAACCGAGTTCCCGCGAGAGTCCCGATGCCCTAAATCGGGATCGCCTTGCCGGATTCAAGAGACTTCCTCGCAACCTCGGCCGTTAGGACCGCGAGTCTCGCCTGTTCCGGGGTTCCGACTGCCGGCGAGTGGCCGTTGCGGACGCAGTCGATGAAATAAGCCGCCTGGTTTTCATAGGCGTCGCCCGGCTTCGCCTTTAACGCATAAGACTTGCCGGGCTCGTAGACGATGAGTGAGTTCGAGCCGCCCATTTCGACACTGACGCCGCCGGCGCGGAACCTGTACTCGACTACCCCGCCTTCGCCCACAACCTTCAGCGTCGCGGTGAAAGGATAGCCTTCCGGCATGAACTCGCTCCCTTCGACGAATCCTTCCGTGTCGCCATAGTCGACGGTGGCGTGGACGTTATTCCACAGGCCCGGTCTCAACTGGCGCCCACAGGCGTAGACCGACTTCGGCGTGCCCAAGATCCAGTTGAGGACGTCGAAGTCGTGCACGCAGAGATCGAGGACGGCGCCACCGCTCCACGCGGGATTAAGGAACCAGTCGGCCCAACCCGGCAGTTGCGACAGGCGCGTCGCGACGGCCGACAGCGGCTTTCCCAGCTTGCCACTCTGAACGAACTCGACGAGCGACACGTACTCGCCCCAGAAGCGGAGGACATGGGCGACGAGCAGAACTTTGCCACTCTCCTTCTGCGCGGCGATCATGCCGTCGCAGTCGGCCGACTTGAGCGCGAACGGTTTCTCGAGAAGCACGTGCTTGCCCGCTTTCAGCGCGGCGATCGTATATTCCCCGTGGAGATGCGTGGGCAGTGTATTGCTGATGGCGACGACCGAGGGATCGTTGATGATCGCCATGTCGTCCGTCGTCGCGCGGGCGCCGACCTCCCGCGCGAGCTTTTCGGCCTTCTCGAGATGGCGCGATGACACCGCCGCCACCTCGACCCCCTTTATCTTGGCGTAGGCGCGCGCGTGCGTGCCGCCCATGAATCCGGAACCAAGAACTCCAACTCTCAAGAAATCCGCCTATTCACTAGTCAGGACAAACCGAGCGAAGAGAGCTTGTCATATGAAGCCTTCATCGCGCGGTTCACTTCCGCAAGTGGCGGCCATGGATCGCCCTTGAACTCGATTTCGACGCTGAGCGGACCCTTGTAGCCACCCTTTTCCATCGTCCCGAGCACCGCTTTGAAATCGATGTGACCTTCGCCGATGGCGGGAAAATCCCAAACCCGCCCCTCACCGCGCTTGTCCTTCAAATGGCAATGCACGAGTTTGGGGATCGCGATCTTCAGGTCGGCGACCGGATCGACGCCGCCGTAGAACTCGGCGTTTGCGGTGTCGTAATTGATCAGCACGTTCTTGCGGCCGATGCGCTTAAGAACGGGCATGGCGGCGGCGGCCGACTTGGTGATCTCGCCGTGAATCTCGATGCCGAGGCGGATGTCTCGGGGCGCCGCGTAGTCGGCAAGCTTATGGATGTTACCCATGAAAGCTTCTTCGTCTTCGCTCTCGCTGTAGTGCCCGCCGATCGCGGTGTTCATGATCCCGATGCCCATGCGCTCGCAGAGTTCGACCGCCTTCAAGCCGTCCTTGAGCCCGTCGTTGGTCGTGAGATCGGAATGGCCGCTGAGGCTGAGGGAAATCAGCCCGAACTTATTCATCATGCGCTGGATGCGGCCAAGCGTCTTGGCGTCGGCCTCGAGCGGAACATGCTCCGTCCAGCCGCGCACGGCGCTGAGCTCGACGAATTTGTAGCCCGCCGCTGCAATCCCCTCGAGAGCCTCCTCCAGGCTGTAGGTGTGGTAACTGTTGGAATGGCCGCCAAGCCGGTTGTGCAGCGGCATCTCCTCTCTCCCTCACATACTGGCCAACAAGAGAATGGCTTTGAGGCTACTTTATGAGCTTCAACCAGGTTGTCTACTTGCTCTAACCGTCGTCCGGCGTGCAGTCGCCCCATCTCACGAAAGATCTTGTCAGTGCGGCGCGGTTCCTCATGCGCTCAGCTTCGGCCTAGTGAACCCATCCCCAGGACATCCAAGAACTCAGGCGGCACTGACTCTTCCGCCATGTCACTTAATCACCACGCCGTACACTTCACGAGCCCTCTTTTTCGTGATCCGTCCCTCGCTCACATCCTCAAGCTCCCGGAGAGATACATGGCCCGCGCGCCTAACCCGCATGTCTCATGGAGGGCGTCGATTTTTCACGACCCGGCAATACGCGCGGGGCTTTTGTGTGAGGGACGAGCGCCGACGTCGGCACGCTCTATCGCATCCACGGCTCGAACGAGCCCGACACGATCGGCCAGGCCGTGTCGTCCGGATGCATCCGGATGACCAACGACGACATCGTGGATTTGTACAGCCGCGCGCGGGTCGGCGCCCGCGTCATCGTTAGGCGCTGACCGTCAAGAAAATGACCAATTGGGTTGGATCGTTTCCAACGGGGAAACCCGTCAAAACAACCTGAGGTCTTAGCGGTCGCGTCGGACCTGGCGGCCGGACTCATCGAAAACGTGAATGTCCTGGGTGGGCGCTGAGAAGGTCGCGGTCTGCCCCGGGGAGGGCGTCTCACGGCCGCGGATCTCGACCACCATCAGCTTGTCGTCGGGGCGTCGCACATGTGCATAGGACGCCTCGCCAAGCCGCTCGACGAGCTCGACCAGACCAGTCGCGCCGAAGGGCGCCAGCGCGCCCGCGGTCAGGTGCTCGGGCCGAACGCCGATGGTGATCTTGGCCCCGGGCTTCAGCGAACCGGCCGGCAGCGTCAGCGGGGCGATCGAAACGCCCTTGACCCAAGCCTCGCCACCCTCCACACGCTCGACGATCGCGGGGAAGAAGTTCATCGCGGGCGATCCAATGAAGCCGGCGACGAACAGGTTGGCCGGCGTGTAATAGAGGTCGAGCGGCTCGCCGACCTGCTCGATGCGGCCCTGGTTCATCACCACGATCCGGTCGGCGAGCGTCATCGCCTCGATCTGGTCGTGCGTGACATAGACCATGGTCGCGCCGAGCAACCGGTGAAGGCGGGCGATCTCGACCCGGGTCGACACTCTCAACGCCGCGTCGAGGTTGGACAGCGGCTCGTCGAACAGGAAGACGTCCGGCTCGCGCACGATCGCGCGGCCGATCGCAACCCGCTGGCGCTGGCCGCCGGAGAGGTCGCGCGGGTAGCGGCCGAGGAGTTCCTCGAGCCTGAGCATGCGCGCCGCCTCGGCCACGCGCTTGTCGCGCTCGGCCGGCGCGACGCCGGTGAACTTGAGGCCGAAGGTCATGTTCTTGCGCACGTCCATGTGCGGATAGAGCGCGTAGGACTGGAACACCATGGCGATCTTGCGCTCGGCCGGGGCGAGCGCGTTGACGAGCCGGTCGCCGATGAAGATCTCGCCGGAGGTCGGCG
>DATJXI010000323.1:0-12753 GCA_035500275.1 Roseiarcus sp. | reverse complement strand
CGCGCGTTCGAAACCGCGCACACGTCGATCGCCGCGCGGACGTCGGCCACGAGCGTCTTGTCGATTTTTGGTCTTGCGTTGCGGGTCATTTTCATGCATATACAATATTTGTATCTGCAATGGAAGCGCGGAGACCGGTGATGCTGGACTTGGCCAACAACCGCTACGGGGTCATCGATTCCAAAACTGTCGCTTCGCTCAGCGGCAGAGAAGTCCTCGAGGCCATCATGCGCGGCGAATTTCCGGCGCCGCCGATGGCCAAGACTCTCGACTTCACTCTTGTCCAGGTCGGCGACGGAAAGGTCGCCTTCGAAGGCGAACCGGGCGAGGCGTTCCTCAATCCGATGGGCGCGGTGCATGGCGGCTGGGCGCTGACGCTTATCGACAGCGCGGCGGGATGCGCCGGCATGTCGCTGCTGCCGCCCGGCGCGGGCTATACGACCGTCGAGACCAAAGCGAATTTCTCCCGACCGATCGGCGAGGACACAGGGACTGTGCGCGCCGAGGGGTGGATCGTCGCGCGCGGGCGCCGAATTTTATCGGCCGAAGCGCGCGTCACCGACGCCCGCGGCCGGGTCCTGGCGCACGGGACCTCGACGCTGATGGTGTTGAGCGAGGCGTGAAGCGGGGTCCCTTCCGCCGGCGGGGATTTTTAGGCCTGCCGGGGCGGCCGCGCCACGGCTTGCTCGAGATACTCGGCGAAGATTCTCGCTTTTTGCGAGGGTCGCCGGCCGGCGGGAAAGACAATGAAGACCGGGATCGGATCGAGCGAATAGTCGGTGAGGATTTCCCTGAGCGCGCCCGAAGCCAGCTCCTCCGCGCACATCCAGATCGACGCCACCGCCACGCCAAGACCGGCGGCGGCGCAGGCGACGACGCCTGACGCCGAACTCGCCCGGATGCGGGCCTCGACGCGCATCATCTCAGGAGCGCCGTTTCGCCGCGCGATCCAAGTCTGCTCGTCAAGCGCAGCCTGACCCATGATCATATCGAGCCGCGAAAGATCAGCAAGGCCCTTCGGCTCCCCCCACCGCGCGAGATACGCCGGCGCGGCGATGAAAAGGCGCCGCGCGCTTTCGAGCCTGCGCGTGACGAAGCTGGAGTCCGGCTGCTCGCCAAGTCTGAGCGCGAGGTCCGCGCCTTCCGCGATCAGATCCTCGTAACGATCCGCCATCATGAGATCCACCTTGAGCAGCGGCTGCTTTTCGAGGAAGGCGGGGAGGAGTGGCGCAATCCTCCGAGCGCCGTAGGTTGGCGGCAGCGCGACGCGCAAGACGCCGGTCAGCTGGTCCGCGCCCCGCGCGGCGTTTTCGGCGTCCTCGACGGCCGCGAGGGCGTCGCGCAACCGCTCAAGGAGCGCCTCGCCCGGGTCCGTGAGGGAAATCCGCCGCGTGGTGCGCGCGATGAGCTTGACGCCGAGCCGATCCTCAAGCGCGGCGACGGCGCGCGAGGCGGACGGTTGAGTGAGGCCGAACTCGCGCGCCGCTCTCGAAAAGCTGCCGGTCTCGACGGTTCGAACGAAGACGGCAAGTTGCTGGAGCCGGTCACTCATACGAGCAACGTATATATCTTATGCCGCTGGCCACGCTAGTCGACCATCGCAGCATAACATAGCTCTGGGGCGGCAACCCGGCGTCAACCCAATCCACGGGTTGGGCGGGCCAGATCAAGGAGCCAAATCATGGGCGAGCTCAACGGAAAAGTAGCAATCGTCACCGGCGCCTCGAAGGGGATCGGGGCGGCGATCGCTCGCGCCTTCGCCGAGGCGGGCGCGGCGGTGGCGGTCAATTACGCTTCGAGCAAGTCCGACGCCGATCGGGTCGTGGGCGAGATCCGAAAAGCCGGCGGCAAGGCGTTCGCGGCGCAGGCGGACGTCTCCAAAAGCGCGGAAGTGAAGCGTCTGTTCGCGGAGACGACGGAAAAGCTTGGCGTTCCCAGTATCCTCGTCAACAACGCCGGCGTGTACAGCTTCGGCCCGCTCGAGTCGTTCACGGAAGAGGATTTTCACCGTCAGTTCGGCACCAACGTGCTCGGCGCGATCCTCGCCACCCAGGAGGCCGTCAAGCATCTCAACGGCTCGGGCGGCAGCGTGATCAACATCAGCACGATCGCGAGCACGAATCCGTCGCCGAACACGCTCGTCTATTCCGCCTCGAAGAGCGCGATCGACGCGATCACGCGCGAGCTTGCCATCGAGCTGGCCGGCAGAGGGATCCGGGTCAACGCCACCGCGCCCGGCATGACTGAGACCGAAGGCTTCGCCGCGGCGGGGCTAAGCGCCGAATCCGCCAAAGCGCTGGGTTTCACGCTGCCAATGGGACGTCTCGGCCAGCCCGATGACGTTGCGAAGGTCGCCGTGTTCCTCGCCTCCGACCAATCCGCGTGGGTGACGGGCGAGCGCATTTCCGTCTCGGGCGGCCAGAGGTAGTCGGCTGAGTTCGCTGTCGTCTGTTCTCTCAATCCCGCACCAACTCGAACTTATCCACGTCCACAAGCCCCCTGTCGGTGATCTTCAGGTGCGGGATCACTGGCAGCGGCAGGAAGGCGACCTGGAGGAAGGGCTCGGCAAGCGTAACGCCGAGGCTCTTCGCCGCCTTGCGCAAGGGCACGAGCCGGTCGTGGACCTCCTCGAAGGCGCCAGCGCTCATGAGGCCGGCGACGGGGAGCGGCAGCTCGGCGACGACCCTGCCGCCCTCCGCGACCGCGAAGCCGCCCTCGATCTCACGCAAGCGGTTGACCGCGGCGGCCATGTCCGTCTCGTTCGTTCCCACGACGCAGAGATTGTGGCTGTCGTGGCCGACCGACGAGGCGATCGCGCCGCGCTTCATGCCGAAGCCGCGCACGAACGCGGTCGCCATGTTGTCGTTGACGCCATGGCGGGCGACGACCGAAACCTTGATGACGTCCTGATCGAGATCGACGCCGCGCTCGCCATTCTTGTAAGGCAGCGTCACCGGCGCCCGCTCGGTGATGATCTTGCCGGGGATGACGCCGATCGCCTGCGTCGAAGGCCCCTGCCCGCGCGCGACGAAATCGGCCGGCTCGACGCGCCGCGCCTTCACGCTTCCGCGCCCCACCTCAATGAGCGCCGGCCGCTCGGCGAAAAGCGCGTCGTCCACCACCCGCCCCGCCGCGAGAACCATCGAGACCGCGCAGCTTTCGAGATCGTCAAGCACGACGAGATCGGCGCGCCAGCCGGGCGCGACGAGGCCGCGGTCGCGCAGGCCAAAGATGCGCGCGGCGGAAATGCTCGCGGCGCGATAGGCGGCGAGCGGCGGCGCGCCGAGCGCAATCGCCGTCCGGATGAGGAAGTCGAGGTGGCCCTCCTCCGCGATGTCGAGCGGATTGCGGTCGTCGGTGCAGAAGGCGATGAACGGCGAATTGCGCTCGGTGATGATCGGCCCGAGCGCATGCAAGTCCTTGCAGACCGATCCCTCGCGGACGAGCACGGCCATGCCTTTGGAAAGCTTCTCGCGCGCTTCGGGCAGGTTCGTCACCTCGTGGTCGGTGCGCACGCCGGCGGCGAGGTAGCCGTTGAGCCGCATGCCGGCAAGAAGCGGGCTGTGCCCGTCGATCGGCCGCGTCTGGAACGCCGCGAGCTTCATGAGGCACGCTGGGTCGCGGGCGAGCAGGCCGGGAAAGTTCATGAACTCGGCGAGGCCGAGAACCTTAGGGTGGCTCGCAAGCGGGAGCAGGTCGGCGGCTTCCAACCGCGCGCCCGACGTTTCGAGGTCGGTCGCCGGCACGCAGCTCGACAGCTGGACGCGCAGGTCCATCGCCGTCGCCATCGCGGCGTCGAGGAAGTAGCGGACGCCCGCATCGCCCAGCACATTGGCGATCTCGTGCGGATCGCAGATGGCGGTCGTGACCCCGCGGCGCAGCACGCAGCGGTCGAACTCGAGCGGCGTGATGAGCGAGGATTCGACATGGCAATGCGTGTCGATGAAGCCGGGGACGACGATTTTGCCGCGGATGTCGGTCTGGCGGACGCCGCTATAGTCGGCGAGCGTCCCAATGATCCGATCGGCGCAGATCGCCACGTCGCCGTCGAGGAGCTCGCCCGAAACGAGGTCGAAGATCCGGCCGCCCTTGAGGACGAGATCGGCCTTGTCGAGCCCCTGCCCCTGCGCGATGGCGCGGGCGAGAAAGGCGGTGATGGCGTTCATGAGGCTCCTCGGAGACAAAAACCTATTGTTTCAGGCTTGGCCGGGGCGCTCAAGCTGAGCCGATGGGGGCGAACTTTGTGGCGGCGGCGCAAGAGCCGGGCCGATCGCCTTTGACGCCCGGCTCGAATCGCGCTCTCGTCCGCTCATGCTGCCGCCCGTACTCTCGATCCAGTCGCACGTCGTCTACGGCCATGTCGGCAATTCGGCGGCGGTCTTTCCGCTGCAGCGGATGGGGCGCGAGGTCTGGCCGCTGATGACCGTGCAGTTTTCGAGCCACGCCGGCTACCCCGGCTTTAAAGGCCGCGCCTTCGACGGGGCCGCGATCGACGAATGCGCGGCCGGGCTCGAGGCGATCGGCGTCCTGCCAAGATGCGCCGGGCTCCTCACCGGCTATCTCGGCCGGGCGGAGATCGGGGACGCGGCGCTCCGCGCCCTCGACCGCATCCGCGCCGCCAATCGGGAGGCTGCCTACGCCTGCGATCCGGTCATCGGCGATGTGGGCCGCGGCCTCTATGTCGCGGCGGGCGTCGCCGAATTCTTCCGCGACCGGGCGTTCGCCCGCGCGACGATCGCGATGCCAAACGCCTTTGAGCTCGATTGGCTGACGGGCACGCCCGCCCGGACCCTGGCCGAGGCTTCCGGCGCGCTTGCGGCGCTGCGCGCCAAGGGGCTCGAGGTGGTCGTCGTCACATCGCTCACGCTGGATGAGACCCCGCCCGAGGCGCTCGACCTCATGGCGGCCGACGCGGGGGGCGTCTGGCGGCTCCGCACGCCAAAACTGCCGATCGCGGTCAACGGCGCGGGGGACCTCTTCGCTGCGCTCTTCTTCCACCATTGGCTGGAATCGCACTCGGCGCCGGAGGCGCTGTCGCGGAGCGCGTCCTCCGTCTTCGGCGTCGTCTCGGCGACGCTGGCGGCCGGGACGCGCGAGCTCGCGCTGATCGCGGCGCAGGACGAAATCGTGAGGCCGGCGAAGGTCTTCCGGGCGGAAAGGGCGTTCCTCTGACGGACGGCCCACCGATCACTCGCGGATGAAGCACGTTTAGGCCTTCGGCTTCCACTCGACGAGCGACACCTGGTCGTCGAGCCGCTGGATGGGTCCGGGCTTGAGGCCGGCGGTGGACATGAGCTCCTCCAGCGTCTGGTCCGGGCCTCGCCCAAAGAGCGGCACTCCTCCCGGCAGACGCACTTTATCGGCGCGGCTCAGGTAAAAGTCGTCGTACCCGAATCCCAAGAAATAGCGGTAGATATCAGGCCCGCCCAGAACCGCGATCGTACCCGAAAGACATCCGAGCGAAGCGCAGGCCTCCTCGAGGGAAGGGCCCGCAGGGTTCCACAACCGAGCGTTCGAGTTGTCCGGGTCGGGCGCGAGACCCGCCACCTTGCGGGTCAGGATCAACCGACGCCGCTTTGGCGAATTTGGCAGATCCTCCTGGGACATCCTGCCGTGCGCTACAAGGTCGACGCGATCCAGCCCCCTCTCGAAAAAACGCTGGTCGGCTTCAAGGGTGAGCGATTTCGGCATCGCTCCCGTCTCGTCGGCGATCATGCCGTCCGCGGACACGATAGCGTAGGCGACAATGCGAAAAGGCCTGCGCAAAAGCCGATCTCCTCAGTTCAGGCGGCATCGACGAGAGCCAAGCGCCTGAATGGATTGCGTCGGGCCCGCGGGCTGGGATCCGAATGAATGGCCGAACAGGGTAAGCCCCAGCGCCACGATTAGATGATTGGATTGATGGCGACAATGAATGCTATTTGAGAAGGGGCGATTCTTGGATTGAACGATCGCTCATCGAGGGAAGCGCCGACGGCGGTTCGGGTGTTCAACGCTTAGGGCATGATCCATGAGCACGCTCGATCCCGAGGACGTAAAGGCCCGCCCAGTCGAAATCCAAGGGTACGCCATCGTCTCGGACGACGACAAAATCGCTGGTCCAGGTGGCCTTATCCCCCCTTCGCTTCGCAATGAAAAAGACTGGGAATATTACCAGCGCGCGTTGGCGCGCGCGGACCTGATCGTGTTCGGCCGCCGCAGCCATGAACTCGAGCCCAACGTGAGGGGCGATTTACGTCTTGTGATTTCGCGCGGCGCAGCCGGACTTGAAGAACGCGCCGACGCATGGTGGTGGAATCCGGCGCTCGTCAGTTGGGCGGAGGTTGCGAAACGGCTGCTGCCGAGCGGCGGCGAGGTGGCGGTTCCGGGGGGCCAGCCTGTGTTCGACCTCTTCCTGACGATCGGTTTCGACGCTTTTCAGTTGTCGCGCGCCCATGGAGTTAAACTCCCCGGCGGACGGTCCATTTTTTCCGCCTGCGATTCCGGACTTTCAGCCGAGACCGTGCTCGCCAAGGCCGGACTTCGCCTCAGCCAAACGATCCCGCTTGATCCGGAGCATGGCGTCGAAATGAATATCTGGCGCGCAGTCCGGTAGCGTCAGCAGCGCCTCGCTGGGAGCCGGCGCGGCGTCAGCTTGCTGGAGGCCCTGGCGGCGATCCCCCGAGCGTCCGGACGTCTCAACTCGACGAGCGTCACCTCGTGGTCGAGCCGCTGTGTCTGACCGGGCTTGAGACCGAAGCGGGACAGGAGCTGCTCCGGCGGGCAGCCAAGGCGCCCTTCAATGAAAATCGGCATCCCGCCGGGCAAGCGGACGTTGATGGCGCGCGTGAGGTAGAAATTGTCGTAGCCCAGGGGCAGAAACATGCTGTAGACAGCCGGTCCGCCGAGGACCGCGATCGTGCCGCCGTCACAGCCAACCTCGGCGCACGCCTGCTCGAGCGACGCCCCGGCGGGGTTCCACAGCCTTCCATTTGGGTTGTTCGGGTCGGGCGCGAGGCCAGCGATCCGGCGCGTCAGGGTCAAACGGCGTCGGCGTGTCGAGTTGGCTTGGCCCTCGTGCGACCTCCGGCCATGCACGACCACGTCGGCCCGCTCCAGCGCCTCTTCGAAGAAGCGCTGGTCGGCCTCGAGTTTCAATATGTCGGGCATGAGCCCGGTCCCGTCTGCGATCATCCCGTCCGCCGAAGCGATGGCGTAACCGTTAATCCGAAAGCGTTTGCGCATAGTCCATGTTCCCCAGCCTTTCGGTTCTGTTTACGAAGCAGCCGATCGGTTGGTTTTCCGGTCAAACCTGCATATTGCAAAGCCCGGGCCCAGCCGAGCCGCCTTATTCTTCATGAAGAGAAGAAAAGGATGATGCGAGCCTGTCCTAAAGCGTAAACTCTTCAACGACGAGCGCGCCGGCATAGTTCGAATAACGGATCCACCTCGGCCGAACCACGAAATAGGCGATGTTCGGCCAATTTTCACGGTCGCGGCCGTCCGGCCACTCGCGAAAATACGCCGCTTTTGCGGCGGCCAAGTCGTCGCCCACCGGCTGGCGGGCGTCGCCTTCGATCTGCACGGAGATATTGTCGTCCCATCCGATCACGAGCGCGGCGGCTGGCCGACCGGCGAGATTTATCGCCTTGCGGGAAGTCGACAACGTATCGAACACAAATTCGTTCTGTGGCGTGCACGCGAAGCCCATGAGCGCCGCCTCAGGCGCGCCCGTGCTGCTCACCGTCGACACGACCATGAGCCGCTTGCTCCTGATGATGTCGAATACTTCTTCAAGCCTCATGGGCTGCGTCTCCGGAGCACGCCGAGTGGCGCCTAGTCCCTTACAACTTTCGAGCCGGGTTCAAAACTCGGTCTCCTTGCGTCCGACGCGGGCGGAAGGAGCTTGATCCGCTTCGGCCCCCCGTCTCGCAACATCCCCGAGCTCCGAGCGGCATGACCCCGCTCCCCGGGGTCATTCGCACGATTTCGGGTGCTATTCTAGCCGCGAAAGCGATGCCCGCTGGCCCGCCGCTGGAGAGACTCGTCCCTGCCGGAAGTCGAAGCGCGCTTCCGTTCGCCCCGATTGCGCCATTCCACAGCGCTATCGCTCTGTTTTGTGGCGAATCTGGGCGCGGTCGCGGATCGCCTTTCGTCCACGCATTGACACGGCCTCGTGCCGGCTGGAGCGTGAGATTTGCGCGTTCTCGTCGTGTACGCTCATCCCATCGAAACGAGTTTCATGTCCGCGATCCACGCGCGGGTCGTCGAAAGCTTGCGCGCCGGCGGACATGACGTGGACGATTTGGACTTGTATGCGGAAAAGTTCGACCCGGTTCTGCCGCGCAAACAGCTCATGAGCTACGTTGACGTCGACGCCAACACATGCGGCGTCGAAGGCTACGTGGCGCGGCTGCGCGCAGCGGATGCGTTGGTCCTGGTCTATCCTGTCTGGTTCGACGGCCTCCCCGCGATTTTGAAGGGATACTTTCAGCGCGTTTTCCTGCCCGGCGTATCGACGGTGATCGACGAAGACCGCCGCTTCCACCCCAATCTCTGGAACCTTAAGCGCATGGCCGCGGTCTCCACGTACGGCGAGCCTCGCCGCGACGTCGCGGCCAAACACGATCCTCCACGACGTTTCGTCAGGGACAACATCAGCGCCCTGATCGATCCGAGCGGCCGATTCGAGTATGTCGCTCTTTACGGCATGGATTTCGTGAAGCCGCCCCGCCGCGCCGCCTTCCTGCGGTGGGTGAAGCGCGCCTTCGGCGCGTGGTGACCGCAGCTCGGACGGCTGGAAAATGCGCCTCCTGCGCCCTCGCGGATATGGATCCCAAACCTCGGCTGTTTGATCGCGCGCCGCGCGGACGGTTTCCCAAAGTGTTCATCCGGACCAGTTTGGCTTACATGCGGGCGATTCTCCACGCGAGGGCAAGCCCACTGATGAACGGACGCAAACTCATACCGGGCAAGCCCGTTCCCCCTTCTGAGATCCCCGACTACACGATCCGTCGCGACACGCTCGATGAGGTCCTATCGCATGCTTTCCGGCAACGCCTCGCAAGCGTCAACGCCATCGTCGAGCGAACAGGGGAAGTCCTCGAGGGCAATATCTTCTACGCCGACGGCAAAGAGCCTTTCGTGGAAAGCGATCCGGAAGTCGATCTCGCCCCGGCCCGGCGCAACGTCTGGCGGGCGGCGCGGTTCAAGCAGCGGATGCTGGAGGTCGGCGTCAACGCCGGCCACAGCGCGCTGCTCGCGCTCTCGTCCAATCCCAGGCTTCAGTATTATGGCGTGGACATAATGAGCCATGCCTACACGGTCGAATGCGTCGATTTTCTCAAGGGCGAGTTCCCCGGCCGCGTCCATCTTTTCCCTGGAGATTCGCGCGAGGTGCTGCCGTGGCTCGCCGGGCAGACCGCCGATCTCACCTTCGACCTTCTGTGCGTGGACGGCGGCCACACGAGCGAAGTCTGCTATTCGGACGTCGCGAATTGCATTCGCATGTCGAAGGGCGAAAAAGGCCGCCATCTCCTGCTCGACGACGTCCATGCCAGCTGGATCTTCGACATCTATTGCGAGTTCGTGGCGCGCGGCGACCTGACCGCGGAGACCTTCTTCGGCGACTGGGAGGACGCCGGGCGCAACGCGCTCGCCAGGATCGAGTGACGCTAGGCCATGCGCGCGATGGTGAAATTCGCATGACGGATGCAGGCGCACGCGGCGAATTCGCCACCTTCTGGCGCGGCGACCTCAATCCCTTCGCCTACGCCTGTCTCGCGTCTTTTCCTCGCGCCGGCGTCGACCTCATCGTCTACGGCTATGAAGGTGGGCTAGAGCTGCCGCCCGGCGTCCGTCGCGAGGACGCGCGGCAAATCTGCTCCGACGAGACGCTGCTCGAACGCTATCAAGTCGACGGCAAGCCGTCGATTGCGACCTTCGCCGACCTCTTCCGCTACAGGATGATCCGCGAGACCGGGTGCTGCTGGGTGGACACAGACCTCATCTGCCTCGAGCGGCCTTTCTTCGCCGGGCGCGACTACATCTTTTGCCGGCAGGCCGACGCGGTCTCGTCAAAGCTTATCAACAATGCGGTGCTGCGTCTCCCGCCGTCCGAGCCAGCGCTCGCCGAACTCGTCGCAAGGGCCGAAGCCGCCGCGGACGTCGATCAGACTTGGGGCGCGCTCGGTCCGTTTCTCCTGACGCCGATTTTGGAGAAGCACCGGCTCTACGACAAGGCGCTGGAGCCGCGCGTCTGCTACCCTATCGAGCCGGAGCAGTTCTGGAGACCGTTCGCGCCCGCATACAAAAGCGAAGTCGAAGAGGCTTTGCAGGGCGCTGCGATGCTGCACTTATGGAGCGAGGCGATCACGTGGAGCGGCTATGACCGCAGCGTCTGCCCGCCGGCCGGCTCCTACCTCCACAGCAAATTCCATGCGCTCGGCGTCCACGATCGCTTCGACCGGGTCGCTGACGAAAGCGAAGTCCTCCGCATCATGTCCCGGCAGATCGCAGAGAGCGGTGGGCGGAGGCAAGAAAAGACTTAGGCCAGGCTTGCGAAGTTTTATTGCGACGTTTTCGACATCGCCTCCACGAGGTCAACGATCGCTTGGCGGACGCCCGGATCCTTGATCGAGGCGAATGCGCGTCCGAGTCGAAGACCCTGATCGGAAGTCCCGAATGTCGCTCGCGTCAACGCGCCTTCCAGGTTCTTGACGTCATTCCGCTGCCCTCGCAGCGGCTTCAGCGACGTCTGGCGTGGAGAGGGCTCAACCATGGACTTTGTCTCCGCTGCCGGACTGCGATGGTCCAGGACCGTGCGTTGGGACCGAACTCGGTCCATTCTCTTTCGTCGCGTCCAACATGGCATACGTTACGGCAGTTTGCATCCAATGCTTCTGCGCTTCTGCCAGATTGTGTCGCCGACGTAAACAATCGCCAAGGGTGCTCTGAACTTCACGTCCAGCGACCGCAGAAATGCGGATGAGCGAGGACGAGCGTCGCGCCAGCTTTTGGCGTTGTCCGGCGCCGATCGACTTGCGCACTGCCGGGCGAGGCGGCGGCCCCGGCCTCTCCCGAACTGGCTTCAAGCCATACCCTGGAAGCGTTTGGCGAGCGCGCTGATCTTCTTCGCCGTCTCGATGTCGAGGTCGGTGATCTTCATGCCCGC
The DNA here is from genome assembly GCA_035500275.1 of Roseiarcus sp. Taxonomy (GTDB): domain Bacteria; phylum Pseudomonadota; class Alphaproteobacteria; order Rhizobiales; family Beijerinckiaceae; genus Roseiarcus. The sequence goes on along the minus strand of DATJXI010000323.1, from coordinate 1,601 downwards.
GTCATGCGTGCAGAACGAAAAGGAGAGGATGTTGTAGGAGTTCTTGAACTCGGGGTGATGGTTCATCACCTCCGCCTCGATCGCGATCTCGACGATGAAGGCGATCGCGTCCCGGAACGTCTTCAACGCAAAGGTCGCCTCGATGTTCGGCGCATTGTAGGACCAGTCCGTCAGCTCCTTGAGCGCCGCCTTGATCTCGTCGTCGCTGAGAATGCGGTAGTGCGCCATTAGCAAGTCTCCTCCGTCACTGTGAAGCACCGGCCTCTCCCGGCCCCGGCTGGTCGAGCACGACGATCGCCTGCTCGAGCGGGACCGGGGGAACGCGGATCGAGCCGGTGTATGGCTTGTTGAATTCGAGAATAAGGAAGATCGCGATCGCGATCGAGACGGCGCCGAGCGTGTCCATCGCCACCGCCATCGGCTTGAGCTTCGAGAGGAGCCCCATGCCCGCGAACATGAGGCACGACCAGAACGTCACGGCATAGACGAGCGGCCAGGCGACGGGCGTCGCCGCCTGCATCGACATTAGGATCCGCTGCTCGCCGATGAAGGCGTAGTTGGCGCGCGCCGCCTGAAGAAGCGACGTCTGGGCCGGCGTCTTGGGTTCGAGGCTGTCGAAGAAAACGTTGAGGTCGCCCATCGCCTTGTACGACGCGTCATAGGCCATCGAGCGGGACTCGTCGTCGCCCCAGAACTGCTCGTGCGCCCAGACGAGATCGCGCCGCAGGAGTTCGCGGCCCCTGTCCGCCTCGGCCCCATATTGGCGCATCTCGAGATCGAATTCGAGCGCGCGCGCTGCGATGGTCTGCAGCTCGGTCTGCTGCGTGTTGTAGACGCCGTAGGATGTCCAGATGAGGAGGCCGAGCACGAGCGCGAGCAGAAGCGTGAGCAGCCCGACCACCCCGCCGATCATGTCGCGCGACCGCTCCATCGTGTGATGCTCGGCGAGCCATCGCTGCAGCAGAAGCCCGAGGAAGCCGCTCCCCGCAATGAGCAGGCCGACACTGACGGCGACGCCAAGCGAATTCATGTGGGGGCCTCCCCAGGGCCGTTCGGAACAAGGCCTGCCATGTTACGCGCCATGCGTAAAGGCGGGCGGCGGGGTTAAAGGGGCCACCACAAGCCCGGCGTCGCCAGCTCGACGAGCGCTCCGTCGGGATCGCGGAAGTAGAGGCTCATGCCCCCTCTCGGCCAGCGGTATTCGCCGACGATCGGAATCGCCATCGCGGCCAGTCGCGCGCGCCAGGCGTCGAGGTCGCCGCTCGCGATGGAGAAGGCCAGATGCAGCCGCCCCCGCCCGTCGTGGCCGGGGATCACGCCGCGCGCGTCCACGACGTCCTCTTCCGTCGCCCCCGCCTGGAACACGAGGAGCACATGCCGCGCCGCGACCTCGAACGCGACCAGCCGGGGTGAACAGACGAGCGTCTTGAAGCCGAAGAGGTCCCGGTAGAAGGCTGACGTTTGGGCGAGATCGCGGGCGTAGAGCGAGGTTTCAAGGAGACCCTCGACCGGCAGCGCCTGGTTGGGCAGTTCGGGAACGTCCATGCGGTCCCCCAATGGAAGCTTGTCAAATTAGGGCTGGCGGCGTTCCCTGCCAAGCC
>DATJXI010000322.1:0-26050 GCA_035500275.1 Roseiarcus sp. | reverse complement strand
GCGATGCCGAGCGAAGGCGAGCTCGCCGCGGCGGCGCTGGCGCTGAACGCCGCCGGCACCATGTTCGCGACGCCGAGGCCGACGAGGCAGAAGCCGAGGACCGCGCCGATTTGGGTCGCCGGGCCGACTGCGAGCAGGATGCCGGCGAACAGGATGGCCGCGCCGTAGGCGATGGTGCGCGTCCGGCCGATCCTGCGCACAACGTGATCGCCGGCGAGGCGCCCGACAACCATCATCAGCGCATAGCCGGAGAATCCGATCGCGGCCGCCCCCGGCGCGGCGCCGATCTCCGAGCTCATGTAAAGTGCGCTCCAGTCGGTGACCGATCCCTCCGCGAAGACGGCGAGCAGCGCGATGAAGCTGAGCGCCAGGAGCCTGCGCTCGGGCAGCGCGAACACTTTGCTCGCCGCGCGCGTGTCGCCGACGCCGATCTTCAGACCGGCGGCAACCGCGATCGCAAAGGCGACCGCCGCTTCTACGCCAAGCTGCATCGCTGGTCCTGCGCCACGCGCGATGAGAAAGCCCCCAAAGGCCGAGCCGATAAGGCCGCCCGCGCTCCAGGCGGCATGGAACGAGGACATGATGGCGTTGCCCCAGCGGCGCTCGACCACGCTGGCGTGGGCGTTCATCGGCACGTCCATGAGGATGTTGACGAAGCCGAACATGAGCGCGCAGGCCGCAAGCGGCGCGGCGCCCGCCGACAGGAGATGTGTAAGCGGCAAGGCGGCGAGCAGGACCGCGGCGAGCGGCCCGGACGCGCGCAGCGCCCGGCCCGTTCCCCCGATCCGCGGCGGCAGCACGCCCGCGACCGGCATCGCGGCAAGGCCGCCCAGGCCGGCAGCGAACAGCACGAGCGAGAGTTCGGCGTCGGTGAGGCCGAAGAGCGACTTGATCCCGGGGATCGCCGTCGCCCAGGCGCCAATGATGAGGCCGTTGGCGAAGAAAATCGCGGTCAGCCCGGCGCGGGCGCGAAGGGGGTCATTCGCCTGAGCGGCGTCTGTCGCGGGGGCGGCGTTCATAGTTGGATCGCGGCTTTCGGATTGAGCGGGCGCGGCGCGGACGCCAATCGCGCTTGTTCTCTTATCGCCTGTCATGAATGTCCGCGAGAGTGCGAAGGCTCAAAATCGATTGAGGCTGGAACGTGTCTTGCGCGCTCATTGGGAGAAACGACTTTCCGTTTGTGAAGCGCCATACGCGCGCCCGCGTAAGTTGGGTGCGCCGCCGGGTGTTGCGACGGCGCCCGCGACATAGCGTCCCAGTCCCCAGCTCTGTCATAGGAGATTGGCTGGCTTAACTTAGCTAGAAGACGAGGCAAATCGCGAGGAGCAATGTCATGATCGACGGCGTCAAGGAAGTCGGCGTGGTCGGGGCCGGCACGATGGGCGCCGGCGTGGCGCAGGTTTTTGCAGCGGCAGGCTACCCGGTCCGGCTCAGGGACGTCGGCGAGGCGCCTCTGTCCCGCGGCATGGGCGCCATTAAGAAGAGCCTCGAGCGGATGGTCGCCAAAGGCAAGATGAAGCCGGAGGAGCGGGACGCGACGCTGGCCCGCATCTCGCCCACCACCAAGATCGAGGACCTCGCCGCCTGCGACGTTGTGGTGGAGGCCGCGCTCGAGCGCTTCGACATCAAGAAGGCGGTCATGGAGGACCTCGACCGGCTATGCAAGCCCGAGACGATATTCGCCACGAATACGTCATCCATTTCGATCACCCGCATCGCCGCAACCTCGAAAATCCCGGGCAGGGTCATCGGCATGCATTTCTTCAATCCGGTTCCGCTGATGGCGCTGGTCGAGATCATTCGTGGGCTGCAGACGACCGATGAAACCTGCGCGAAAGTCGTCAAGCTCACCGAGGACATTGGCAAGAAGGCGCGCGTGTCGAAGGATTCATATGGGTTCGTCGTCAACCGGGTGCTCATCCCGATGATCAACGAGGCGATCAACTGCGTGTACGAAGGGCTGGCCACGCCTGAGGACGTCGACATGATGATGAAGCTCGGCGCCAACCATCCGATGGGGCCGCTGTCGCTCGCCGACCTCATCGGCCTCGACATCGTGCTCGACATCATGGAGACGCTCTACAACGGCTTCGACGATACAAAATACCGTCCGAGCCCGCTGCTCAAGCAGATGTGCGACGCCGGCTATCTCGGCCGCAAGACGGGCAAGGGTTTCTTCGTCTATGAGGCGGCGGCGTAGGCGAGACTGCGGCTCTCGAAGCGGCGAGCCGCTAAGCGTGGGTGGACTGGCTTCTTGACGCGCCGAGACCGGCGACATTCATCGTGTGCTCGGCGATCATACGTTCCTCGTCGGTCGGGATGACGAAAACAGTCACTGGCGAGGACTTGGCGCTGATAATCTGGGCGCTTGCGCGGTTGGCTTCGGCGTCGAGGTCGACGCCCATCCACCCCATGTCCGTTAGCGCGGCCTCGCGCACGCGCCAGGCGTGTTCGCCGATGCCGGCGGTGAAGACGATCGCCCTTGCGCCGCCGAGAATCGCGGCGAGCGCGCCGATCTCGCGCTTCACTCGCGCGACGAAATAGGCGAGCGCATCGCGCGCCGCGGGCGTGTCGGCCGCCTCAAGCTCACGAACGTCTTGCGATATGCCGGACATGCCCTTGAGGCCCGAGTTCTTGTAGAGCAGGTCGGAGATCGCCTCGTAGCTCATCTTCTTGTAGGACATGAAATAGAGCAGCACGCCGGGGTCGATCTGCCCCGAGCGCGTGCCCATGGGGAGGCCGTCGAGCGCGGTGAAACCCATGCTGGAGGCGACCGAGCGGCCCTCCCGGATCGCGCACATCGACGCCCCGTTGCCGAGATGCGCGACAATCACGCGGTCCCGCGCGACCTCCGGCGCGACCGTCTTCAACCTGCGCGCGATGTATTCGTAGGAGAGGCCGTGAAAGCCGTAGCGGCGCACGCCCTCCTCGTAATACGACGGCGGCAGCGCAAACGTGTCGGACACGAACGGGTGGGTGCGGTGGAAGGCGGTGTCGAAGCAGGCTACTTGGGGCGCGGACGGGAAGGCCTTCATCGCCGCTTCAATGCCGGCGATGTTGTGCGGCTCATGCAGCGGCGCGAGCGGGATGAGGCGCTTCAGTTTTTCCACGACCTCGGCGTCGATGAGCACGGGCTGGACGAGGTCGGGCCCGCCGTGCACGACGCGATGCCCGACGGCCGCCACCGAATGATCCTCTTTCGTGCTGCGCAGCCAGCCGAGAATTGCGGCCATCGCCGCATGATGATCCACGTCGCCGCCGGCTGAATTGAAGGCGAGCTCCGCCCTCTGGCCGGCCGGCGTTTTCACCTCGCCTTTTGCGTTGGCGCCGATGCCCTCGATCTGTCCGGAAGCCATGAGCTTCGGCTCGTCGCCCTCTGCGGCGAACGCGGCGAATTTCAAGGATGAGGACCCGGCGTTGAGGGTGAGGACGGCCGTGCTCAATGCGACGTCTCCGCGGCCTTTGGGGCAGCGGCTCCCAACGCCGCGCCGGTTCGCAAGTAATATTCATAAAGCAGCGCCAGCGCGCAGGAGGCGAGCCGCGCGCGGTCGTTGTCGGCGCGGCTCGTGAGCATCACCGGCGCCTTGGCGCCGACCACCAGTCCGGCCGCCTCGGCTCTCGCCACAAAGGTGAGCTCCTTGGCCAGCATGTTGCCGGCCTCGAGATTGGGCACGACAAGAACATTGGCGCGGCCGGCGACGAGCGAGGCGATGCCCTTGGTTCGCGCCGCCTCGATGTCGATGGCGTTGTCCATGGCGAGGGGCCCATCCACTTCCGCGCCCTTGATCTGACCGCGTTCGGCCATTTTCGACAGCACGGCTGCGTCGATGGTCGAGGGGATGGCCGGATTGATCGTCTCGACCGCCGACAAAACGCCAACCCGCGGCTTCTCGATCCCGCAGGCGAGCGCCAAGTCGACCGCGTTCTGCACGATGTCGACCTTGGTCATGAGGTCCGGGGCGATGTTGATGGCCGCGTCGGAGATGAAAAGAATTTCGTCGAGAGTCGGTACGTCGAGCGCGAAGACATGGCTGATGCGGCGGTGTCCGCGCAGGCCTCCGTCCTTCTTGACCACCTCTGCAAGCAGCGCGTCCGAATGCAGCGCGCCCTTCATCACCGCACCCGCCCTGCCTTCATGGACCATCGCCACCGCGCGCGCGGCCGCCGCATGAGGATCGGAGACAGGCTCGAGCGCAAGAGCCGAAATGTCGGCGCCGAGATCCTTCGCTGCGGCGCGGATGCGGCCCGGATCGCCGACGAGGATCGGCTCGATGAGGCCGCGGTTCACAGACAGCACCGCGCCGCTGAGCGAGTTATGGTCCTCGGGGCAGACGACCGCCGTCTTCAGCCGCGGCAACTTGGCCGCTAGGTCGATGAGACGCGCGAAATGATCGACCGCGTCCACGATGAGCGCCGGCAACTCGCGCGCTTCGATTTCCTGGGAGACGGCGGGCGCCTCGACGATCGCCTCGCCCTCGCACACGACGGCGCCCGCCATATCCTCGATCCTGGTGTCGAAAACGGCGACCGGCGCCTCGCGCTTCTCGCGGCACGTCACTATGACCTTGAGCTTGTCGCCGACATGGACTCGGCGTAGGAAACGCAAGTCCTGCTCGCGATAGAGCGTTCCTGGGCCGGGCAGCATGTTGCCGAGCACGGCCGACACCAGCGAGCCGACCCACATCGATGGCGCGATGGGCGCCTTAACTTTCGCTGCGCTGTCGGTTGGCGGCAGCATCAGCGGGTTAACGTTCCCCGAAACATGGGCGAACAGCAGGAGGTCCTGCACCGAGCATGTGCGCTCCAGACTGGCGGCGTCGCCGACTTTCAGCTCGGCCCAGGTCTTGTTTCGAACCGCGGCTCTGACGTTCATGAAACAGCTCCTCGGGTGCGACGGGTCTTCAGCCGACAATGTGCCGGCCGGCGTCCACGCAGACGACGCTGCCGGCGATCTTGCGCGCGGAATCACTGGCGAGAAACGCCGCCATTTCCAACTTCACCGGCCCCATCAGATTGTACGTGTCCACCACCTTCTGGGCGCCATAGTCCGACCTCTCGACGTCTCGCGGCATGAAGATCTGCGCCTTCAGGCTTTCGGCCAGAGGGCGAACATATGTCTCCGCCTTCTCGTTGAGATAAGTGACGGCGAGCTTTGCGCCCGCGCGCCGCAAGGCCCGCGCGACGGCCCAGGCGATCGACGGGTCGTTGGCGACGCCGACGACCAGGGCGCGCTTGCCGGTGAGATAGAGCATGATCGACAACGATCTAATTGCGGCTTGCGACGAAATGAAGATGACAGATCTCGCAGCCCTCCTGCGGTAAAATGACGCGCTTTGCCGGGATCTCTAATCATTCGCTCCGGGGAGCAACTCCGCATTCCGCTGTCATGTTTCTGTCATCGACCTCATATCTTAGCTCGATCGGCGGAGCCGCCCGGAGCCGGATGCGATGAACTTCTTTCAGCGATTCACCTTCCTCTTCTCGGCGCCGATGTTCGACGCCGACGATTTGGAGGGACTGCGGGTCAACCAGATCGTCTCGGCGATCGAACGGATGGGGTTCCAGGTCATCAAGGCGCGCCGCCTGGAAGACGCAGAGATCGCGGTTCAGACCGATGCTGCGATCGGCTGCATGGTCGTCGACTGGGGCAAAAAGGGCTTGGAGGGAAAGGCGGCCTCGCTCGTCAACCTCATGCGTAAGCGCGGACTCGACATGCCGATCGTGATCCTCGTCCGGCGCAAGCGCTTCGAGGACATCCCCGTCGAGGTGCTGGACTTTATCGACGGCTACGTGTTCCTTGCCGAGGAGACGCCGGAATTCATCGCCAAGAACCTCGTCTCGCGCCTCAAACAATATGCCGAGACGCTGAAGACGCCGTTTTTCGGCGCGCTCGTCGACTACGCCGAGGAGGGCAACCAGCTGTGGACCTGCCCAGGCCACAACGGCGGCATCTTCTACTCGAGGAGCCCGATCGGCCGCATATTCATGGAGCATCTCGGCGAAGCGATCTTTCGCGACGACCTGGACAATTCGATCCTAGAACTCGGCGATCTCCTCACCCACGAGGGGCCGGCGCTCAAGGCGCAGAAGGAGGCCGCGGCCATATTCGGCGCCGAGAAGACCTATTTCGTCCTCAACGGGACGTCGTCGTCGAACAAGATCGTCCTGACCAATCTCGTCGCCGAGGGCGACCTGGTGCTGTTCGACCGCAACAATCACAAGGCCGCGCACCAGGGCGCGCTGCTCATGGGCGGCGGAATCCCGGTCTATCTGTCGACCGACCGCAACGCGTACGGCCTCATCGGCCCCATTCGGCAAGAAGATCTCGAGGAAGACTCGATCCGCGCGCGCATCCGCGGCAATCCGCTCGTCGAGGACAAGGACGCGTGGATGCGCGAGCGTCCGTTTCGCGTGGCGGTTATCGAGCAATGCACTTACGACGGCACCATCTATAACGCCGAGCGCATGGTCGAGCGCATCGGACATCTCTGCGACTACATTCTGTTCGACGAAGCCTGGGCGGGCTTCATGAAGTTTCATCCGATCTATGAGCGGCGCTTCGCGATGGGCCTCAAGGGGCTCGGCGACGACTCGCCAGGCGTCGTCGCGACGCAGTCGACGCACAAACAGCTCGCGAGCTTCTCGCAGGCCTCGCAGATCCATGTGCGCGACCGGCACATCAAGGGGCAGCGCCGGCGCGTCGAGCATCGGCGCTTCAATGAAGGCTTCATGCAATACGCCTCGACCTCGCCCTTCTATCCGCTGTTCGCTTCGCTCGACGTCGGCGCACAGATGATGAAGGGGCGATCCGGCGAAGTGCTGTGGGACGACACCATCCGGCTCGGCATCGAGCTGCGCAAGAAGCTGCGCGCGGTCAAACGTGAGTTTGAGGAAAAGGAGCGCGACCCGGAACGCCGCTGGTTTTTCGATCCGTTCGTGCCCGACCGGGTCGCGATTCGCGATGCGGCGCAAGAGGGCCGTGCGCACGACGTGCCGTGGGAGAGCGTTTCGACCGATCTTCTCGCGCGCGATCCGCGCTACTGGGCGCTGGCGCCTGGTCAGGCCTGGCATGGCTTCACGGCGCTGGAAGAGGGTTTCGCCATCACCGACCCGGCGAAGCTGACGCTGCTCACGCCCGGCTTCGACCGCAAGACGGGAGATTACGAGCCTTACGGGGTGCCGGCCCCGGTGGTTGCGCAATACTTGCGCGAGAATCGGGTCGTGGCGGAGAAATTCGACCTCAACTCGCTCCTCTTTCTCCTGACGCCGGGCGTCGAAGCGAGCAAGGCCGGGACCCTCGTCTCGGCCCTCGTCGCCTTCAAGCGGCTGCATGACGACAACGTTCCGCTCGAGGAGGCGATGCCGGAATTCGTGGCGGCGCGGCCGGCTCGTTATCGGGGCAAGCGGCTGAAAGAGCTTTGCGCCGAGATGCACGCCTTCTTCCGCGGGCATGACGTGAGCGCGCTGCAGAAGGCGCAATTCTCGATGAAGCATTTCCCGGAAATGGCGATGACGCCGCGCGACGCCCAGCGCCGCCTCGTGCGCAACGACGTCGACTACGTGCCGCTCGACGCGCTCGAAGGACGCATTGCAACGACGCTGTTCGTCGTCTATCCGCCGGGGATCGCGACCGTCGTGCCGGGCGAGCGGCTCGGCGAACGGTCGCGGCCGATGATCGACTATCTGAGAATGTTCGAGAAGAGCTCGAACGCCTTCCCCGGCTTTGAAACCGAAGTCCAGGGGCTCTATCGCGAGACCGACGAATCCGGGGCGATTCGGTTCTATACTTATGTCGTCAGGGAGTAAGTCGCTGGCCGGCCTGATGGACGCGAACACGGACGCTTTGAACGAGGAGGCGCGCGAACCGGTCGGCGAAGCGCGCGTGCGCAATTCGCGGGACGCCGACGTTCCCGCGATGCTCGCGATCTACCTTCACCATATCCGGCGCGGGGTGGACCCCGACCTGGTTGGCGAGTTCGAGACCCCGGACGCGGAGGATCTCAAGCGCCGGCGCAAGTCGATGCAGCGCCGCAGAATGCCGCATATCGTTGCGGAAGAGGACGGCGCGGTCGTCGGCTACGCCTATGCCGTGCCATTTCGCAAGCGCCCCGCCTATCGCTATACGGTCAAGCACTCCATTTACGTGCACAACGACCACCTGCGCCGCGGCGTCGGCCGCCAGCTCATGAGCGCGCTTATCGACGCCTGCGCCGCCGCCGGATTCCGGCAGATGATCGGCTACATCGACGGGGCGAACCGCGCCTCGCTCGGCCTGCACGAGGCCTTCGGTTTTCGCCAGGTCGGCTACCTGCCCTCGATCGGCTACAAATTCGGCCGGTGGACCGACACGGTCATGGTGCAGCGGTCGCTCGGCCCAGGCGCGAGCGAGCCGCCGCAGAACGGTTGAGTCGAACCGTACAGCGCCGTACAGTTGCGAACCAGGCGGAGACAACGATGACGGCGAGCAAAGGAGGAAGAAGCCCGAAACCGGCTTCCTGAATTGCTCGAGGCGGCGGAGAAGGGGAGATCAACAATTATCACTAAGCGAGGGCGGCCCGTCGCAGTTCTCGCGCCGGCTTCGGTTTATCGGGCGGCAACCCGCCAGCGCCCGCTTACCCCACTGACGGGGTCGGGGCGAGGGCTGTGGGGAACCGACAGCGCAGACACGCTCCGCCAGCTGCGCGACGAATGGAGCCGCTAAATCTCAACGGCCTGCCGGAAGGCCCTCTGCTTCTGGTCGACTCCGCTCCGATCATTTACCTGCTTGAGGCTCATCCGACATTCATGCCGCGCTTCCAGCCGCTGTTTGACGCGCATGCGGCAGGAACTCTGCGCTTCGCGGTAACGACGCTTACGATCGCAGAAGTACTGACCGGTCCACTCACGCAGGGAGATGAAGCGCTCGCCCGTCGATACCGTTCGATCCTCGAATCTTGGGAGCCAATCGCACCGGACAGCGGGATTGCGGAAAGCGCTGCGCGCCTTCGGGCCTCGCTCAATCTGAAGTTGGCTGACGCCGTTCAAGCGTCGACCGCGCTCGCCATCAACGGCGCCGCGCTGGTCACGCACGATCGCGACTTCTCGCGCATTCGCTCGCTCCGCGTTATTTCCAGAGCGGCTCAGCCACCGGCGAGCCCGCCCCGGTCCTACCCCACCGACCCGTCCGGATTCGCCTCGCAAACCTCGATCCAATAATTGTCCGGGTCCTGAAAATAAGTCTGCCGCACGCCGTCGCCGCGAATCGAGATCTTGCCGGGATCCCCGTTCACGTTCACGTGGGTCACGCCCTTGCCGACCAGGTCGCGCAAGGTTGCGTCGAAGTTCGGGGTCGAGAGGCAAAAATGGGCCTCGAGTGGCCGGTCCGGCGGCGGCGCGTCGCGGCCGGTGATGAGATGGATTGCGCGATGGCCGTCGAACGCGAACCAGCGGATGGTCGGCCGGCGCGTCTTGTTCTCGATCTCCTTCAGTCCGATGGTGTCGCGATAGAATGCGGCGCTCTTGTCGAGATTGCGCACCGAAAGCGAAATGTGGTCGATGCGAAACTCTGCGTCCATGCCCTGACTCCTCCCGGTGTGCTTCTTACCGCCTAAGAATTCGCCGGCCAAAATCGCCAGGCGTCATTCGACCTTCGCCTCAAGGAGCTCAGCCAAATCGGCGGCGCGCGCCGCGCTGTGCACCTTTACCGTCGCTTCGCGTCCCCGCGCATCCACCTCGTGCGCGGGCAGGTCGTCCGGCCCGAAGCCCGCGCGCAGGTAGACCTCCTCCGACATCAGCACTTCGCAGTTGAACGGCTTGGTCAGGTCCTGCAGCCGGGCCGCCACATTCACCGCGTCGCCGATCACCGTGAATTGTGCGTGGCGTTCATAGCCGATCTCGCCCGCTATGATCAGCCCCGCGTGGAGGCCGATCCCGAACCGGATGGGCTCGTTTATGTCATGTGCGAGAGATTCGTTCAGCTTTTCGACATTGGCGGCGATCGCCGCGCAGGCTGACGCAGCCTGCCGGCAGGCCGCGTCCGGCCGGACCTTCAGGCCAAACAGCGCCAGGAGCCCGTCGCCCAAAATCTGGTTCGGCTCGCCTCCGGAGGCGATGACCCCGCTGCTCACGGCGGTGAGAAACTGGTTGACGATGAAGACCGTATCGTAGGGTAGGCGGGCCTCGGCGAGCCGGCTGGAGCCGCGCATGTCGACGAACATGATGACCGCGTATCGCTCCTCGCCGCTGCTGGCCGGCGCGCGCCTACGAACTTCGGCCATGGTCGCCTGCGGCGGCAAGAGGAGCGCCAAGGCGACATCGCCGGTCGGGCGCAATTGGCAGGCGAGCCGGACGCCTGACTCGGCGCCGATCCGATCGAGCACCGCCTGTTCCGACGCTCTCGCCTCCGGCAGGCTGCTCGGGTCTGAGAGAACCCGAATCCGGCACGTCGAGCAGCGCCCGCGGCCGCCGCAGACATGCGCGTGCGGCACGTCATTGAGCAGGCTCGCTTCGAGCACGCTCAAGCCGCGCGGGACGCGGATCGCGCGATCCGCGTAGGTGAGCGTGATCGAGCCGATGTGTTGCTCGGCCCAGCGGCGGAACCCGCGCGCAGCGAGCGCCGCAGCGATGATCGCCGCCAGCACGGCCAGCGCCTTGGAGCGATCGATGCGGAGCCGGTCGTTCCCTTCCGGCGTGCCGACATGCGAGGGCGTCAGATTCTGCCCGCGCCAGGACGGGTCGTTCGCTTCGATCAAAATCCTTCGACCGCCCTGGAAATAGCCGAGCAGCGCCAGCGCCGGCAGAAGCACGGCGAATGCGAAGAGCAGGTTCTTCAAGCGCGGATAGGACGGTTTGAGCGCCAGCCAAAAATGGACGCCGATGCAGCCGTGAATCCAGACGATGAGCAGGGCTGCGGCCTGCAACGCTCCCGTTCCCGGCGAGCTGACCCAAAACTTGTAAAGCTCCTGGGCGTATTCTTTGTCCGTGCCGAACAGGCTCAGAGCCACGCGCGTGCCGAAGACGTGGTCGGCCAGGAGGAACGGGATCGTTAGCCCGAGGACGAGCTGCGTCGCCTCAAGCCGCGTCCAGCGGAACTGCCGCCGCTCGTAGAGAGCCCAGAACCCCAGCCCCATGTGCGTGAAAAGCGCGACATAGAGCACGAGCGCGCCGAGGACCGACTGCCAGATGAATTTCTGGACGATTAGGCCGTTCTCCATCGCGTCGACGGAAATATTTCCGAGGGCGTGGTTTAAGAAATGCGTCGTCGCGTAGGCGAACAGGACGAGACCCGCGGCGAGCCGGATCCGGCGCAGCGATGGGAACGCCCGGCGCCGCGCCTTGGGCGCGGCGGGGAATGGTCGGGTCGTCGGCATGGGCCGCCCGCCAATCAGCCCGATCGAAGCTTTCGTCAACCCGCCGAACCATCTGGCGTCGGGGTCGGCGCATTTGGACTGGGAGAGGGGCCGGTAAGCCGCGCCGAAAACCCACGCATTCGGGGCGCCAGCCGTGTGTCGAGGCATTTTTCCGGAAGGACCCGAAACACCCGTTCAGCGACCATTCAGCCTGTTGATCCTATTTCGGCCTGCGCAGAGAGCCAGTCTCTCGGGGGGCGATTCTCAGTCGTTCGGGACCGGCTTGATGCGCGGCCGCGCGCCCAACGTCGCGGCTGCAACCGACAACGACAGGCCAGTTTGATGTTGATCTCGCCGGTCCCTCCGGGCCCACGCGAACTCGAAACCGAGTCGCGCCTCGACCTTCGGCGCGCTGAAAAAGCGCTCCCAGCGTCTATCCTCGTGGACGCCACGCCTCTGCGCTGGCGGCCTGGGGAGCGGCTCAACAAAGTGCTCGAGGAGGCCTGCCGCCGCCACGCGGAGCGGACCGCAATCTCACTGGAAAGCGGAGACGTAACCTACGCCGAGCTGGACGCGCGCGCCAACCGGATGGCTCGGTTCTTCATCGCAAGTGGCGTCAAGCCCGGGGACAGGGTCAGCGTGCTGCTTGATCGTGGGCTCGACGTCTATGTGGCGCTGTTCGCGCTCTTGAAGGCGGGCGCGGCCTATGTCCCGCTCGACGCCAACCATCCCCCCGAGCGCCTCCGCTTCATTCTGTCGGACGCCGGGGCGGCTCTGGTCGTGACGCATCTCCGTCTAGCGGACCGGCTCACCGGTTCGGAAACCCCCACGGTGGCGCTGGAGAGCGCCGGCGCGGAGATCGACGCGCAGGACGAAAGCCCGCTCCAGGGACCCGAGCAGCCCGACGCGGACGACGCGCTCTGCTATGTGCTCTACACTTCCGGCACCACGGGCCAGCCAAAGGGCGTCGCGGTCGCGCACCCTAGTATCTGCAATTTCGCGCGCGTCTCAGCCGAAAGCTACGGCTTCGGCCCTGGCGACCGCGTCTATCAGGGCATGTCGATCGCCTTCGACTTCTCGATTGAGGAGATCTGGACGCCGCTCGTCGCCGGCGCGACGCTCGTGCCGAACGCCGCGCCGACCAGCCTCTTTGGCGATGAGCTCGCCGAGTTTCTTGAGGAACGCTCAGTCACCTGCTTCTGCTGCGTGCCGACGCTGCTCGCCTCGATCGAGCGCGATCTGCCGAAGCTGCGCGTCCTCTTGATTGGAGGCGAAGCCTGCCCGCCGGCTCTCGTCAGGCGCTGGGCGCGCCCCGGGCGCAGGCTGCTCAACAGCTACGGGCCGACGGAGACCACTGTCACCGCCTCGCTCGGCGTGCTTGCGCCCGAGAAGCCGGTGACGATCGGCCGTCCGCTGCCGACTTATTCCATCGTCATCCTCGATCCCAAGCGGGAGGTTGCGCTGGCGCTCGGCGAGGCGGGTGAAATCGGCATCGCGGGCGTCGGGGTCGCGGAGGGCTACCTCAATCGACCGGAGCTGACGCAGGCGAAGTTCATCGACGATTTCCTCGGGCTGCCGAACAACCCTTCCGGCCGCATCTATCGCACCGGCGATCTCGGCCGCGTCGATAAGGACGGCGAGATCGAGTATCTCGGCCGCATCGACACTCAGATCAAACTGCGCGGCTACCGCATCGAATTGACGGAGATCGAATCCGTCCTGCTCGAGATCCCGGAGATCGCCCAGGTCGTTGTGACCACCTTCGAGCCCGAGCCCGGCGCGCGGGAACTCGTCGCCTACTATTCCGTCAAGCACGGCGCGCCCACTCCCGACCGAAGCGCCATCGCGGCGCTCATGCGCGCGCGCCTGCCGGGCTACATGACGCCGGCCTATCTCGAACATCTGCCGTTCATCCCGACGCTCGTCAGCAACAAGGCGGACCGGACGCAGCTGCCGGCACCCAAGTCCCCCCGGCTGCGTCTTGTCGACAAGGCCGCGCCGCCCGAAACGGAGACCGAGCGCGTTCTCGCCCGCGCCCTGTCCGAGATCCTCGGCCTCGATGAGGCGTCGGTCGAGGCGGACTTGTTCGCCGACTACGGGGCGCATTCGCTGTTGATGGCGCGCTTCTGCGCCAAGGTCCGCGCGCTCGATCCCGCGCTGCAGATCGCGATGCGCGACGTCTACGCGAATACGACGTTGCGCCGCCTCGCGATCGCGCTCGACGCCGCGCGTCCGGCGGCGGGCGAGGCGCTTGAGCGGCCGCCCGCCCACCGGCCTTCCAACCTCGCCTATTACGCCTGCGGGGCGGCGCAGGCGGCCGTCTATGCGCTCTTCGGCGCGATTGGCGTCGCGGCCGCCTTGATCGCGCTCGACTGGACCTTCGAGGCCGTCGACGCGCCGCTTGTCCTCTACGAGCGGGCGCTGACCGTGGCGATCGCCTGGTTCTTCGGCCACGCGGCGCTTGCGATCGCGGCGAAATGGCTGCTTCTCGGCCGCGTCCGCGCCCAGGCGATTCCGTTATGGAGCTTTGCCTATTTCCGCTTCTGGACGGCCAAGCTCGCCGTGCGCTCCGCGCCGATCGTCGCCTTTGCCGGGACGCCGCTTTACAATCTCTATCTGCGCCTCCTCGGCGCCAAGATCGGCCGCAACGCCTTGACCCTCTCTCAAGTCACCCCGATCGCGGCGGACCTCTTCGAGGTCGGCGACGACGCGGTCGTCATGCGCAGCGCGCTCCTGCCCGGCTATTCGGCCTATGGCAACCGCATCCATCTCGGCGCGATCAAGATCGGCCGCAACGCCTACGTCGGCGAGCAGAGCGTTCTCGACATCGGAACGGAGATCGGCGACTTCGGCGAACTCGGCCACGCGTCCTCATTGCAGACCGGTCAGCGCGTGCCCGAGGGCCAGAGCTGGCACGGCTCGCCGGCCGAGCCCGCGACGATCAGGTTCCGCCTTTCAGACGAGCCGACGCTCTCGCCGCTCAAGGGCTGGATCTTTGCAGTCGCGCGGCTGGCCTTCGTGCTCGCCATCGTCGGCGCTCTGACCGAGGCGGTCATCGTCTACGCCATGGCCGTGCTGACCGGCGGCGACGATGCGCTGGCGCTGAGCCCCTGGGAGGCGACCGCCACGCTCTGGCCGACGGCCGCCTGGTCCGCCCTGGTCGTCAGCGGCGCGGCGCTCTTCGGAGGCTTGGCCGCGGTCTATGCCGCGCCGCGGCTGGCGAACCTCTTCCTGAAGGAGGGCCGCGTCTATCCGCTCTATGGCTTCCACCATGGGATGCAGCAGATCGTGCAGACGATCGGCAACTCCCGCTTCTTCAACCTCATGTTCGGCGACAGCATCTTCATCGAGCGCTATCTGCGCCTCGTCGGCTGGGCGCTCGGCCGCGGCGACAGCACGGGCTCGAATTTCGGCAGCGAGCAGGGCCAGGACAATCCCTTCCTCTGCTCGGTCGGCGCCGACACCGTTGCCTCCGACACGCTCTGGCTCGGCAACCTCACGATGTCGGCCCATGGCTTTCGCCTCGGCGCCTGCCGGATCGGCGAGCGCAATTTCCTCGGCACGTCGGTCTACGTGCCGCCCGGCGTGCGGACCGGCGAGAATGTGCTGTTCGGCACCAAGGTGATGGCGCCGATCGACGGGCCGGTCAGGGAGAACGTCGGTCTGCTCGGCTCGCCCGCGTTCGAGATCCCGCGCGCCGCCTCGCGCGACCTCGAAATGCTGGCGGCCATCGGGCCGGAGGAGCGTTCGCGGCGCCTCAGGCGCAAGACCCTGCTCAATGTCGCTTCGATTGCCGGCCTGCTCGCCTCGCGCTGGCTGGTCGCCTTCGTCAGCGTCTACGCCTTCATCTGGACGGCGGCCGTGTACGGTTCGAACAATGTCCCGGCGATGGTGCTCGCCGCGGGCGTGGCGCTCATGTTGTCGCTCGCGGTATTCGTCCTCATCGAGCGCCTGTCGATCGGCTTCCGCCGCCTGACTCCGGAAATCGCGACGGTCTACGATCCGGCCTTTTGGCGGGTCGAGCGCCACTGGAAGCTCTCGGATACGCCGCTTGCGACCGCGTTCGCCGGCACGCCGATGCGCAACGCAATCTCACGCCTACTGGGCGTGAAGGTCGGACGGCGCGTGTTCGACGACGGCTGCGTCCTCTCCGAGCGCACGCTCGTCGAGATCGGCGACCAGGCCAATCTCAACGAGCACGCCATCGTTCAGGCCCACTCGCTGGAGGAGGGCGTGTTCAAATCCGACATGGTGCGCATCGAGGCCGGCGCGTCTGTCGGCGTCGCGGCGCTCGTGCACTACGGCGTGACGATGGGGGAGGGCGCGCATCTCGACGCCGACGCGTTCCTCATGAAGGGCGAGATCGCTCCGGCCGGCTCGCGCTGGCGCGGCAATCCGGCGAAGCTCGTCAGCCTCACCTGATCCCCGCGACGGCGGGCAATGGGCGAAGCTCGGGCGGACGACCTCGATCTCGCGCCGCTGTCCGCCTCGCTTGCGGAATATGGCGTCCTCATCGGCACCCGGCGCATCCGGCCGGGCGACGAAGCGGCTGCGTCTTATCCGGTCGTAGCCGGCGCCGCGAGCCTTGCGAGGAGCCGCGCCAGCGGCGCCGCCCGCATCGTTGCGCGAAGGCTGCTTGCAGAACTCGGGTCGGACGGGGAGGCGCCGCTCATGCGCGCCCCCTCGGGCGCGCCGGGCTGGCCGCCAGGGATCGTCGGCTCGCTCGCGCATGACGCGGAATTTGCGGTAGCGGTTGCGGCGCGCGCCGGGCGTTTGCTCAGCGTCGGCGTCGACGTGGAGCCGGCCGAACCCCTGCCGGCCGATCTCGTCGACCTCGCGCTGCTGCCGGCCGAGCGGGAGGAGACGGGAGGCGACGGCGTGAAGCAGCGGCTCGTCTTCGCGTGCAAGGAGGCGGTCTACAAGGCGATCCACCCGCTCGACGGCTCGGCGCTCGAATATCCGGACATAGAGGCGCGGCTTACGGCGGGAAGCGCGCGGTTGCGCGACGGGCGGCGGCTCAAGCTCGCGACGCTCGTGACGGGGCGGCTGGTCGCGGCGGCGCTCGCCTTCGAGGGTTTCGCGAGCTAGTTCCTATGCGTTCGTAGCGTTCCATGCAGACGAGGCGCTTGAGCCCGGATCGCTTGGTGAAGAGCTGGCTTCGGGGATCTGGACAGTAGGCTAATTGGATTTTCTGCCTGACAGCGGCGAGGATTCTCGCGGCGAATCAGGAGTGAAGATGACAAAGCGGACCCCAGTCCGATTGCGGCACAAAGCCCTACTCCGCCTGATCCTCGATGCGGCCGATGCTCTCCTCGCGGCCGAGCACCGTCAGCACGTCGAAGATGCCGGGCGAGGTGGAGCGGCCGGTGAGCGCCGCGCGCAGCGGCTGCGCGACCGCGCCGAGCTTGGCGCGGGCCCTCTCCGCATACTCGCGCACGACGGCCTCGAGCGCCGCGTCCGTCCAGTCCCTAACGTGGCGCAGCTTGGGCAGGAGCGCCGCAAGATGCGCGCGGCCGCCATTGGTAAGGATTTCCGCCGCCTTCGCGTCCATCGGGAGCGGCCTTTTCGCGAACAGGAAACCTGCGCCGTCGAGAAGCTCGACGAGCGTCTTGGCGCGCTCCTTCAGGCCGGGAACGGCCGCCCGCAATTGCGCGCGCTTCTGATCGTCGAGCGTGGCGGCGATGTCGGGTCCGCCGTTGAGATAGGGCAGGGTAGCGATGAGCGCGTCGAAGAGCTCGTCGTCGCTCATGGCGCGCATGAAATGGCCGTTCATGTTCTCGAGCTTGGCGAAGTCGAAGCGCGAGGGGGAGCGGCCGATCGCCGGCAGATCGAAGGCGGCGATGATTTCGTCGGTGGCGAAGAACTCCTTGTCGCCCTGACTCCAGCCGAGCCGCACGAGATAGTTGCGCAGCGCCGCCGGCAGGTAGCCCATGCCGCGATAGGCGTCGACGCCAAGCGCGCCGTGCCGCTTCGAAAGTTTCGCGCCGTCGGCCCCGTGGATGAGCGGGATATGCGCCCAGACCGGCAAGCTCCAGCCGAGCGCCTGATAGATCTGGGTCTGGCGCGCGGCGTTGGTGAGGTGATCATCGCCGCGGATGACGTGCGTCACGCCCATGTCGTGATCGTCCACGACGACGGCGAGCATGTAGGTCGGCGTGCCATCGGAGCGCAAGAGCACGAGATCGTCGAGGTCCTTGTTCATGAACACGACCTTGCCCTGCACTTTGTCGTCGATGATCGTCTCGCCCTCTTGGGCGGCGCGCAGGCGAATGACCGGCGCGACGCCGGGGGGCGCCTCCTTGGGATCGCGGTCGCGCCAGCGCCCGTCGTAGCGCATCGGATGACCCTCGCGCCGCGCTTTCTCCCGCATCTCTTCGAGCTCCTCGTGGCTCGCGTAGCAGCGGTAGGCGGCGCCTTTCATGAGCATTTCGTCCACCACCTCGCGATGCCGCCAGGCGCGGCCGAACTGGCTCATCGCCTCGCCGTCCCAGTGGAGGCCGAGCCAGTTGAGGCCGTCGAGGATGGCGTCGACCGCGGCCTGGGTCGAGCGCTCGCGGTCGGTGTCCTCGATGCGCAAAAGAAAGGTCCCGCCGAAACGCTTGGCGTAGAGCCAGTTGAAGAGCGCCGTGCGCGCGCCGCCGATGTGGAGGAAGCCGGTCGGCGAGGGCGCGAAGCGCGTGACGATATGGGACATGGGGTAGCGCTTGGCGTTGAAAGGGAGGGCAGTGCTCTAGCAGAAGGGGGCGAGCGCGGCAAAGCCGCGTCTTGCCGGCGCATTCCGCGGAATGCTCAAGGGGATGAACGCCGTGGGCGCCGGGGCTGCGAGCCCTGGGCAAAAGCGACGCAGGACTTTCGGCGAGGTTGGAGCCGGCGTTCTCGAGCGTTGCAATCCGTATCTTTTCTTTCCATGGAATGATGTTTGAAATAGACTTTCCGTAGAAAGAAGGTGGCCATCATGCCGACCCTCGACACGAATCCATCCGCAGTTTCCGAGGCCGCCTCGACCCTGGCAAGGTCGTCTCGAAAGCCGCTCTTCGCGCCGCCGCTAGGCGACGAGGCGGTCACGCGGCGCTGGCTTACGAACCCAATCTCGCCCTTGGCGGCAAACCGGTCGACAAAATCCAAACTGTCGCCGGCCTGATCGATGTCATCGCTCACTTTGACGCCCGCTGAGCGGTCGTCTGAGCTGAGAGAGTACAAGGGCAAGGTCTGGCGCATCGTCGAGGCGCAGCACCGCGTCTCGACGCGAAAGCTCGTCGACTCGAACGCCGAGCAAGGGCTGTTGGAAACGCTGATCGACCAGACGAAACCGGCCGTTCCGGAAGACTGCCGAGAGCTCGACTATCTGCTGTGGACGCCCTTTCGGTATGGGACATATTCGAGGGGGTCGCGGTTTCGCCGCGCTGGGCGCACTCCGGGCGTCTTTTACGCCTCGGAAGACCCGATGACGGCGGCTGCGGAGTTGGCGCTCCACCGACTCCTGTTTTTTGCCGAATCGCCGGCGACGCCGTGGCCAGCCAACCCTGGGGAATACACGGGCTTTTCTTCATTCGTCGCGTCGTCGCGATCACTGGACCTGACCGGGAGGCTGTTCGACGCCGCTGAGGCGATCTGGCGTCACCCCGTCGACTATGAGCCCTGCCAAGAGCTGGCGGACGCGGCGCGCGACGCCGGCGCGCAAATCCTTCGGCGCATATCCGCGCGAGACCCGCTTGGCGGCGCATGCGCGGCTGTCCTGACTTGCGCGGCGTTCCTCGGACCGGCGTCGCTCGAATATCAGACGTGGCGGATCGGCGTGGGACCCAGCGGCACCTAGGCGATCCGCGAGTTCCCACTCGCCGGGGTCGACTTCGGCCGCGCAGTCTTCGCGTCCGACCCGCGGATCGCGGGCATGACCTGGGAGCGACCCGCCGCGCTGTAGCGGATCGACGGCAGAGCCGTCGCGGCGCTGCGACGATTGCGACCGTCGCCACGGTCGGTTCCGCCCGCTACCATTGGCGAGGATTTCGCGAGTCCGGATGCCCTTTGGACCATGAGGGTCGCGCATGGATTTCGTCTTCATGTTGACGCGGGACGACGCGACCGTCCCGGACGCGCTTGCGCTCGTCGAGGTCGCCCGCGACGCCGGGGTCGCGCATATCGGCTTCAAGGACGTCGGCGCGGACGCCGCGACGCTGAAAGGACTCGCGGCGGCGATAGGCGCCGCGGGCGCTTCCGTCTGGATGGAGGTGGTTGCGACGAGCCGCGACGAGGAGTTCCGCTCGATCGCGCTCGGCCGCGACCTCGGCGTGGACTGGCTCATGGGCGGGACTCATGTGGACGAGGCGCTTGCGGTCCTTGCCGGAAGCGCGACTGGCTACTTGCCGTTCGCCGGCCGGCCGGTCGGCCATCCGACAAAACTCGGCGGCTCGGCCGACGAGGTCGAAGCGCAGTGCCGCGCATTCGCGAGCAAGGGCTGCGCGGGCGCAGACATCCTCGCCTATCGCGCGACCGATGCCGCCCCGCTCGACCTCGTCGCCGCCTGCCGGAAGGGCTTGGGGGAGGGCGGCAAGCTCGTGGTCGCCGGCTCGGTCAATGGCCCGGAGCGAGTCGCGGCCGTCCGCGCCGCCGGGGCGGACGCATTCACGGTCGGGACGGCGGCGATCGAGGGGGCGTATGCGCCGGGCGCCGGGCCGCTCTCGGCGCAGCTCAAGGTCATCCTGGCCGACTGCGGACGCGCGGCCTGAGGCGCCTCGGCCGCCTTCCGGGAGGCCTGCCATTTTGGTCCGCGAATCGGGCCTTTTCAATGGGTTACGGCGCCATTTTGGTCCGACCCGCGTTTCGCCGCGCAAGGTTATCAAGAATAATTGGTGCCGTATCTAAGTAATAATAAGTATAATAATTGAAGTGCAAAATATATCATAAGCAAACGTCGCCGTCACCTGGGTCGCGGCGCCGCTGCCGGAAAGGTATTTTGGTGGCGGGGATACGGCACCCTGGGCTACGCCACTTGCTCCAACAGCGCCTCGGCCGTCCTGAGGACCGACGTTTCGAGCCCTTCGCGGAACCAACCGTAGATCGGGGCGAGGAGTTGAGCGGCTTCCACCCGCTCTCTTCGCTTGTCCCACAATCGCGCAAGCTCCATGGCGGCCAGCAATTCGAGAAACCGGGCCTCCAGCGCGCGCGCGACGGCGATCGACTGCGACAGCCTGTCCTCGGCGGCGGCGAGGTCGCCGGACAACGCAAGCAACCGCGCCCGCACGAGATGGATTTCCGCCCATCCGCCCACGAACGCGCGCATTCCTGCTGCCGCCGCGACGCGCTGTCCGGGAGGCCGGAGACAAAGGCAATGCCCTTGCGGGTATGCGCCACGGCCTCTTCCATCGCCGAGCGCGCGAAAGCCTGTTGGCTGGCGGCCAGGAAGTAGCCGACGGCCTTCTCCGGCTGGCCCGACTCGGCGCAATGGTGCGCCAGCTTTTCGGGCTGGCTCGCGGCGATTTCGGGAAACTGTCCTTCCAGCGCGGCGGCGATGCGGCCGTGAATTAGGTGTCGCTGGCTGCGCAGCAAGGTGCTGTAAGCTGCGTCCTGCACCAGGGCATGTTTGAACGCATATTCCGCTTCAGGCGGGCTGCCGCGCCGAAAGATCAATTCGGCGCCGACAAGCTGAGCCAGGGCGTTCTCGAGCTGCGCTTGAGGCATTTGCGCGGCGGCGCTGATCAGTTCGTGGGAGAACTGGCGCCCGAGGGCCGCCGCGACCTGCGCGACCTCGCGCGTCGCCGACAGGCGGTCGAGCCGAGCCAGCAGCGAGGCCTGCAACGTGGTGGGGATCGCCAGAGACGCCATCCGCGCCGTAGACGCGCCGTTCCTGCTCTCGCTCGGGATGCCGCTTTCGATGACGGCCTTCGTCAGTTCCTCGATGAACAGCGGCACGCCGTCAGTCCGCTCGATGATCTGATCGGCGATAACCTTCGGCAGAGTCTTGCCGCCAGCGACATGGGCGATCATCTCGCTGCGTCGTCGCGGCGACAGGCGATTGAGGCTGAGAAGGCTCACATGCGATCGGCCGATACAGGGCGGGCTGAACTCCGGCCGGAAGGTAATGATCGCCAAGACTCGCAGCGCCGCAACGCGGTCGACCAAGAGATCGAGCGATTCGCGCGTGGTCGGGTCGCTCCAATGGACGTCCTCGAACACCACCAACACCGGTTGGCGCGCCGCCAGCCCCTCGACCTGGGCGATCTGAGCTTGAAGCGTCTTCTCCTTTCGCTTGTGTGGACTGAGGGCGAGAGGAGGGTAGCGAGCGCCCGTTGGAATCGATAGCAGGTCCGCCAGAAGGGGGACGACTTCGCTGAGGTCGTTGGTCCCCAGCGCCAGCACGGCTTCGAGCTTGGCGATTCGTTGCTCCGCGCTGTGCCGGAAATCGACAGCGAGGCGGGTCGAGCGGGCCCTGGTGGGCTCGCCGCCTGTCTCCTATTTCGGAATCGATGTCATTTGGCGAGCGCGTTAAATGTCCTTGCAGTCATTTAACTCATGTGTTAAATGGTGGGCGTGGATATGCTCACCGAGACCTTCTCGGCGCTTGCCGATCCGATCCGGCGCGCGATCGTGCAGCGCCTCGCATCCAGCGATGCGACGGTCGGAGAGCTGGCCAGGCCGTTCGCCGTCAGCGGCCCGGCAATTTCCCGCCACCTCAAGGTTCTGGAAGGGGCGGGGCTGATCGAGCGCCGGGTCGACGCCCGCTTCCGTGTCTGCTCGCTCCGCCGGGACCGGCTCGCCGAGGCCGAGCGCTGGATCAACGAGACGCGCCAGTTTTGGGAGCGCGGCTTCGACCGGCTCGAAGCGCTGCTCGCCGCACAGGATCCGTCAGCGCCGAAGGGATAGGAGACGCCAATGCCGACCGACAATCTCGTCATCAAGCGACATTTCCGCGCGCCGCCCGAGCGCGTCTTCGCCGCGTTCGTCGAAAAGAGCCTCATGCAGGCGTGGTACGGTCCCGAAAACATGACGGTTCCGCACTGCGAGGTCGACGCGCGCGTTGGCGGAAAATATCGGGTCGAGATGCATGCGCCCTCAGGATCGGTGCATGTGCTCACAGGAGAGTTCAAGGAAATCCGCCCGCCGGACCGGCTCGTCTATACCTGGGGATGGCTGAACGGCGCCGGCCGAGGCCCGGAAACCACCGTCACGCTGACATTCGTTGGGCGCGACGGCGGCACCGATCTCGTCCTCGAGCAGTCGGGATTCGTCAATGAAGACGCGCGCGACCGGCACGGCCACGGGTGGCAGACGAGCCTCAACGCGCTCGAGATGGCGCTCGAGGGCCGGCCGAAGCCGCAGACCCCAGCGCCGACGATCCTCGGCGACTACCGATCCACTTACGTCCGCTCGACGCGGATGGCGTTCGAGGAGAAGGGGATCGCCTATGCAGTGCAGGTCGCTCGCCCGCAGTCGCCCGAAATCCTCGCCTGGAATCCCTTCGGCAAGATGCCGACGTTCCGCTGCGGCGAGCTCGCGCTCTACGAGACGAGCGCGATCCTGCGGCATCTGGACGAGACCATGCCCGGACCTTCGCTCATGCCTTCGGACCCGATAGAGCGTGCCAAAGTTGAGCAATGGGTCAGCGTCCTCAACTGCTACGGCTATCCCGCGATCGTTCGCAATTACGTGCTCCAATACGCGTTTCCGAGGGGGCCGGACGGGCAGCCGGATCGCTCGACCATCGACGCCGCCATCCCCGAAATCCGGAAGATCCTGGCCGCGCTCGATGGGGCGATCGGCTCGCGCGACTATCTCGTCGGCGACCGCATCACGCTCGCCGACATCTTGCTCACTCCGATGGTCGCCTACGTGAAAGCGATGCCCGAGGGGAAGGACTTGCTGGCTGAGGTTCCGAACCTGCGGCGCGCCGTGGAAAAGCTGGCTGAGCGGCCGAGTTATGTGGCCGCTTCGCAGCCACTGGCCGCTTGAAGAGCTTGAGCGAAAGGGAGAATCGAAATGGACCACGCCGTCGTCACGCGCGAGGAATGGCTCGATGCCCGCAAGGCTCTGCTCAACGAGGAGAAGGCGTTCACGCAGGCTCGCGACGCGCTGAGCGCCAAGCGCCGCGCGCTGCCCTGGGTGAGGATCGACAAGCCCTATCGCTTTCAGGGCCCAGAGGGAGAACTTACGCTTGCGGACCTGTTCGGCGCGCGGCGGCAGCTCATCGTCCAGCACTTCATGTTCGCGCCCGATTGGGAGAAGCCTTGCAAGAGCTGCTCGTTCTGGGCGGACGGGTTCAACGGGATCGTCGCGCATCTTAACCAGCGCGACACCGCCTTCGTCGCCGTCTCGCGCGCGCCGCTCGAGAAGCTCGAAGCCCGCAAGCGCAAGACGGGCTGGACCTTCCCTTGGGTGTCGGACGAGTCCGATTTCAGCTACGACTTCGCCGTCTCCTTCCGCGACCAAGATCTCAAGGCGGGGACCGCGACCTACAACTATGCGCCGAAACAGGGGATGATGACCGACCTGCCGGGGATCAGCGCTTTTGTCAAAGGCGGCGACGCCGCCGTCTACCACACCTACTCGTGCTTCGCCCGCGGGCTCGACCTCATGAATCCGGCGTATAATTACCTCGACCTCACGGCTTTCGGCCGGCAGGAGGAGGGATTGCCGTCTCCCATGAGCTGGGTGAGGCTGCGCGACGAATACGACGCGTAAATAAGCCGACGGCAGCGAAGGAGAGGCAAGATGACAACCGACCTCTCCGGGTGACGCCTCACAGACTAATTAGAGCAAAGAATCGTTTATGTTCAGCTCTTCATCCAGATTATGAGGTTCACGATCCGGTTGGCGAGCCCGCGATAAGGCGGCTGGAGGAAGTTCTGGACGGCCGATATGCGCCCCTGCTGAAACACCGGGCGGAGCTTGGAGAATGTGTCGAACCCCTCGCGGCCGTGGTAGTGCCCCATCCCGCTGGCGCCGACCCCGCCGAACGGCAAGTCGTGCTGGACGACGTGCAGGATCGGCTCGTTGACCGAGACGCCGCCCGATAGCGTGCGGGAGATGTAGAAGTCGCGCGTTTCGGCCTCGTTGGTGAAAGGATAGATCGCAAGCGGCCGGTCGCCGGCGTTGATCGCGTCCACGACCTCTTGGCGGTCCTCGTAGAGGCGGACGGGCAGGATCGGTCCGAAGATCTCGCGCCGCATAAGCTCCATGTCGGGCATCGGGTTCAGGACCAGATGGGGCGGGAACTTGCGCTTCGCGGGGTCCGGCGACTGCCCCTCGGCGAGATTGACGAGCCGCGCGCCTTTCGCGCGGGCGTCCTCGAGCGCGGCGGTCAGGCGGTCGTAAGACCGCTGGTCGATGATCGAGGTAAAGTCCGGGCCGTTGATGTCCGGATAGCGCTTCATGAAGAGGCGCTGGCACGCGTCGACGAAGCCGTCCTCCGCGCCCTTCGGCAGAAAGACGTGGTCCACTGCCAGGCACACCTGCCCGGCGTTGAAGGTCTTGCCCCACAGGATGCGCTCAGCCGCCGTCTTGATCGGGAAGTCGGGTGCGACGATCGCCGGCGACTTGCCGCCGAGCTCGAGCGTCACCGGGGTCAGGTTGCGGGCGGCGTTGGCCATGACGGCGCGCCCGGTCGCGCCGGAGCCCGTGAAGATGAGATGGTCGAACGGGAGCGACGAGAAGGCCGGTCCGCGGCCGCCGCCGTCGGCGAAGAAGGCGAGTTTTTCGGCCGGGAAATATTTGGGCGTAACCTCGATGAGAAGCTCGGCGAGCGCTTTCGAGTTCTCCGACATCTTCACCATCGCCCGGTTCCCGGCGGCGAAAATGCTGACGAGCGGCGAGAGGCTCAGCATGAGCGGGAAGTTCCACGGCACGATGACTCCGACGACGCCGAGCGGCTGGGGAATGACGACATTGCGCGCGCCGGGGAAGGTGAGCCGGTCGACGCTCCTCTTGCGCGGCTTCATCCAGCCTTTGAGGCGCTTCACCGCATCGCGGACGCCATCAAGCACTGTATAAACTTCGCCGAACAAGGTCTCGAATTCACTGCGGTTTCCGTAATCG
Source organism: Roseiarcus sp. (assembly GCA_035500275.1). Lineage (GTDB taxonomy): Bacteria > Pseudomonadota > Alphaproteobacteria > Rhizobiales > Beijerinckiaceae > Roseiarcus. The sequence continues at coordinate 695 of DATJXI010000322.1, read as the reverse complement.
GAGTTGATCGCGGTGACGATCGCGGCCCGGTTCTCCTTGACGAGGCGCGCCAGCGCCTTGAGGTCGGCGAGGCGCTCGGCATGGCTCGGCTCCGGCGCCTTGAGAAAGGCCGCGCGCTGCGCGTCGAGGCAGGCGAGGAATTCGGGCGGGATGGCGAGATCGGCGGAGGGTAAGGGGGCGTTCATTTTTCGAATTTCCTGTCGCAGGGCGCCTGCCCCTGCGTTTCCTTTCAAAACTTAAGCACAAGTTCGCCGCGATCAACGCCACGATGCGAAAGGAGCGCCGCCTTCTTACATACCGGCCAAAGCAAAGCGAAGCGAAGCGCTTCCGGCTTGCCGGCTGCTTCGGCGCGCGCCTATAGACATTTCCACGCCGCTAGAGGGTTCCGGACCACTTCATGTCCACCGTCGACGTCAAGCCGACCAACCGCAAGCTCGCCGGCCCGAAAGCCGACAGCGCCAACGAGCCGTTCAAGCGCGCGCTTGGGCAGTGCACGCGCGCGCTCGCACGCAAGCCTGAACTCGAGATCGCCTATTCCGCCGAAAAGCCCGGGTTGGCGACCGGCCCCGAAGGCGCGAAGGCGCGTCTGCCCGAGCCCTCGCGCAAGCCGAACCCGCGCGAGGCGGCGATCCTGCGCGGCCTCGCCGATTCCTTCGCCCTGCGCCTTGCCTGCCACAACGACGCCATCCACCGCC
>DATJXI010000321.1:0-3473 GCA_035500275.1 Roseiarcus sp. | reverse complement strand
CTTTCGGCGACAGCGGCGATGAGGGCGAGGTTGTCGTTCGGGCCGCAGTCGCATGTCCGCGCGACGCCGAATACGGATGCGCCGACGACCGGCCTGATTCGCCAGTCGAGCGCGCCCGAGCCGCCCATGGCGTCGGCGATGAAGCTGGTCGACGCGCCGCGGAATCTTTCCACAAGCGCGAGCGGCGGCCGCTCGACGGCCGGCGCGAATACGAGCGGGGGCGTTTCCTCGATCATGAGCGGACCAGCCGTCCGACGATTTCGGCGAGCGCTCTTTACGATGCGCGCCGTTCCTGAAGAGAGGTCGCACGTTGACGGCCGCTGCGTCAAACGGCATGGTCTTTGCGACCCGGCGATTTGTTCCGTCGCCTTTCAAAAAAATGTTGGCGACCGACTTGCAAGCAGGCATAGTGGCGCCGCCCTTTGATAACTCGGCGTAGACTGGTGTGATTGGAATGAATTGGAAAGGACTGGTTCTTGCGGCTTGCGCGGCTCTTCTCGCGACCCCTCTCGCCGCGCAAACCATATCGCGTACTTGTGATTACAAGGGGCAGGGGAAGCTCGGCCCCCTCAAGATCGACTTCGATGAAGCGACGCGTTCACTGACGGTGACGACTCACGAGGGGAAGGTGTGGAAGTACCGCGACGGCGTCACGGGCCCGATCGGCCAGTCCCAGGTCAAGGACGATGATCTTGGCCCGGTCGAGCAATTTGTGAAGTTGACCCCGGATAAGGTCGAGGTGGGGTTCCGCTGGCCGGACGACGGAATGACCGGGCACCTCGCCTATTTCGACCGCGACTCTCTTTTGAATCCGGCCAAGACATGCCTTTGGCATTCGCTCTGGAATTTCGCTGAAGGCTAGCGCTTGAACCTTCTCCCCCCGCTCGCGGGGAGAAGGGCGAGCCCCGACGTCTCCAGGTCGGTCTGCCAGCTCCTGGGGCGACCGCGGGCCTTATCTACCCGTGCGGATGTGCGCCCCTTGCGATCATGAGGTGATGGGCCTGATGGTGCATCCCGAGCGCAAGGATGCCGAAAAATCCAAGGCCTCGCAGCTTGTCGACGTCCTGTGAAGGAGGCCGGACCGTCAGGATCGCGCCGTCTTCGATTGGTGCTGCTTCGAGACGCCACCCGTTGACGCCATTCATCGCGGCCGCATGAGCCGTGACCATGCGGCGGACGGAGTCGCTGACCGCGCCGGCGCCCGTCACAACGAACCGCATTCCGCCGTCGATAGGTTCGTTCTTGACGTTGGCTTCGAGCGTCACGTTGTTCATGTCGACGAGATGCTGGCGAAGTGCATCGATGTCGACCTTCCTCCAGTCTGTGTTGGGATCGCTCTCGAGGATCCCGACGATCTCCTGAATGGCCGCGAACGCGCCCTGTCCGGGTTGCGCGGGCGTCGCGACGGCTCCATGATCCGCGATCGGGCGCATCATCTGGTCATGCTTCATTTGTTCGGGGATCGCCGGGCAGCCGGCCGATCCGCAAGCCTCGTGATGGAACGTCTGCGCGAACGCCGCGCCCGAGACGAGGAATAAAGCCATGGCGCTGATGCGAAACATAAGCAGCTCCTTTACGCGCGGGGCGTGGCAAGGTCGCAGCGACGATTGGTGAGCCACGGCGTCCCGGCGCTCGCCAACCGTCGCCAACGCGTTTACTCCGCCGCGACCTTCGGCAGGTGGGCGAGCGAAGCCTCCAGCATCGCCTCGTCGTAGTCCTGATCGACGAGCTTGCCCGAGAAATAGTCGGCATAGGCCTGCATGTCGAAGTGTCCATGGCCGCAGAGGTTAAAGAGGATGGTCGGCGACCGGCCCTCCTCGCGCGCCTTGATCGCCTCGTCGATCGCCCCTTTAACCGCATGGTTTGCTTCCGGCGCCGGAACGATCCCCTCGGTGCGCGCGAACAAGACGCCCGCCTCGAAGCACGGGGTCTGATGATAGGCGCGCGCCTCGATGAGGCCGAGCTCCTTCACGTGGCTGACCAGCGGCGCCATGCCGTGATACCGCAGCCCGCCGGCGTGGAAGCCCGGCGGGATGAACTCCGACCCGAGGGTATGCATTTTGACAAGCGGCGTTAAATGCGCCGTGTCGCCGAAGTCGAAGGCGTATTTGCCACGCGTCAGCGACGGGCAGGCCGCCGGCTCGACCGCGACGATGCGCACGTTATGCTTGTCGCGCAGCTTCTTGCCGAGGAAGGGGAAGGCGATGCCGGCGAAGTTTGAGCCGCCGCCGGTGCAGCCGACGACGATGTCGGGATAGGCGTCGGCCATCTCCATCTGCTCAATCGCCTCCTCGCCGATGACCGTCTGGTGCATAAGGACGTGATTGAGGACGCTGCCGAGCGAATATTTCGTGTCGTCGCGCTGCGCGGCGACCTCCACCGCCTCCGAGATCGCGATGCCCAGGCTGCCCGGCGAATCCGGGTGCTCGGCGAGGATGCCCTGCCCCGACTTCGTCTCCACGCTCGGGCTCGGCACGCACTCGGCGCCATAAGTCTCCATGAGCGCTCGGCGATAGGGCTTCTGGTTGTAGGAGACGCGCACCATGAAGACCTTGACGTCAAGGCCGAACACGGCGCCGGCGAAGGCGAGCGCGGAGCCCCACTGCCCGGCGCCCGTCTCGGTCGCGAGCTTCTTCACGCCCTCGGCCTTGTTGTAATAGGCCTGCGCCACAGCGGTGTTCGGCTTATGGCTGCCGGCCGGGCTCACCCCCTCGTATTTGTAGAAAATGCGGGCGGTCGTCCTGAGCTTCTTCTCGAGCGCGCGGGCGCGGTAGAGCGGCGTCGGACGCCACATCCGATAGATGTCCCGCACCGGGCCGGGAATTTCGATCTCGCGCTCCTGACTCACCTCCTGGCCGATGAGCGCCATGGGGAAGAGTGGCGCGAGGTCGTCGGGACCGATCGGCTTGCCCGTGCCCGGATGCAATACCGGCGGCGGCGGGGCCGGCAAGTCCGCCATGATGTTGTACCAGGCGCGCGGAATCCGGTCCTCGCCAAGGGTGTATTTGGTCTCTTCGCTCAACTTGTCTCCTCCCTAGGGGCCGCGCTCGGCGTTCCGAGCGCCGAAATCATGCTGACGCCATGCCCTGTACGTCGCGAGAAGGCCTGATGGCAATGGCGGTCGCGGGGGGAAACGGTTGCTGGCGGCCGGCTTTCGCGGCTCGGCCGCCTCCATGCGGCCGCCTTGGTGGAGGCGCCAGGGACAAGGTTCAGTCGACGAATTCGACGCCGGCCGCGGCTTCCGTCCGCCAGATGACGCGCGCCCTCTTGGAGGAGTAGCCGCCGCTAGCGTCAAGGATTCGAAGCTCAAACGCCTTTGGAAGGCAAATGAGTTCGTTCCCGACGATCCGTGCGCCTGTTTGGCTGATGTTGCGAACGATCACGTCGAGAGAGGACGCGCCGTTGTTGAAGACGCAACTCCCCCGCAGAAGGCACCGGGCGCGGTGGCTCCGCCGACGCGGTTCCGAGCTGGG
>DATJXI010000320.1:0-19624 GCA_035500275.1 Roseiarcus sp. | reverse complement strand
TGCGTCGAGATTCGCAACCCGACCCTACCGGAGAATCGGCGATGACCGCCGCAAGCCGCTCGCTCGCTACGGCGCTATGGAGAGCGCGCTTCGCGAGCGGCTTGCTCCGTCCGAGCTACACCACCAATTGGGACACGACCCGCCCCAGTCCTTCAAGTTGGCCGGAGCCTCGCTGCTGCGCTTGATGGTCCTGTCAAAGCTTGAGGTTGCAAATGCGCGGCCGGTAGTTCCTTAGGCGTTTCCCCGCAATCTCCGCAGTTGGAACGTTTCAACCGCCATCTCCGTGCCAGCTCCACACATTTGTCGGTTGCGTGGGACGTCACGGGAAAGATACCTTACAAAGGGGGCTGGAGAGGCTAGTAGGAGGCCCGATATCTTAGGATGCGGCAAATGTTGGACAGGGTCTTAGATAATGGAGCGCCGGAGACTGAGGAGTTCGCCTTAACGGTTTCTGAGGCTTACCGATTAATTGGCGCGTGCATCGAACTAATTAACCTTTGCTCAAAAGTAACAGGCAAGATCGACCCGGCGTTGGGAACGATGCTGGAATACGCCCGCCAAGAGGCTTTAGGCAAACTTTGCTTTAGGAAAGAGTCCTGCAACTAAGCAGAAGCGGGGGGCCGAAGTAAATTGTCGGATCAACGCGTCTCGCCAAACTTCGCCACGCCGATCACGAGATTAACGATCGTTTCCCGCAGCGCCGGATTCTTGACCTTGAAAAAGGCGCGCTGGAGACGCAGTCCTTGTTCAACCAAGGCGGGGCGGTTCTTGGGTTCCTCGGCGGTTTGGTAGTCAACCAGACGCGATCTTTCAGCGCCTCGGCTCAGCACGCCAAAAAAATAGCCCGACTGTACGCCCAACGCCTTGGCGATCAGGAGCAATTGTTGCGCGCTGATGCGTTTTAGGCCCTGTTCGAAGAAACAAAAGTCCTCGGGATCGATGTTAAGCGTTTGGGCGAGATCCTCCTCTGAGAGACCGATCGACATTCGCTTTTCACGCAACCTCGCCCCAATCGACTTGTCGATTTCGTTAGGGAACTGAACTGCCTTCACTGTCGAGCCCTCGTCGAGTCTTGCCGATTGCGGAGGGATTGTGGAGAGCGCCTATTGCCGAAGTCGGGCCAGAACAAAGCCGCTGCCCGCCCCGTCGACCTCAAACATGTTTGCGTTCGCTAATCCCCGTCCCCCGTTCCACCCACCTCTTGCGCCGAGTGTCTCCCAGAGCGGGCAACCCGCAGGTGGAACGCGCTTTTTATGGGCAAGACGAAGCAGGAGTGTCAAGGCCAGATGACTAACCGCTTCATTAAATATTCGAGAGGCGCCATCTTGCCAAATGGAAGCGAAGAAGCAGCGATTGCGGAGCGTCGACCCTCGGTAAATTGGGAGAAGGCGTAATAGACGCACAGTCCTCATTCGAATACGCGCTCAGCGCTCAACATAAATGTAGAGATACATGCGCGAGAAGCACCATCGCGAACGCTTATTGAAGCTGCTCCGCCACGCGGTACCCCGCGTCCTCCGTTCACGTCGACACCGAAGGCGTTGACGCCCGAACCCTCCTTCACGGCCCTGAAGATGCCGCCGTTCGAGCCCGCGCCGGCGGCGAGGAGCGGTTCGCGCTGTCCGCGACCATAGCAGCGCCGCGCTCCTCACCCTGGGCAGGATTGGAGAAGGGGTTGGCGCCGCAGACGCTGAGGGCGGGAGAAGCCTTGATGTCGGGCTTGAGGTGGAGAGGGTGCAAGAGTGGGGGAGGAAAAACCGCCCGCTCAAGGCCCGCGAGTCTCGCCACGATCAAGCCGAGAACGTAGTCCCTTGCTTTCCCGCCGCAAATCGGTGCGCCGTCACAGATGGGCCTCGATTGATGGTTAGCAGCCGCCGCTTCCTAATCGAACCCGCTGCAGTTGCAGAGCACCCGGACATGAAGATTCTGAACCCAACGCGCAGGGACATCTTGGCGCTCGCCGTAGCTGCGGCAGCCGCCGCGGCTGCGCCGCAGACCTTGGTCGGCGTCAGCCGCGCGCAGGAGGAAGCGCACCGGGAGGCAAGGAATCGGAACACGGCAGCGTTCGACGAAGTCTGGGAGCTCGTGCGCGACCGCTTCTTTGATCCTCGCCTGCATGGCGTGGACTGGCAGGCCACGCGCGCAATCTTCGCGCCGAAGGCGGAGGCAGCCGGCTCGCGAGAGGAATTGGCCGAGGCCATCAACGCAATGCTGGCGACGCTCGGCGCGTCGCATACGCACTTCTATACAGCCGACGAGCCGGCATACTACCAGCTGGCCGACATATTCCACCGCGCCCTTGAGCATCGAGGCTTGCAGGGAATCTTTCCGAGCGGGGAGGTAAGCTATCCTGGGATCGGCGTGTTCACGCACTCCGATCCCGACGGGCGCACGTTCATCACGGGGGTGATCGAAGGCGCGCCTGCGGAAAAGGCCGGCGTCTTGCTCGGCGACGAGATCGTGTCGGCGGACGGCGAGCGGTTCCGGCCAGTCGGCTCGTTCCGCAACAAGGTCGGCGCTTCCGTGTACCTCGCGATCCGCCGCGCTCGAGGAGACACGCCTTTGACGATCGCCGTCGTCCCGGCCCAGCTCCACCCGAACGACATGTTCCTGCAGGGCTTGAAATCGAGCGCCCGCATCATCACGAGCAGTAGCGTCCGCATCGGCTACGTCCATGTATGGTCGTACGCCGGCCACATGTACCAGTCGGCGGTCGAAGACTTGATTAGCGAAGGTCCGCTGCGCGAGGCCGACGCGCTGATCTGGGACCTGCGCGACGGCTGGGGCGGCGCGCAGCCGCGATATCTGGATCTCTTCAATCCTCGCGCCCCGACGATGCAGGTCAAGGCGCGCAACGGCGAAACGGACGTCGTCGACGCGAAGTGGCGCAAGCCCGTCGCCGCGCTCATCAACGGCGGCACGCGCAGCGGCAAGGAAGTCCTCGCCTTTGGCTTCAAGGAGTACCGGATCGGCGAACTCGTCGGCAGCCGCACGGAAGGCGCGGTCCTCGCCGCGACCGCATTCCTCATCGGCAACGACGGTCTCTTGCTGCTCGCGGTCGAGGACGTACTCGTGGATGGAATGCGGCTCGAAGGCGTGGGCGTGACGCCGACCATCGAGGTCGCTTTCGATCCGCGTTACGCGGCAGGGCGCGATCCGCAGCTCGAGCGAACCGTCGAGATCCTCTCGCGAAGCTGATCCGCTGTCTCCGGATTCCGAGCAGCTTGAGATTGGTAGCCTTGTCGGCCCCGGTGGCGGTTGGGAACAACGCGCTCGGGCGCACTCGACATCAGCCATTTCGCCGTCCAGGGCCTGCCGATCGCCGAGGCGGCGCGGGCGCGCCTCGTGTCGGTGGACGCGTCGCGGTGCTCGTCCGCCACCGCGCCTATTTGGCCGCGGCGTTTCGCGGCGGCGGCGCCATTTTGGGTCGCGATTCGATGTTTTTCAACGGGTTGCCGCACCTTCTGGTTCGGTTGCAGCTGCCAGGGAGGCAGACCGATCGCCGGTTGGGCGGTCATCGGACAGCGCGTGCAGTTCTGGCAGCGGGCAGGTAATGTCAAAGGCTTGGGCGCCAAAACGTGTCATTATCAATCTGCCCACCTCATCCGTCACCGTCGTCTCTCCGTTTGGCCCTTCTCCCAAATCCGCCTGATAAACCGCGGAACTGAGCAACTTCCCCTGTTCCCTTTTTCGCGGGCGTCGACTTCACGCTTCGCAAAACACCGTACCATTAATTCTGAAAATAAGAAAGGAAAAAGGAGAGCCGGCGCCTCAACCCTCGGCGCAAGCTGACGTTCCGATTTCGTCGGGAAAGACGAGACGGACAGGGGCGCCCCGGGGCGCAAAGCACAAAGAGGCTCGGGGCGGCCACGCGCGGCGGATCGCCGCCGACGAGGGCGACCATTGCAACGCTGACAGGACGGCCTGAAGCAGCTTCGCGTCGGCCAGTGATCTTTCGTCTCGGCGCGAGGCGACTTACTCCCGAGGCCTCTCGGGAGTCTTGCGCGGAATCGCAATGACCGACGACGTGAGCTAGAACTGGCCGCGATAGTTGAGGAAGCCGTGCCGCAGCCCGAATCCGCCAACCTTTTCGACCTCATCGCCTCGCGAGCGACGCCGGCGAATCGGCTCGCGCTCGAAACCGGGGACAAGATGGCCCTCACCTACGGCGCGCTTATCGAGCGCTCGGGCAAGGCGGCGAACGCGCTTGTGGCGCTCGGCGTTAGGCCGGGGGATCGAGTCGCGGCGCAGGGCGACAAATCGACCGACATGATCGTGCTCATGCTCGCCTGCCTGCGCGCCGGCGCCGCGCTTCTGCCGCTCAATACCGCCTATACGCTCGCTGAACTCGAATATTTCCTCGGCGACGCCGAGCCGGCGCTGACAGTCTGCCGGCCGCAGGCGCTGGACGACATCCGGGTGGTCGCGCGCCGCCTTGGGCTCAAGGCCGTCGAGAGCCTGGGCGCGGCGCATGACGGGACGCTCGCCGAGAAGATCGCCGCCGCGCCGACGGCCTTCGGGACAATTCCGCGCGCCTCGGACGACCTAGCGGCGATCCTCTACACCTCGGGCACCACGGGGCGCTCCAAGGGAGCGATGCTGAGCCACGAGAACCTCGCTTCGAATGCGCTGACCCTGGTCGACTATTGGCGCTTCACTTCGGCCGACAGGCTCATCCACGCCTTGCCGGTCTTCCACACCCACGGGCTGTTCGTCGCCGTCAACGTCGCGCTCCTCGCCGGCGCGACGATGATCTACCAGAATCGCTTCGACCCGGACGCGGTGATTGGCGCGCTGCCGCATGCGACGTCGATGATGGGGGTGCCGACCTTCTATACGCGCCTCCTCGATCACCCCAAGCTCACGCGGGAGCTATGCGCCAACATGCGCGTCTTCACCTCGGGGTCGGCGCCGCTGCTTGCCGAAACGCACATAGCGTGGCGCGAGCGCACCGGCCACGTCATACTCGAGCGCTACGGGATGACGGAGACCAACATGATTACGTCCAATCCGTACGACGGCGAGCGCCGGGCTGGGACTGTCGGGTTCCCGCTTCCCGGGGTCAGCGTCCGGATCGCCGACCCCGAGACCGGCGCGCCGGCGCCGAAGGGCGAGATCGGCGTCATCGAGGTCACGGGCGCGAACGTGTTCAAAGGCTACTGGCGCATGCCGGAGAAAACCGCCCAGGAGTTCCGGCCGGACGGCTATTTCGTAACCGGCGACTTGGGACGTATCGACGCCGACGGCTACATCCATATCGTCGGCCGCGCCAAGGACTTGGTGATCTCCGGCGGCTTCAACGTTTATCCTAAGGAGGTCGAGAACGAGATCGACGCGATCGAAGGGGTGCTGGAAAGCGCAGTGTTCGGAGCGCCTCACCCCGATTTCGGCGAGGGAGTGACCGCGGCGGTCGTAGCCCAACCCGGCGCCGTGCTCAGCGAAGCGGCGATCCTCGCCGCGCTCTCCCATAGGCTCGCGAAATTCAAGGCGCCGAAGCGCGTGTTCGTCGTCGAAGCGCTGCCGCGCAATGCGATGGGCAAGGTCCAGAAGGCGGCGCTGCGCGAGGCGTATAGGGACGTCTACTCCAGTTGAGCACGCCGCTGGAGGCGGCAGACCGGCCGATCCCCGGTCCGCCGGTTACAATAGGCGCCGGAGATTCACCCAAGCCGGCCCGAAGCATGGGCAAGGATCGTGTAGACCTTGCCCGTGTTCGAGAGCAGGTAAGAGCGCCATTGCACGCCGTCGCGATCGTTCTGCTCAACCTTGGCGAGAAGGCGCTCGAATTCGTGCGTGTAGCGCGTCGCCGTCTCGCGGAACTGCTGATCCGTGCGATACCGGCGCCGGATTTCGTCGAAGGCCTGCTGGCCCGCTTCCGTATAGAGGCGCCGCGAAACGGCCGCTGCGTCGCCTCGTCGCCAGCGGTCCCACATTTCTGCGGCGACCGCGTTGTCGATTAGGTCAGCGACGACCTGCGTGAGCGCTTCGAGCGACTCCTGGCCGCGCGGCGGCGGCGCGACGATCTCCGGCTCGTCGTCGCGAGAGGCGGCGGCGAGCAGGTTTGAGAGCCAACCCGCCTGCTGCCTGTCATTCGCGGGCGGAGAGGCATGAGGCTGTTCGGCCGCGGCCAGGGGTCCGACGCCGTTGCGGCTCGCGCGCACCTGGCTGGGCCGGAGCGGCTCGGGCCACGATTCCGCGGCCTGCGCCGGCTCGATCACCGGCGGCGGCGCGGGTTCGACGGCGGGAGGAAGCGCCGAGTCCCCGACCCGCGCCGGATATGTGTCGCGTGGGAGCTCGCTTCGCGTCATCTCCGCTACGATGGCCTTCTGGCCGACCGCCACGCGCCGCGCCGGCTCCTGCGCCTCGGCGGTTCCTGGCTCTGCGACGTCGAAGCCGGCGCCCGAATCTGTGACGAGCGCGGCGAGCTCTTTTAGCGCGCGAATCTGGTCGGAAACGACGCGCCGCATCGCCTCCGTCGCTTCGGTCGTTTCCTGCGGCAACTCCAGGACGCCTCGCCTCAGCTCCTGTCGCGTCGCCTCGAGTTGGCGCTGGACCTGGGTCGCCATCTCCCTGACTTCGTCGAACGACTCCCGGAAACGCTCGGCAGCGCGTTCGAGAACGGTTGAAAGCTGCGCGTTTGTCTGCTCGATCGCCGCCTGCAGGGTTTGCGCCGTGCGCTCGCGCTCCTTGGCGGCAGTGTCGCGGATCGTCTCGAATTGGCCGGCCACGGCGACGGACGCGCCCTTGGTGGCCGAGGCGAGAGAAGCGGCGATTTCCTGGGCGCGGGCCTGGGCGCGCGCGAAACTCTCTTCGACATGGCCCGCAAAGCGCGTGAGCACGCCGTCGAAGGCCTCGCCGCGCCCGGCGAGCTCGCCGACGAGAGTCTGAAGAGCGTTCCGCCGGTTTTCGAGGCCCGCGTCCAGCGAGTGTCGCTGCTGCGCCAGCTCCTGCGCGACGGACGCCAGCGAATCGGCCTGCTGTGAAAGCTGGGCGGCGAGCGCGCTCGCGTCGGCCTGCGTCGTCGTGCTGAGACGCCCGAGCGTCGCGACCTGCGACGCGATGGCCCCGAGCGCGCGCTGGAACTCCTCGACCCTGGATGCAAGGCCGCCCTGGACGGTTGCGAGCCGCTCGCTTGCGGACGCGACCGCCTCGCCGACCGAAACGCTGGTCTTGCCGAGAGTGTCGATGACCGGCGTCAGCTCCGCGCGCAAGCGCTCTCCGGCGCCGGACAGCGCGCCGAGCGAATTCTCGGCGCTTCGCGCCACCGCTTCGCGCAGCGTGAGTCCGGAAGCCTCCGCCTGCTCGGTCATGCGCTTCAAAAGCGCCTCGATCGTCTGACTCGACCGATTCGTCGCCTCTTCGGCGGCCGAGCGAATGGATTCGCTCGAGTTCAGGATCTCGGTCCTGATCTCGCCGGCAAGCGCGCTGAGGACGCGCACCGGGTCCAAGGCGCTGCCGTTGACCGCCGCGATGAGCTCCTCCGTTTGCCGCGTGAGCAGGGAGGTAAGACTCGCCATCTGCTGATCGACGGTCTGCAGCGCGCGGGCGCCCGCCTCGGCGATGCGGCCCGACGCACTTTCGCCGCGCTCGGCAAGCGCGGAGACGAACTCTGCGCCCTTGCCGTCGATGACGCCGCGAAGGTCCTCGATTCGGGACGAGATCGCGCCCGCGATGTCGGCGCCGCGCGCGGCCCAGCTGGATTCGGCTTCGGCGGCCGTCTTGGCGAGCTGCTCGTTGACCGCGAGAATGCGGGCGCCAAGCCGCTCGTCGATCATGCCGGCGTTGCTGTTCGCCGCCTCGATGAGATCCTGAAGCCTCGTTTCGATGATCCGCGCGCTTTGGTCGGCGGCCTCGGCAAGCGCGGAGAGGCGCCGGTCGAAATCCTCGGCGCTTTGTCGTCCCGATTCCGCAAGCGCTCTCTGGTGCTGATCGACGGCGGCGTTGATGATCGCGCGGTGACTGTCGAAGGCCGCGCCGAGCGACAGCCGATGTCCTTCAAGCGCCTCGGCCACCTGCCGTGCGTGCTCGCCCACCCTATCCTCAAGCGCCGACCGATTCACGTCAAACCGACCGGTCAGCGCCTCCATCGGCTGCACGACCTGATCCTTGAACCGCACCACGCTGACGTCGAGCGAACGAGAGACGTCGTCCACGCGGCCTGTCAGGGTCGCGTTGATGTCCTTGGCCAGAGCCGACAGGGTCTGCGTGAGCTCGGCGGCGCGCCGCTGCAGCGTCTCGCTGATCTCCGCCGACTTCGCGTCCATGCCCTCAGCGAGTTCTCGGCCGCCCTCGCCAAGGGCCCGCGCCGCTTCGAGCGTGTTGCGCGCCAGCGTCTCCGACAGCGCGCGGCCATGCTGCGCAAGACCCTCCTCAATGCGCGTGAGCAGCGCGTTGAGCGAATTCGAGACGTGCGTGAGCTTGGCCTCAGCGCGCTCGTCGACGCTTTGCAGGCGCGCGTCAAGCATCGCCGCGGCCTCTTCGTTCCGCCTCGCGAGCTTGTCGTTGACGTCGCCGCCGCGCGCGACCAAGGTCTCCTCGATCGCGGCGAGCTTGGCGGCCAAATTCGCGGCCAGAGCCTCGGAGCGATCCCCGATCTGCTTCATGACGTCGCGGCCGCGGCCATCCATGACGCCTTCGAAGCGCGCAAGGCCATCGCCGAGCGAAGACTCGATTCGACGGGAGTGCGACGCAAGGGCAAGGTCTACCGCGTTGTGGTGCCCGGTCGAAGCCGCTTCGAATTGGCCGAGCCGCTGCGCCGATCTCGCCGCAAGCTGCTCGAGGTGCTCGCCAAAGCGCTTGTCGAAGTCGTCTCGGCGCGCCTGCATCGTGGCCTCGATCGTCTCGAGGTGCCCCGTGATCCGGGAACTGAGCTCGGTAGAATGCGCAGCGATCCGGTCGACGACGCTGTGTCCACTGTCGCCGACGAGGTTGTCGAGCGCCTCCAAATACTCGCGCATCCGCCCCGACTGCTGCGACAGGGAATCCAACAGACGCACGCCCCCTTCGTTGACGAGCGAATCGAAGGAGGCGACCTGCGCGCTGATCGAATCGCGAACGTTGGTCGCTCGGTGAGCGACGACGCCGGCCGCCTCGTTGGCGAGCGCGGCGAAGCGCTCGTTGATCTCGGTCGCCTCGGCGTTGAGCCGCGCGAGAACGTCAGCCGTGATCGCCCCGATCTGCGACTGGGCTGTTGCGCTCTGGGTTGAGATGGCGGCGATAAGGCGACGGGTGGATCCGTCGATCACGTGCTCCATCGCCGCGCTTTGACGCTCGACCGTCTCTCGCAACTGCAGTTGACGGGAGTCGAAGCGTTCGGCCCACAAATTCGCCGTCGCATCGAGGACGGCGGAGGCGTCCTCCGCCCGGTCCCTCAGAAGCGACGTCAGGCGATCGCTGGCGGTTTCGATGCTCTCCTGCAACGCCTCGCCCCTTTGGACGACGGTGTCGTGCAGGCGGCCGGAAACGTCGTCGAGCCGCGCGACGAGATGATCGCCGCGAACAAGAACGGTGTCCGAAAGGCGGCCGGTGGTCGCGTCGAGGCGTTCAATGAGCGCGCCGGAGCGCTCGGAGAAGCCGCGCGCGAACGTCTCGTTCGCCGCTGCGATGGCGTGGCCCTGCGATCGCAAGGCGCCGACCGCCTCGGCGCCGCTCGCGTTGATCCTGCCGACGATGTTCCCGATGTGCTCGTCCAGCGCCCCATGCATCGTAAGCGAAGCCTCAGCGAGGCGAGTCGCAACCGTGTCGCCGTGGGAGTGGATCGTGTCGGCAGCCTCTGCGAGGCGACTTGCGAGCGTGTCCCCGTGCATGCGCAGCGCCTCGGTGGCGTCTGCGCTGCTGGCGTCGATGCGGCCAACGATCGCTTCGGCGTGAGCGGCGACCGAGCTGCTTGTCGCGTCGACGGTCTCGGCGAGCCGCGAGGAGATGAGTTCGCCGCTGGCGTGGATGGCGCGCGCGGCTTCGTCGCTGGTCGCTGCGATGCGCGCGACGATGTCGTCGGCGTGGCCCGCGACCGCGCCGCCGGCGGCGGAAGCCGCCGCCGCAAGTCGATCGGCGACGGCGTCGCCGTGGATCCGGATGGCTTCGAGCACCTGGTCGCTGCTGGCGGAGATGCGGCCGACCACGGAGTCGGCGTGATCGCCGAAAGCGTTCGACATGGCGAAGGCGGACTCGGCGATCTGAGTCGCGAGGCGGTCCTGGCGCTGCGTGATGGCCTCGATGGCCTGCGAACTGGTCGTTGTAATGCGGCCCACGGCCTCATCGGCGTGGGAGGCGAAGGCGCCGGAGAGGTCCGCCGACGCGGCGCCAAGCTGGCCCAATACGCTGTCCCCGTGGCCGCGGATGGCGCCCACCGCTTCGTCGCTGCTCGCCGCGATACGATCGACGAATTGATCGGCGTTGCCGGCGAGCGAGCCCAGCATGCTGTCGGAAACCTCCGCCAACCGGGCCGCCACGCCGTCTCCGTGGTCTCTGATCGCATGGGCGGCCTCGGCGCCGCTCGCTGCGATGCGGCTGACAATCTGATCGGTCTGCGCGCCGACCATCTCGGAAAGCGCGCTGGACGTTTCGGCGATCCGGCCCGCGACGCTGTCCCCGTGATCCCTGATGGCGTCGACCGCCCGAGCGCCGCTGTCGGCGAGAAGGGCGACCACCCGGTCCGCGTGGGCGCCGACGGCGCCCGAAATCGCGTCCGAGGCGGAAGCGAGCCGAGCCGCGACTCCGTCCCCGTGGGCCTCGATGGCCTCGACGGCCCCGCCGCTCGCGGCGGCGATCCGACGGACGGTGTTTTCCGCGTGGGCGTCGATGGCTGAGGAGATGCCGCGAGATGATGCTTCGAGTTCCGCCGCCACGGTGTCCCCATGCCCGCGGATGGCCTCCACGGCGCCGTCGCTCGCGCCCCGGATGCGGCCGACCGCGTCTGCGGAATAGGCCGCGACGGCGCCGGTCATGTTGCGGGAGACGTCCTCGAGGCGCTCGACGAAGCCGTATCCGTGCTCGCGGACGGCCTCCACAGCTCCCGCGCTGCTCGCGGCGATGCGGCTGACAATCTCCTCAGCATGCGCGTCCACCGCGCCAGACATCGAGCGGGAGGCGTCCTCCAGTTGGGAGGCGACGCTGTCCCCGTGGACGCGAATGGCGCCGACCGCCTCTGCGCTGCTGGCGCTGATGCGGTTGACTACGTCATTCGCGAGAGATTCCACCGCCCCCGACGCTGTTCGAGAAACGTCTTCAAGCCGTCCGATGAAGCCGTCGCCGTGCTCGTGGATCGCCTCGACCGCGTTGGCGCTGCTGGCGCTGATTCGGCTCACGATCGCTTCTGCGTGCGTTTCCACCGCGATCGACATGGAGCGCGAGGCGTCCTCAAGGCGGGCGGCGACGCTGTCTCCGTGTCCCCTGATGGCCTCGGCGGCTTCCGCGCCGCTCGCGCCAATGCGGCCGACGATGTCGTCCGTATGCGCGACGATGGCGTCCGAGACGCATCTAGAGGCGTCAGCGAAGCGCGCGGTCGCGCTGTCGCTATGAATCATGAGCGCTTCGATGGCTTCGGCGCTGCTGGCGACGATGCGGCCGACGACGTCGTCGGCGTGCGCGGTCGCCGCGTTTCGCGCCTCGTCGGCGGCATCGACCAAGCGGGCCGCAATGCGGCCGCCCTGAATGCGGATGGCATCCAAGACTTCGGCGCTGCTTGTTCGGACGCGGCTAACCACATCATCGGCGTGGACGGTGAGCGCATCGGACATCGCCGCGGACGATGCGGCGAGACGTTCCGTGGCGTCGTCGCTTTGGCCCGCTATTGCCTCAACGACTCGGGAGCCGCTGTCTTGGACGCGGGCGACGACCTGGTCGACATGGGCGCCGAGGCCGTCGCGAATGCCCTCCGAAGCCTGATCGAGACGCGTGGCGACCCGGTCTCCATGCAATACAATGGCCTCCACAGCGGAGCTGTGCGAAGCGTCGATGCGCGCGATCAATTCGTCGCTGCGGGCGCCCAAGTTGGCTAGAAGCGCCTCTCCGGCGTGTTTCACCCGGCCGTCGATGTCTCCAACCCGCTCCATAATGTCGGTTGCGGTCTTCCGACTCGTTTCGCCGAGGCGCGCGGCGAGACTCTCGCCGACTCCGGCGATAGACACCGCAATCTGGGCGCCTTCCGCGACGATCCGCTCGACGGTCGTGGACCCGGTCCGCTCCATCGTGTTGGCGACCTCGTCGGACGTCGCGCCGAGCGAGGCGGCGATGCGCTGAGCGGTCTGCGCGAGATTCTCGGACAAGCGAACGCCGGCCGAGTCAAGGTCCTGTGAAATGCCCTGGTGAGCGTTGGCGATCGCGTCGCGCACGCGCGACCCGCCGACCACAATGGCTTCGCGCTGGTCGGCCATTTCGGCGACGAGCGAGCGAATCCTGCGCTCGTTGTCGGAGTAGGATTTCTCCAGGGACGTGACCTCGGCCTTAACCCGAGTCTCGAGTTCCGCCGCCCGCGCCAAAGCGCGTTCGACCCCATCGCCCATTGACGTGAGTTCACGCCGGATCGCCTGCGAAAGCGTCGCGACATTCTCGGCCGCCACAGTCTCCGGCTCGGCGAGGCGCACCGCGACATGCGAGATCGCCCGCGCCGACTGGCGCAATTCACTGAGCCGCCGGGACAGCGCCGCAAATCCGAACATGACGAAGATGGGCCCCAGCGTCGCAAGCGCGAGAAGAGGCGTCTCCGGGCGGACCAAAGTCTCCCCAGCGGGCGTGGAACGCACGCTCGGCCAGTACTGCAAGTAAGCGTATAGGGCGCAGGCCGCCGCCCAGAGAAGCGAGCCGATCACGGCCAATGCGAACGGGGCGCGGCCCGCCGGCCGCACGTTCAACGCCTGCAGGATCGCGCCCACGCTCGCCCGGTCGTCGTTCGCCGGCGCCGCCGGGGAGATGCTCGAGCGCGGCTCGGAATCGCCGGGCGCGCCAGGGCGAAGCAGCGGCGCGACAGGTTCGGCCGAAGGCGCGCTCGGCTTGAGGACCGGTGAGGCTACGATCGTTTTCGGCGGAACGAGGGGCGGCGTCTGCGCTGCGTTTTCGATCGCAGAGAGGTCTTCATCAGCCAGGTTCAGCGCGTTTTCGATCGCCGACATTGCGGCTGAAACCGGATCCTGCGCTGAATTGTGTTTCGTCATCGCATCCGCCTCTCTTGACTCGGCGTCGACCCGCCGGTCGACCAACGCGCCGTTCGTCCCCCGGCCCGGCTTCGCCGAGGGAAACGCACCTGTTAACCACGTCGCAGTCTAATCCTGCCCCTCGGATAAGAAAACCGAAGCCAGCGGCAAACCTATAAACGTCGTTAACAATTCTGTTACCATGTTTTTTCAGAGTGTTAGTTGTCAGGCCTGGGCTAATGCAACGGTCGTCTTCGTCATCGACTGAAGCGCCGGGGCCAGTGGGGACCACATGCTGGCGGCTGAGCAGGGCAACGAGACCACAGCGACGGAAAGCGCTTCCGAGCATTGCCGCTGTGAGCTTCCTTTGGACCTTGTCCATCTCACCCGCCAGTGTCAAGGCGACGCCGAATTGGAAGATTCGTTGCTACGGCTGTTTCGTCGGCAAGCTCGGATTTTGACGGCTCAGTTATCCAGCCCTCACGCAACGTCGCTCGAAGCGAAAGTCGATCTTGCCCACAAGCTTCGCGGCTCGGCGCTCGCGGTCGGCGCGAGGCGAGTGGCGAAAGCCGCGGCGCTCGTCGAGGACAGCGCGCAAAGCCACTCTACCCGCGAATGGTCGCCCGCCCTTGCACAGGCGATCGCCGAGCTTGAGTCGGCTCTCGACGAGGCGATCTCGGAAATCGACCGGATCTGCCGATAGTCCAGTTCGGCGGGATGGACCGCGCCGCCAGGGCCTTAAAGCTCTATCTCCGTCCCTCCGGCGCGCCCTTCCGGCAGGCGATCTCTTGCTTTAGAAGCGCCGCGGCAGGCTGGGCGGGCGCCGCAGCCGAAGACGTCTTTTCGGGGTGCGTTCGGCGCAATGACGAAGATTACCTATATCGACGCCTCCGGTCAGCACCGGACCGCCGAGGCGCAGATCGGCTCGACGGTGATGGAGACCGCCCTGCGCAACTCCATCCCCGGGATCGAGGCCGAATGCGGGGGCGCGTGCGCATGCGCCACCTGTCACGTCTACGTGGCGGACGAGTGGACCGAGAAGGTCGGCAAGCCCTCGCAGATGGAGGAGGACATGCTCGACTTCGCTTTCGAGGTGAGGCCGAATTCGCGCCTCTCCTGCCAGATCAAGGTCACCGAGGCGCTCGACGGACTCGTCGTGACCACTCCAGGCAAACAGGGCTGACAATGACCGAAGCTGTCTCCACGGACGTCGCGATCGTCGGCGCGGGCCCCATCGGTCTCTTTTCGGTCTTCGAGCTCGGCCTCCTCGATATGAAGTGCCATCTCATCGACATTCTGCCGAAGGTCGGCGGCCAATGCGCCGAGCTCTATCCCGAGAAGCCGATCTACGACATCCCAGGCTTTCCCATCATCAGCGGGCTGGAGCTGGTCGACAATCTGATGAAGCAGATCCATCCCTTCAAGCCGGAGTTCCACCTCGGCGAGATGGTCGACCGGGTGGAGGTTCTGGGCACGGCGGAGCGCCCCTCATTTCGCATTGGCACGGACGCGGATACGGCCATCCAGGCGAAGTCGCTGTTCATCGCCGCCGGCGGCGGCTCCTTTCAGCCGAAGAAGCCGCCTTTGCCCGGCCTCGAGGCGTTCGAGAACACGAGCGTCTTCTATTCGGTGCGAAAGATGGAGCATTTTCGCGGGCGGCGCGTGGTTGTCGTCGGGGGAGGGGATTCGGCCCTGGACTGGGTCCTCAACCTGCATCCGGTGGCGAAGCGGGTCGCGCTCATTCACCGCCGCGACGCCTTCCGGGCCGCGCCCCATTCGGTCAACGCGATGCGGGTGCTGGTGGCGGAAGGGAAGATGGACTTCGTGCTCGGTCAGGTGACCGCGCTCAAAGGCGAGAATGGGCAACTGACTGCGCTGACCGTGCGCAAGGAGAGCGGCGAGGTCTACGACCACCCGTGCGACGACATGCTGCCGTTCTTTGGCCTCACCATGAAGCTCGGGCCGATCGCCGGCTGGGGGCTCAATCTTCACGAGAACCTGATCCCGACCGACACTGAGAAATTCGAGACAAGCACGCCGGGCATTTTCGCCGTTGGCGACATCAACGCCTATCCGGGCAAGCTCAAGCTCATTCTTTGCGGCTTCCACGAGGCGGCGCTCGCCGCCCAGCGCGCCCACCATTACGTCTATCCGGACAAGAAGCTCGTTTTCCAATACACCACGTCGTCAACCAGCCTGCAGCGGAAGCTCGGCGTTAGCTGAGCCTGATCGAGAATGCGCCGCTCATAAGAAAGGGCCGACGGCCGCCGCTACCACGAACCAGAGAAGGATCCCGCCGAGGACGGACGCCACGGCGTAGGGGCCGATCCTGTCGGAGGGGGCCGCCATCAGGACCGGCAGGCCGAGCCAGAAGACGTAGACGGCGTAAAGCGAGGCCGCGAGGCGTAGGATTTGCAGCGCCGGGATGAGCGCAAAAACGCCGGCGAGCCAGACCGGCGTCATGGAATAGACCGCGAGCTTTATCGCATTTTCGCGGCTCTTTCGCCCGGAAAAGGTCGGCGCGAGGGCGTCGACGATCACCGCGAAAGCATAGGTGAATGCGAGCGCGGCCAGCCAGTGGACCGCTGCTCCGAAGAGGCCGGAGAAGAAACCGAAATGATGCGGATGGTGAAGGCCGAGCCGGTCGCCGCGCCAGCGGAAAAATCCGCGGCCGACGAATTCGCAAAGCGGCGGAATCGCCGCCAGGATCGCGGCGTAGTTCGCGAAGAGATAGCCGAAGTCGCCGGATTCCCGCTCGATCGCGCGCCATTCGGAGGCGGGCGACAGCACGAGGGCCTTCGCGCGCTTTACGATATCCAAGACGCCCCCCGATCGGGCCCAGCGGAACAGCTCGTCCGGGGCGCAAACTACAGGAGCGGCGCGAACGGCGCCAGCGCGCGGGCGGCGTTGAAACAACCGCCCCCCGCCTCCGTATAGGCGGTGGCGGGGCTTGAATCGCCTCGTTCCGACGTTAGGGATAGGCGCCATGATCCAGCTGAAGGCCCCCTGGAAGGAGCGCAACGGCCGCTTTTCGCCGCTAAAAGCGGCCGTCTTCGCCGGCCTCTTTATTCCGGGCTTATGGATTGCCTATCTGGCGGCGACGGGAGCGCTGGAGCCCAAAGTCGTGACGGAAATGATTCACCGTACCGGCCAATGGGCGATCCGCTTCCTCACCCTCACGCTGCTCGTCACGCCGCTCATGCGCAGCGCGCGCTATCCGAAGCTGGTTTCTATCCGCCGCATGGTGGGCGTCGCCGCCTTCGCCTACATCGCCGCCCATCTTTTTCTTTACATCGTCGATCAGCACTTCGCGCTTCTGCACGTCGCCTCGGAGATCGCGCTGCGCTTCTACCTCACGATCGGCTTCGTCGCCTGGCTCGGCCTTGCGGCGCTCGCCGCGACCTCCACCGACGCGATGATCCGCCGCCTGGGCTCGCGATGGAAAACGCTGCATTCGCTCATCTACGCGATCGCCGTGCTTGGCCTCCTGCATTTCATGATCCAGGCCAAGGCCGATGTGTCGGAACCGGTGATGATGACCGGCTTCTTCCTCATCCTCGTGCTGTTTCGCGTCTTCCTCAAGCGCGGCGCGCCGGCCTGGGGCGCCGCGCTCGCCGCCGCCGTCCTTTCGCCGCCGCTGACCGCGCTGATCGAGGCGACGTGGTACGCGCTCGTGCGCCACATCCCGTTCTGGGAAGTGATTGACGCGAACTTCGACCCCGACATGGCTTTCCGGCCGTCGGCTTACGTGGCGGCGGCCGGGGTCGTTTTCGTCGCCGTCGCGATCCTCCGCAAAACCCCCGCGCCGGTCCGCTCTCCCGCGAGGTCCGCGCGGCCCGCGGCTTCGGCGGCGCCCGCCTCGACGGCTTCGTAGGCCTGGATGTTAAGGCGGTTGCGGCCGAGGCGCGAAAGGGCGCCGGCGCAAAAAGTCGCGTTTTTTCGCATTTTTCAGGCGGAAAATGCGCGAAAAGAAGCGGAAAAAACGCGAAAAAATGCGAAAAAATGCGGAAAAGTTGCGCCGGAATCGAGCTTTTTCAATGGGTTAACGGCGAAACTGCGGAAAAAAGGAAAAAAGCAACTGACCGCCCCCCCCTCGTCCTGAGGAGCGGCGCCGAAGGCGACCGCGTCTCGAAGGACGTTCCCGGCCGCCTTCTCGAGCATCCTTCGAGACGCGATGCTCTCGCATCGCTCCTCAGGATGAGGGGGGTGTTGGCGTGACGCCATGCAGATGGCTGACCCTGGCGGTTACGGGAAGAAAGTTTGCACCGGCCAAGAGTCCGGCTCGCTTTTGAACCTGCGAACGCTCGCCTCCTCGTCCATGGGCCGCAGCCAGGCTTGCCGAGCGCCGTCCGTCTGAAGTCTCGTCTCGCGTCTCGCGTGGCATGCCGCTCATTCCCGAAAACCAGGATGATAGCGCTGGTTTTCGGAAACGGCAAGGAATTGTCGCTCGCGGTGGCCCTGATCGCAGAAAGATAACGGTGAAAGATAACGGTGACAGTTGCAAGTGTCACCGTATTCCCCCCGACCGTATTCCCCCCGACCGTATTCCCCCCGTATTCCCCCCGTATTCCCCCCGTATTCCCCGCGTATTCCCGTATTCCGCGTATTCCGTACTCCACGTATTCCAAGTGTCACCGTATTCCCACCGTATTCCCGTATTCCCACCGTATTCCCCCCCCGACGCTCCCCTTCTCTGGCGTCGTGAGACAGCATTGCCAACGACGTCTGGGGCGCTTCTCGCCTTTAGGTCCGCGAGGCATTTGCTAATTCCAAAAGCGCGTTGGCAAGTCGCACGCAGTCGTCATGGCTGAGCGTTCTCACCTGTATGCGGTTCGCCAACCCGTTCGCAATGTCTCCCGTAAGGCTCACGAGACTCGCCCCATCTCGCGCATGACGGAGCATCGTCTCAGCTTCGCGCTTCAGTTCATCCTCGGTCAGGTCATCAGGCAAATCGTCGATACATGCCCGATATGCGCCGATCGCTTTCGTGATTTCGTCCATTATTCTACCTGCTTTGCGCCAAGCATAGCAGGGACATCGGGACGCCGCGAGCGCGCGTCAAGCCCGTCAAATTTCCAAACTGAGACACCACCCAATCCGCGCCGCCGGTGATAACGGGTGATAACGGTGGTGATAACGGTGACGCATGCATTATTCCCCGTTTCTGCAGGATCCCTCAGCCTTGGGGTATGCGCTTCGCCGCATGGCCCTGATCGCAGAAACAGAACAGTTAAAATTGCAAGTGTCACCGTATTGCCAAGTGTCACCGTATTGCCACCGTATTGCACCGTATTGCACCGTATTGCAGCAAGTGTCACCGTATTGCATATTGCCCCCAAGTGTCACCGTATTGCCCCGTATTGCCGTATTGCCTGTGAGAAAGTTTGGTCGTTTCCCCTCGCGCCCTGGCGGGGCACGTTTCGACGACACTGGATGCGAATTAGCGCATCCGCATGCTTTCGGGTCGACGAACGTAGCTCGAATTTTCAGCGACCAAGCTTCTCGAAGATTGTCAATTTATGGCCGTCCAGCCGAAGGCTGTGCTACCTTCGATATTCCTCGAATCCCAGCGGTTCTTCAGCGCCATGTCGGTCCCCGATTTTCAGTCGCTCATGCTGCCCGTTTTGCGGCTCGCCAACGGAAGCGACGTTCGCACGTCCGAAGCGGTCGAAAGGATTGCGACCGAATTTCATCTCTCTCCCGATGAGCGCGCCGAACTCCTGCCAAGCGGCCGACAGACCAAAATCGCCAACCGTGTTTATTGGGCCTTTGTTTACCTCTCGAAGGCGGGACTGCTCAATCGTCGGCAGCGGGGTTTGTATGGCGTCACCGATCAAGGGCGCAAAGTCTTGGCCAAGCCGCCTGCCCGGATCGATATCCCCTTCCTCTCTCAATTTAAGCGTTTCAACGAATTTCGAGCTAAATCGCCGGAGACAAATGATGCGGAGCACTCGCCGAAGCCAATATCGATGCTGGCGGTCGGGACTCCAGACGAGCGGATCGAGACGGCGCTCAATGAGTTGAATGTAGCGCTAAGAGCAGAACTTCTGGAACGCGTGCTGTCAATGACTCCAACCGCCTTCGAAAAGCTGATTGTGGACCTCATGCTTGGCATGGGTTACGGCGCGAAGGGATCTGGAGAACATCTCGGGCGCACGAGTGATGGCGGCGTCGACGGCGTAATTAATGAAGACGTACTCGGGCTCGACATAATCTATCTTCAAGCGAAGCGATATGCTGTCGGAAATGGAATCGGCGTCGAGAAGATCAGGGAGTTTGCTGGTGTCCTCGACGAGCGGGGGGCCACCAAGGGCGTATTCGTCACGACGAGCCACTTTGCGACGCAGGCGCGGACTTATGGTAAACATAGCCCGAAGCGCCTGATACTTATCGACGGGGAAGAACTTGCTCGTCTTCTAGTCCAATACGGTATCGGCGTTCGTGTTTATCGCGCCGTCGAAATGAAAAAGCTCGATCTCGACTATTTTGAGGAGCTT
>DATJXI010000319.1:0-2441 GCA_035500275.1 Roseiarcus sp. | reverse complement strand
GTCGCCGCCGGCCGGTGCAATCACGCCGGCGGCGGCATGTGGCAAGGCATCAGCACCGGGAACTCCAGCTTCATCGGAATCGAGGCCGAGAACACCGGCGGCGAAAATGACCCTTGGCCCGCCGTGCAGATCGACGCCTATCAACGAGGGGTGGCCGCTATTCTGAAGAAGATTGGCGCCAACTCGGTCATGTGCTGTGGTCACAAAGAATATGCGCTGCCTCATGGCCGTAAGATCGACCCGTCATTTGATATGGTCCACTTCAGGACCCAAGTCGCGAGCGTCTTAGCCGGGACAGCTCCCGATCCAATCGTGATTCCAAATGTCGATGCTGAGGGTCGTCCAACTCTGCGCCGAGGCGCGCGCGGTG
Source organism: Roseiarcus sp. (assembly GCA_035500275.1). Lineage (GTDB taxonomy): Bacteria > Pseudomonadota > Alphaproteobacteria > Rhizobiales > Beijerinckiaceae > Roseiarcus. The sequence continues at coordinate 2,071 of DATJXI010000319.1, read as the reverse complement.
ATCTGGTCAGGCAAGTTCAATCTGACCTGAAAATCCACGTGGATGGGGTTTTTGGCGCGATGACGGAGGCTGCTGTCAGGCAATTCCAGCGTGAGCACGGACTCGTTCCGGATGGAATCATCGGCCCGCGCACCTGGGCTTCCCTCGAAACATTGGCTGGACCGACGCCACCGCCGCAGACGTCCCGCGCCGCAGCGGCCCCGCCCGCTGACGCCTCTCCGCTCGACCAGATCACGCGACTCGCAAAAGAAAGCGCCATCGCCCAATTTCTCTGGAGAGACCGCGGCAAGGCCCCCGCTGGCTACATCAAAGGAATGGCGCTGGTTTACGGCAGAGTGTACGGCAAGCTCAAATCCGGCGATCCCGCAGCGCTCGACATGGCGCAAAGGAACACAGGCGACCAAACGCGCGATGCGCTCGCCTGGTATGAGGATGTGTTTGATGTGTCAGGTATGGACAATAGCGTCAGCGGCCCAGACACGCTTCGTCACCTTTTTGTTCTGCTGATCGGTCTCGGGATGCGAGAAAGCTCAGGCAAGCATTGCGAGGGCCGCGATACAACAGCCAACAACGTTACGTCTGATTCTGCCGAGGCGGGCTTATTTCAAACCAGTTACAACGCCAAGGACGCAAGTCCGCTCTTGCCGCAAATTTTTGCGCAATATCGTGCAAATCCCTCCGGCTTTCTAACCGTGTTTGGGGAGGGAGTGACCTGTTCTGCGGCGAGTCTCGAAAACTTCGGCTCCGGCGACGGAAAGGAGTTCCAGCGCCTAAGCAAGGAATGCCCGGCGTTTGCAGCGGAATTCGCAGCCGTTGCGTTAAGACATATTCGCCGGCACTGGGGACCGATCAATAGAAAGCAGGCGCAAGTCCGCCCGGAATGCGATGCTCTTCTGAGCCAAGTGCAGGCTATGATCGACGCGTCACCGTCGTTGTGTTCCGCCCTCGCCTGAGTTCGTTGCTTGATTTTGATGTTCCGACGGCGCCCGCACCAAACGGTGCGCCAGGCTCCTATTGGGCGCGTAGCCCCTTCCGCGACTTGAGGAACGCGCGCATCGCGAAGCCCGCCTGTTCGGGCGCATACGCGTGGTGCGCGCCGACCGGGCAGGCTCGGCGCGCGAGGCACCCGCCGTTCATGCAATTCTCGCCCGCCGCGCTCTTCAAATGCGCCCCGCAGACGTCGACGTCGTAACCCCGTGGCGTGAAGGCGCCGACGGGGCAGGCGCTGAGACACGGGCGCGCGCGGCAGGAATCGCAGGGGCTCACGGAGCGGGCGAGCGGCGGAACGTCGAGCGTCTCTGCAAAGCCGAGCGCGCCGCGATAGCCATGCCAGAGCCCGTAAGTCGGGTGGATGAGAACGCCGATCGGCGAGGGATGCACGGGCTCGGCGCGCTGCGCCCATTGCTGGAAGGGCAAATGCGGCGGACCGCCGAACGGATAGAGCGCCGTCGCGCCGAGCCTTCCCGCGAGCGCGCCTATCACCCGCCGGCTGAAGCGGTCGAGCGGATCGTTTCGCCCGTCGCGCGCCTCGTCGCTTGCCGCGAAGGCGTCCCAGCTCGCGCGGCCAGCCATGCCGATAAGCACAACCGTACGAATCCCGGCGAGGGCGCGTTGGCTCTCCTCGTCCTCAAGCCGGAACGCGCCCCGTGGGACGAGGCCGGCTCCGGCGATCGCAGCGAAGACAGATTCAATCGACAATAGTTCTCCGGTCAGTGCGATCTCCGGCCCCGGCGCGATCGCACTCTACATCGGAAAGTCGTTTTGGCGCTTCGCGCGTTCGCCCAAGCCCCTTATCATGTGGCTGCGTCGACGACCGGCGCATGAATATCGGAGCCTCCTGCTTGGACGCCGCTTACATCGAACTCAGCGAGGGCGTCTTCCTCGCAAGCCCGCTGACGGGCGGACCGTGGCATCCCGACCACCAGCACGCCGGCCCGCCGTCGGCGCTCATCTGCCGCGCGATCGAGCGCGCCGCGGCGAACGAGGGCCTCATCCATCTCGGCCGCCTCACCGTGAACCTTTTGCGCCCGGCGCCGATCGGCGAATGCCGCATCAACGTGACGCCGGACTA
>DATJXI010000318.1:0-3539 GCA_035500275.1 Roseiarcus sp. | reverse complement strand
CTCTGCCAAGAAGGCTGGATGTCAGCACTGACCGCGGCGCGGTTCCCTGAGAAGGTCAACGCCCTCGTTTTGGCGGGCGCGCCCATCGACACCGATGCTGGCGACGGGCCGGTCAAGTGTATGGTCCATCAATTGCCGCTGTCGTTCTACGAGGAGCTGGTCGAACTCGGCGGCGGCCTGATGAAGGGCAAATTCATGCTGCAGGGATGGAAGAACATGCATCCGGAGCAGCACTATTTCGAGGAGTATATCGCCCTCTACAGCACATCGACGATCCGGTCTATGTCGCCAAGCGCGAGACATTCGAAAGCTGGTATGAGAACCCGATCGACCTGCCTGACCGCTGGTATTTTCAGGCGATCCGTCAGCTCTTCATGGAAAATCGGTTCGCCAAGGGCGAATTCGTGGGCCTCGGGCGGCGCTTGGATCCAAGGGCGATCGTCTGCCCCGTCTACCTGCTGGCCGGCGCTGACGACGACATCACCACGAAAGAGCAGGTGTTCGACGCCGAGCGTCTTCTTGGAACCCCCAAGGAGCGGATAAAGGAGCGGATCGAGAAAAAGCTCGGCCCCGGCGGCCACATCGGCCTGTTCATTGGCGCTCGGACGCTAAGGGAGACCTGGCCTGGAATCGCGCGATGGTTGAGCAGCGTGGGCTCCTCGTGAGCGGCGCGCGGCCTAGTCAGGACAAGTGACTTGGGCGCTTGCTGCCGCATCCCCTCCGGCGGATAATGTTTGCGCTGGATTCATTGCGATCACCGGATATGCTCGCGGACAAGAAAGGGCTGATCGTCGGCGTCGCGAACGACCGAAGCATTGCTTACGGTTGCGCGCGCCGCTTCCGGGCCGCGGGCGCCGATCTCGCGATCACATATCTGAACGAGAAGACAGAAAAATACGTCCGCCCGCTTGCCGTGGAGCTCGGGTGCAAAATCGCCAGGCAATGCGACGTTTCCGTTCCCGGCCAGCTCGAGAGCGTGTTCGAAGAGATCGCTGCAAAATGGGGACGGCTCGACTTCGCGCTCCATTCGATTGGCTACGCGCGCGCCGAAGATCTGCATGGCCGGCTCATCGATTGTTCGACGGATGGATTCGCCTACGCCATGCAGGTGTCCGTGCATTCATTCCTGCGGATGGCGAAGCTCGCGGAACCCTTGATGACTTCTGGCGGCTGTTTGTTGGCGTTCACCTTCTATGGCGCGGAAAAGGTGATGACGCGCTACGGGGTCATGGGCCCCGTCAAGGCGGCCTTGGAAGCCGCGGTCAACTATATGGCCGCCGAGCTCGGCGACAAGCAGATACGGGTCAACGCCATTTCTCCCGGGCCAGTGGCGACTCGTTCGGCGTCAGGTCTCAGTCATTTCGATGAACTGCTCGACCGAGCGGTCAAGCAGTCGCCGGAGCACCGGCTCATCACGCCGGAGGACGTCGGCGCGTTGGCTGCATTCCTGGTCAGCGACGACGCGAATGCGATCACAGGCAATATCTCCTACGTGGACGCGGGCTATCACGTTATGGCGTGACGGGCGCTTTGGCCGGCGCAGCCGCACGAAGCTGCGGAATTCCGCCCTCAGCGGGTTTACACGAATCGGCGTCGCGGGCAGATTCGAGCGATTTGGCGGCCATGAAAAAGGAGTTGACCTTGGCGAAAGAACAGAAGCAACGCGCGCAGACCAAAAAGAAGGAAAATCCTGAGATGAAAGCGAAGCGGAAGTCGGACGCGGCAAGCTTCGCCGAGGCTGCGAACGAGCTTGGAGAGGTCGTGCGCGAGTCTTCGGCGCTCGATGACGAACGCATCCGCGAGCGCGCCTACACGATCTGGATCGAGGAAGGCCAGCCGCATGGCCGCGACCTCGAGCATTGGCTACGCGCGCGCAACGAGCTCGATCAAAGGGCGGCCTGAGACCAGGCGAAGCGGCGGGTGCGTTCGCGTTCATGCGGCCCTTCGCCGGGAGCGCTCCGGTCGTCAAGACTGTGTTATGCTCGGCGTCAGAAGCGGCGGACGCTCGGCCGGCAACTTGACGAAATCGAAGTGCGCCTCGTCGCAGCTTTCCGCTTTCGCTTTAGTCAGAAAGACGCCCCCAACGCGGTCTCACGACTGTCATCAAACTGGCAGATTTTTCAGGAGACGATGAGGCGGGCTCTAAAGTAAGGTCTTGAGACGAAGCTCGCGCAGGGCGCAAGGGCCCTTCGTTCAGTTCATTTCAAAGGGAGGAGGACCGGCTGAACCGGTTCCAAGAACGGTGAAAGTACATGACGACCGAGCCGGTAAACGAGGACCCATCGCCAAAATCCGTCGACTTGAAAGCGCCGGAGCCGGAGGAGCACCGCGTGCGCGAGCGGGCCTACCTGATCTGGCAAGAGGAAGGCAAACCAGACGGGCGCGCTCTCGACCATTGGCTGCGCGCGAAGTGGGAACTCAAAACGCTGGACTTGAAGGAAGAACTGGCTCGCTTGGAGAGCGAGCTCACTCCGGAAAAAGCAGAATAGCCGCGCAGCCAGCGCAACGTAACTCGACAGGAGAGGCGCCAAATGGCGAACGTTCTATCTGACAAGGAAAGCGCCATCATCGACGCCTACTGGCGCGCGGCGAACTATCTCTCGGTCGGCCAGATCTACCTCTTCGACAATCCGCTCCTCAAAGTTCCGCTCAAAGACGAGCACGTCAAGCCGCGTCTGCTGGGGCATTGGGGCACCACGCCCGGCCTCAATTTCATCTACGTCCACCTGAACCGGCTCATCAAGAAGCTCGACCTCGACATGATGTATGTCATCGGCCCCGGCCACGGCGGGCCGGCGATCGTCGCCAACGCCTATCTCGAAGGAACTTACAGCGAGGTCTACCCGAACGTCTCGCAGGACGAGCGGGGCATGAAGCGGCTCTTCACCCAGTTCTCGTTTCCCGGCGGCATTCCAAGCCATGTCGCGCCTGAGACCCCGGGCTCGATCCACGAGGGCGGCGAACTCGGCTATGCGATGTCGCACGCGCATGGCGCCGCCTTCGACAATCCCGACCTCATTGTTTCCTGCGTCATCGGCGACGGAGAGGCCGAGACGGGCCCGATGGCCACGAGCTGGCATTCGAACAAGTTCATCGATCCGGTGCGCGACGGCGCCGTCCTGCCGATCCTGCATCTCAACGGCTACAAGATCGCCAATCCGACGGTGCTGGCGCGCATCCCCCACGAAGAGCTCGACGCGCTCATGCGCGGCTATGGCTACGCGCCGCATTTCGTCGAGGGCGACGACCCGAAGACGATGCATGAGCTCATGGCCGCGACGCTCGACAAGGTGATCGCCGACATTCGCGACATCCAGCAAAAGGCGCGGAGCGAAGGATTTACGAAGCGGCCGACATGGCCGATGATCGTCATGCGCACGCCAAAAGGTTGGACCTGCCCCAAGGAGATCGACGGCAAGCGCGAGGAGGGCTACTGGCGCTCGCATCAGGTGCCGATGTCGGAAATTCGCGGCAATCCCGAGCACGTGCGCATTCTCGAATCCTGGATGAAGAGCTACCGGCCGGAAGAGCTGTTCGAC
>DATJXI010000317.1:0-15901 GCA_035500275.1 Roseiarcus sp. | reverse complement strand
CACGCCGCACGGCCCGCTCACCTGAACGGCGGCGACGTCGCTCGCGCCGGAATCACTCAGCACCTGCTCGATGCGGACGCCGAACGCGTATTCATAGAGCCCGGGCCGTGCGCAATCGCCGGACACCGAGAGGATCTTGGTCCCCGTGGAGCGGCGCGTGCCCTGGCCGGCGAAACTGCGGCCGCCCTCGAGCGCGACGACCGTGGCCTCCGCAAGCGTCTCGACATTGTCCACGACCGTCGGCTTGCCCAGATAACCGACCGTCACCGGGAAGGGCGGGCGAATGCGCGGCTTGCCCGGCTTGCCCTCGAGCGACTCGATGAGCGCCGATTCCTCGCCGCAGATATAGGCGCCGGCGCCGAGATGGATTTCGATGTCGAAATCGAAGCCCTGGGCGCCGCAGATGCTTGCGCCGAGGAACCGGTTCTTTCGCATCGCCTCGAGCTTCGCTTCGAGCGGCTCAAGGAGATACTGGTATTCGCCGCGCAGATAGACGAGGCCTTTTCCTGCGCCGACCACGAAGCCGGCGATCGCCATGCCCTCGAAGACGCGCTCGGCGAAAGAGGAGAGGAGCACGCGGTCCTTGAAAGTCCCCGGCTCGCCTTCGTCGGCGTTGCAAACGACGTAGCGCTCGGCGCCCGGCGCGTTGCGGCAGCTCTCCCATTTGACCGATGTGGTGAATCCCGCCCCGCCGCGCCCGCGCAGGTTCGAGCGTTTCATCTCGTCCAGCGCGCCCTGGCGGCCGAGCGCGATGGCGGCCTGAAGCGCGGAGCCCGGCTCGTAGCGCGCGCCCAAGAGCCCGTCGGCGCGGCGGATGTTGTCCTCGACCTTGAAATAGTCGCCCGGCCATTCGGCGACGGGCACGCCGCCTCGGACGAGGTCGCAGATTTCATCGACGCGGCGCGCGGTAATCCGCGTGACGGGCCGGTTGTTCACCAGCAGCGCCGGCCCCTGGTCGCACATGCCCGTGCAGGAGGTAAGGTCCACGCTGACCGCGCCGTCCGCCGAGACCTCGCCGCGGTTGAGCTTGAGGCGCTTCAGCATGTGCTCGAAGAGGCCGATGTTCCCGAGCATCCGGTCGGTGATGTTGTCGGAGAACAGGATTCGGTAGCGGCCGCGCGGCTGATCGTAGAGGAAGGAGTAGAACTGGACGACGCCTTCGACCTGGGTCACGTGAATGCCGAGCCGAGCCGCGACCGCGCGCTGCGTCTCGGGCGAGAGCCAGTCCAGCTCCTCCTGCACTTCCCTCAGGATTTGCAAGAGCTGGGTAGGATCGCACTTTCGACGCTCGATGACCCGGCTGACGACGTCGCTATTGGCCGACATGATTGCTCCGTCCCCCGCGAGACAACTATGCGTCCGCGGCTCGCCCGCCGTCAAACGGCGAAACGTCGCACTCGAACAGGCCTTGGCTTCACTGCAGGAGCACGAAAATATTCACTTGCAGCGTCGGGTCGTCGACGTCCTTCACGTCGTTCACATATTCCTCGACGAAATCGTCCTTGGCGTCGATGCCCTTCTCGTCGAGATAAGCCGTGATTGCGTCGTAGGTGGCGTCGATGTCGGCATAGGCGCCCTGATGCTGAAAGCGCATGGCCTTGCCGGCTGGGGTCTGGTCCAGCTTGACGGCGTCGGACAGGGTGGTCTTGCCCGCGGGGGCCGCTTCGAGCGGGTAGCCGGCGTGATAGCGAAAACCGGTCTCGTCGGACTCGATGAAGACCGCAATCGGGCGCCCCGCCGGCTTCAGGCCGGCCTTGTCCATTTCCGCTTTGACGGTTTTCAGCGACGCCTGAATGGAGCGGAAAATTTCGTCGCGCTCCGCTTTTCCTTCGACATAGGCGAAGGGACGGGCTTGCAAGCCGACGACCTCGCCCGTGCCGCCTTCGCCTTGCGACGGCGCGGCTTCGGCGGGCTTCGTGTTTTCCGGCGCGGGCGTCGCGCCCGTGGCCGGCGGCTGCGCCGCGGGCGCGGCGGGGGCCTGTGCGGCCGGCGGCTGCGCCGCGGGCGCGTGTGCGGCCGGCGGCTGCGCCGCGTCCTCCGCGTCGACCGCGCGCGAGAGGAAGAGAGCCGCAAAGGCGGCCAGGAGGGCCGCAGCCGCAAAGCGGATCAGGTTGCTCGGCATCGCGGCCTCGCGGAGAAGCGGGCGAGGATTCGCCTTGCGGTCAATCTAGGCCAATCGCCGGGTCGAATGAAAGAACATTGCCGCGCCGCGGGCCAAGTTCAAAGCGCCGATGGACGCGTCCAGCGCAGCACCGGCTGGCGCGCGGCGCGCGTCTCGTCGAGCCGGCGGCGGGGGGCGTAGACCGGCGCCGGCAGAAAACGCTCCTTCTTGCCCGCCTGAACCGCGAAAACCAGATCGCGCAGCGTCATGATGAAGAGATCGAGGCTCGCCTTCGACTCGGACTCCGTTGGCTCGATCAGCATCGCGCCATGGACGATGAGCGGGAAATAGACCGTCATCGGATGGAAACCCTCGTCGATCATCGCCTTGGCGAAGTCGAGGGTGGTGACGCCGGTGTCCTTCAGCCAGCGGTCGTCGAACAAAACCTCATGCATGCAGACCCGGTCGCCAAAAGGGGCGCTCATCACGTCATTGAGGCAGGCGCGGATGTAGTTCGCCGACAGCACCGCGTCCTCAGACGCCTGCTTAAGGCCATCCGCGCCATGCGACAGAATGAAGGCCAGCGCCCGGACGAACATGCCCATCTGGCCGTGGAACGCCGTCATGCGTCCGAACGACTGGGTTCCCTCCGCGTGCTCGACGAGGCGGAGATTTGCGCCCTCGCGCTTAAGGAAGGGAACCGGGGCGTAGGGCGCAAGTCGCTTCGACAGGACGACCGGACCGGCGCCTGGGCCGCCGCCGCCGTGCGGGGTCGAGAAGGTCTTGTGCAGATTGATGTGCATGGCGTCGACGCCGAGGTCGCCGGGTTTCGTCTTGCCGACGATCGCGTTGAAGTTCGCGCCGTCGCAGTAGAAGTAGGCGCCGGCTTCATGGACCGCCTCCGCGACGCCGACGATATCGCGCTCGAACAGGCCGCAGGTGTTGGGGTTGGTCAGCATAATCGCCGCCACGTCCGGGGCCAAGGCGTTCTTCACCGCCTCGACGCTGACGACGCCGTCTTCGCCAGCCGCCACCGCGCGGACGGAAAAGCCGAGCAAGGCGGCGGTCGCCGGGTTGGTGCCGTGCGCGGAATCCGGCACGAGAACGACTTTGCGCCGCTCCGCTTCGCCGCGCGCCTCGATCGCCGCCTTGATCGCCATCATGCCGCAGAGTTCGCCGTGCGCGCCCGCCTTCGGCGACATCGCGACCGCGCTCATGCCCGTCATCGTCATCAGCGCTTTGGCCAAGGCCTCGATGACCTCAAGCGCGCCCTGCGCCGTCGTCTCCGGCTGCAGCGGATGAACGTCGGCGAAGCCCGGCAGGCGCGCCAGTTTCTCGTTGAGGCGCGGATTGTGCTTCATCGTGCACGAGCCGAGGGGGTAGATTCCGAGATCAATCGCATAGTTCTTGCGCGACAGGCGCACGTAGTGGCGCACCGCCTCGGGCTCGGTCAGGCCCGGCAAGTCGAGCGCTTTTTCCCGCCCGTGCGGCCCGAGCCTCGAGCCGAAAGGCGCGGGTTCCTCGATGTCGACGCCGGTCGCCTCGGGCCGGCCGATTTCGAAAAGAAGCGCCTCCTCAACTTCGAGCGCGCGGTCGCCCGTAAAGGTTTCGGGAAGCGCCGCGGCGGCTTCGACCTCAGCGCGGGTCGGGCGGGCCTGGATGTTCATGCTCGCTTTTTCCTTAAGGAGTCGGCCAGCGCGCGGGCGTAGGCCGCGCGATCGCCGTCGTCGTTGACCTCGGTGCTGGCGACGATGACGCAGTCGTCGAGCCCTGCGTCCGGCAGAAGTCGCGACGCGGGCAACCCCCCGATGATTCCCCGCGACGCGAGGTCCTCAATCAACTCCGCGGCCGGGCGGGCCGTGCGCATCGTGAATTCGTTGAAGAAATGCGGGTTCACGATCTCGACGCCCGGAATGGCGGCGAGCCGGTCGGCGAGTTGAACCGCATTGGCGTGATTGACCGCCGCGAGCCGCTTGAGGCCCGCCTCGCCGAGCAGCGTCAGGTGGATCGAGAAGGCGAGCGCGCAGAGGCCCGAATTCGTGCAGATGTTGCTGGTCGCCTTCTCGCGGCGGATGTGCTGCTCGCGGGTGGAGAGCGTAAGCACGAAGCTGCGCCGTCCGTCGGCGTCGACCGTCTCGCCCGCGAGGCGCCCCGGCATTTGCCGCACGTATTTCGTCCGCGTCGCGAAGAGGCCGACGTACGGGCCTCCGAAACTCAGCGCGTTTCCGATCCCCTGCCCCTCCCCGACCGCAATGTCCGCGTCCATTTCCCCCGGCGAGCGCAGCGCGCTGAGCGACACCGGATCGGTGAAGACCGCGACGAGCAGCGCGCCCTTCGCGTGCGCGGCGGCCGCGACCGGCTCCAAGCTGCGAGGATTGCCGAAGAAGTCCGGGCTCTGGACCATGACGCAGCTCGTTTCACCGTCGATCGCGGCGGCGATGTCTTCCGCCGCCCTGACGTCCGGCGGAAGCCGGACAATCGCGTCGCCCGCCATATGGGCGAGCGTGGCGGCGACGTCGGCGTATTGCGGATGCAGACCGCCGGAGAGGATCGCCTTGCGCCGCTTGGTCAAGCGATGCGCCATCAGCATCGCTTCGCCGCAGGCGGTCGAGCCGTCGTACATAGAGGCGTTCGCGACCTCCATGCCCGTCAGCGCCGCGACCTGCGTCTGGAACTCGAACAGGACCTGCAGCGTCCCCTGGGCGATCTCGGGCTGGTAGGGCGTGTAGCTCGTGAGGAATTCCGAGCGCTGGATGAGATGATCGACGCTCGCCGGGATGTGCCGCTTGTAGACCCCGGCGCCGAGAAAGAACGGCATCGAGCCGGCCGGGCGGCTATGGCCCGCGATCGCGGCCACTTTCCGCTCGACCGCCATCTCGCCCATGGCGCGCGGCATGTCCATGAGTTCGGCCGTCCGTTTGTCGACGGGAATGTCGGCAAACAGCGCCTCGATGTCGGGAACGCCGATCCGCGCCAGCATGACCTCGCGTTCTTCGGCGTCGAGAGGCAGGTAGCGCATGCTGTCAATCCAGCGTCTTGACGTAGTTCGCGTAGGCGGCTTCGTCCATTAATGAGCCAAGCTCGCTGCGGTCGGCGAGCTTGATGCGGAACAGCCAGCCGCGGCCAATTGCGTCCTCGTTGATGATCCCGGGCGAGGCCTCGACATTGGAATTGACCGCGACGACTTCGCCGGAGACGGGCGCGAAGACGTCGCTCGCCGCCTTCACGCTCTCGACGACCGCCGCCGCCTCGCCCACGTTCAGCTTCTTGCCGACCGGCGGCGCCTCCGCGAAGACGACGTCGCCGAGCTGCTTTTGGGCATAGTCGCTGATGCCGACGACGCCCTCGTCGCCTTCGATCCGGACGTATTCGTGATCTTTGGTGTAGCGGACGTCCGCCATGAATCTCGCCTCCTCAGCCGCGATAGTAGTGATGGGGGAAAATGGGCAGCGGGACGACCCGGGCGCTCAGCGGCTTGCCGCGCACGACGAGGCTCACAGGGGTCCCGACCTCGGCGTAGCCGCGCTCGACATAGCCCATGGCGATCGGCGCGCCGACGCTGGGGCCGAAGCCGCCTGACGTGACGACGCCGATCTTCGCGCCCTCGGGCGTGACGATCTCGGCTCCCTCGCGCGCCGGCGCGCGCCCGTCGGGTTTTATCCCGACGCGCATACGCGCCGGGCCATTCGCCAACGCATGCTGGATGCGCGCGGCGCCAGGAAAGCCCCCCTCGACGCGCCGGCGCTTCTGCATCGACCAGACGAGGGCCGCCTCGACCGGATCGGTCGTCTCGTCAATGTCATGCCCATACAGGCAAAGTCCTGCTTCGAGCCGCAACGAATCGCGCGCGCCAAGCCCAATCGGGGCAACCCCCGGCTGGGCCAGGAGCAGCCGGGCGAACGTCTCGGCTTGGGCCGCAGGGAGAGAGATTTCGTATCCGTCCTCGCCGGTATAGCCGGAGCGGGAGACAAAGGTCTCGACGTCTGCAATGCGCGCTCCCTTTGCGCTCATGAAGGGCATGGTCTCGAAGCCCTTGCTCGCCGCGAGGCGCGCGAGCGTCTCCGCGGCGGCCGGCCCTTGCAGCGCGATGAGCGCGGCGTCGTCGAGCGGCGTGAGGCGCATGGTCTTCGGCAAGCGTTCGGCGAGATGCGCGAAATCGACCGCCTTGCGCGCGGCGTTGACGATAAGCCGCAAGGCGCCGTCCGCTTCCAGCGGCCGCGCGGCCATGAGGTCGTCGACAATCCCGCCGCGCTCGTTGAGGAACTGCGTGTAGCGCTGACGTCCCGGCGCCAGATTGAGGAAGTCCGCCGGGCAGAGCGTTTCCAGAAAGGCCGCGAGCGCTGCATGGTCCGGCCCCTCAATCAGCGCCTGCCCCATATGGGACACGTCAAAAAGGCCCGCTTCCTTCCGCGTATGCAGGTGCTCGGCGAGCACGCCCGCCGGATAGTTGATGGGCATGTCGTAGCCGGCGAACGGCGCCATGCGCGCGCCGAGTTCGATGTGCAGGGCGTGAAGCGGCGTTTTGAATAGGGCGTCATCGCCCATGGGACCACCATAGCGGAAGAAGCGTCCAACGAACGCGCCGGCCGCCGAGTCGGCGGCGGGCATCCTCTGGCGCCCCCTCTGTCCCACGACCTGAGAGATTTCCCGCGGCTTTTGGCGGCGGTTACCCCCTTCGGTGGGCGCGCTGAGCGATTCGGCGCGCCGCTTTCCAGAGCGTCACCGCATCGCGGTCCTGAAGCCTGAGCGTTTCCGGGGCGGTTGCGCCTTCGGCGCCGGCCTTGCGGCCGGACTCTTCCGCGTTGCGTCTTTGGCTGACGCAAGCGAGCTAGCCTGAGCGGCCGAAGCTTGTCAACGCGAGCGCCGCGAATAGCGTGTTCAGCTCGCGGTCTTGCGTCGGTGGCGCTTCGGGGGAGCCGCCGCGCCGCCACCTTCGAAGCCGACGCTGATCGAATAAACGTCCGCAAGCTGCAGGGTCGTGAGCGGCAGCGGGATCGGGTCGGTCACCATCCGGAAGGTCCCGGCACGGACGCCGTCCGTGGTCGCTTCGACCCGATAGGTCTTGGAGAAGACCTCCTGCTTGTCGGATTCGCGGGTGACGGCGATCTTGAGCGGCGCGTTGAATGTCCCGGGCGAGCCCGCCGGGCCGATAACAACCTCGCCGGCGACCCCGATCTTGAGCGTCGCCTGCCCCGGCCCGGCCGGATCGCACTCGCGCGCCGTGTCGCCGATGTTGAACTGATAGCGAACGGACGCGTTTTCGGGCCCGCCAACCCGCAGCGCAGCACGGCCGTCGGCGACGTCGACGGTCGGGCAGTTGATGTCCAGCGACGTGACCGGGAGGACAGTCGGCTTCTCGCCCGGATTGGCGGCGGGCCTGCCCACAGGGCGCGGATTGGCGCCGAGATTGATCGCATCCGCGTTCGGGTTGCGATGGCTGAAGAATCCTTCGACTGAGCCGCAGCCGGCGAGGAGAGCAACGCCGGCGAGCGCGAATAGGGAACGGGAAAGGCAACAAATCATTGCAACGACTGTTCGGATTGGCGAAGGGCGGCTGCTTACGACGCCCCGGGCGTCATGGCAATTGCTCGTAGGCTTCCTTGAATCCCGTGAGCGGCGCGAGGACGCCGACGCCCTGCTCCGGCGTCTGAAAAACGCCGAGCGTCGCCGTCTTGCCGGTCTTGAGCTTGTCGAGCAGCTTGTCGTCGATGGCGACCTGGGCGATGCAGCCGTTGGCGAGGCATTGCAGGAAATTGAGACGACCGAAATCCTCTTCGTCGACCCTGAGGCTTACGCCCATCGGCAGGAGCACGCCGAGCGGCGCGATCACGCGCATAAGGCGCGCCTTGCGATCGGCGGTGTTGAGCACGATGACGACGAGCGTGAGGTTCGGCCGCTCCTTGTCGACGACGCTGAGAACGATCGCGCATTGCTCGTAGGCGGCGCCGGGGGGAGTCTCGCAGCGCGTCTCCCAGTCGCCGTGCTTGCCGCGGATCATGCCCTGTGGCTGCGCGGCGCGGGCGGGCAAGGCCACGAAGGCGAACAAGGCGAGGGGAAGGAAGACTCGAAAGAAGGTCGCCCGTCGGAGGTTCAACAGCTCGAAATCCCGGTCTCTGCCACAACACAAGCCGCCGTCGGCAAGCGACAACGACCGCAGTGTCCAGCCTAGCCCCGCGCCCGCCCAGCAAACGCCTGCGGCTGCAGCCAACTTAACGTCTAGCGAATCGGGGGATGGTGGGCGCTAGAGGGATTGAACCTCTGACCCCTACCATGTCAAGGTAGTGCTCTACCGCTGAGCTAAGCGCCCGTTTCCAGACGGAACTCCGAGTGAGGCCGCCGAAAGACGGCGCGGTATAGACGCTCGCGGGGCTGCGCGCAATGGGAAACGCGGCGGCGGGCGGCGGGCTCGGACCTTGTTCTTCCGCACTTGGCTTATGGGTTCGGCGGCGGCGCCCAGTTGGGCCGCACGTAGGCGATCGAGAAACCTGCGTTCCGAATGTTCTTGTAGCTCGGCGCGGGCTGGCCCTCTTGCGGAACGCCGGTCTCCGTCACGGCCCACCGCGCGCCAAGGCGTCTCGCCTCCTCGATGCGGCGCGCAATTAGCGCCGAGTGAGAGCCAAGCCTCCTCGCCTCCCGCTTCGTCGCGCCGACGCCGATCCAAGCGTAGTCGCCGTCCACGAACAACGCCCCGACGCCCGCCGGCGCGCCGTCGATGAAACTCAAGAAGCAGCGCCACCTCGGCCGGCCGACGATCTCTTTGAGCCAGGCGGTCATCGGCGGCGGCATGCCGAACGCGGCGACCGCAGTCGCCGCGAACAGCTCAGCCTCCCCCTGACTGGCATCGCGTATGTCCCCGTCGAACCCAAACTGCCGGGCGTTCTTCGTCTCTCGCCGGAACTTGGCCCAGGCAAGCGGGTGCTCGATGAGACCCTCTTCTTGCGCCCGCGCGGCCGTCCACTGCGCATGCGGCCCAGGGGGAATCTGGATGATGAATTTCGTCTGGCCCGCCGCGCGGAAGCGCGCGACGGCCTCGCCGACCGCCTCCGAGTCGTCCGCTTCGAGGCCTGCGCCGGCGAGCCAGTTGAACTGAAGGGCGGGGATGCGGCTCATCATCATGAAAAGCGCGCCGCCGATCGGCGCGCATTCGAAGCCGACGGACTTGGCGAAATCCGGCGGCGCCGCCTCCGCAAGGCTTAGCCAGGCTTCCCGTTCGATCCGCTCCAGCGCCGCGACGTCAGCGTCCATTGCTGAATTCCCCTGCCGGCCCCGAACTTGGCAGGCCGAGGGGCGCGGGTAAAGCGCCGCCTATCGTCCCTCTTTCGCCGCCACGTAGAGTCCGCTCGCGATAATGACGGCGTTGCCGACGATGATGGGCAGGGTCGGGACGTCGCGCCAGACGATCCACCCCATCAACGTCGCCCACAGGATCGCCGAATATTGCAGCGGCGCGAGCACGGCGACGCGGGCGAGCGCGAGCGCCCGCGTGATGAGGACGAAGCAGAACATCGACACGACGCCGACGAGCGCCATCAGGAAGAGGTCGAACGCCCCGGGACTCGCCCAGCCGAACGGGATCGTCGTCGCGCCGATGAGGCCTGCGCCGGCGAACTGCCAGACGGTCAATTGCAGCCAGTGGGCGTGACGGAGCTTACGGGTGAAGGTCTGGCCGAGCGCGAACATGATCGCGCCCAGAAGCGCGATCGGCGAAGCCCAGGAGAACATCTGCGGTGTCGGCCGCAGCGCGATCAGGACGCCGACAAAACCGGCCGAAACGGCGATCCAACGGAATCGTTCAACCTTTTCCCCCAGGAGCGGCGCCGAGAGGGCCGTCACGATGAGCGGCGCGGCCATGTAGAAAGTCATGACGTCGGCGAGCGGCATGAAGCGCGTCGCCCAGTAGAAGGCGAACGTGTCGCCCGCCATGCAGAGAACTCGCAGCGCCTGCAGCCAAGGCCGTTCGACCTCGACCAGCGAGGGACGCAGGGCGGCCATCATCGGCCCCAGCACGAAGGCCGAGCCGACCGCCCGCAGCATCATCAGCTGGCCGACCCCGTAGTCCTTGACCAGCCATTTGCCGAGCGCGTCGTTGAGCGCGAACAGGAAGACGCCCGCGAGATAGAGCGCGACGCCGAGGCCCATGGTCGCGGGACGTGAGGAGGGCATGAAGCCGAACGCGGAAAGTACGAAGGCCGGTTGACACAAAAAAGGCGGCCAAAGCGGCCGCCTTCGGGGGCGCGATGCGCTCCAATCAGCGCGAGTAGAATTCGATGACCAGATTCGGCTCCATGTGGGTCGGATACGGCACCTCCGAGTGGCTCGGCACGCGCGTCATCTTGGCCGTGCCCTTGCCGTTGTCGACCTCGATGTAGTCGGGCACGTCGCGTTCGGCGAGCGCCTGCGCCTCCATGACCATCGCAAGCTGTCGCGAGGATTCCTTGATCTCGATGAGGTCGCCGACCTTCACTTGATAGGACGGGATGTTGACCCGGCGCCCATTCACCTTAATGTGGCCGTGATTGATGAACTGCCGGGCGGCGAATACGGTCGGCACGAACTTCGCTCGGTAGATCACCGCGTCGAGCCGGCGCTCAAGGAGCCCGATAAGATTGGCGCTCGAGGAGCCCTTCATGCGGATCGCTTCCACATAGTATTTGTGGAACTGCCGCTCCGAAATGTTGCCGTAGTAGCCCTTGACCTTCTGCTTGGCCTTGAGCTGGGTGCCGAAATCGGTGGCCTTGCCCTTGCGCCGCTGGCCATGCTGGCCGGGGCCGTATTCGCGTTTGTTGAAGGGGCTGCGGGGACGCCCCCAGATATTCTCGCCCATACGGCGATCGATTTTGTACTTTGCTTCCGCGCGCTTCGTCATCGCAGTTCCTCTTTTGATGCGATTCGGTTTCCGAGGAACGCGCCCTCCTTTTGCGCCTTTCTCGGCGCCGACAGGCTGGAGCCGAGCCAGGCGCCAGCCGCGGGTGCGTCAAACGACAAACGCGCCCCTGTTCGGAGCGCGCCCGTCGCGGCGTACCTATGGAACCGCAACCAGCTTGTCAACGGGGCGGCGTGATCGCCCGTGATCTGCCGGTCCGGCGTAGGCGCCACAGGGTTGCGGCCGGCTCATCGCTAAGCTTCGTTGATCGCCAGCAGCTGCGCGGCCGTCGAGGCCGCGACGACGGCGGGCTCCTTGCCCTTAATGCCTTTGAGCCCAATCGGGCAGACGAGCTTCACCAGCATCGCCTCGGTGAGCCCCGCCGCGCGCATCTGGCTCAGGAACCGGGCGCGTTTTGTCGCCGAACCGATCAGGCCGACGAAGCCGAACCGCTCCAGACGCAGGGCTTCCGCCACGATCTCGAGGTCGAGCGGGTGCGAGTGGGTCATCACCACGACGAGCGCGCCGGCCGGCGCGTCCATGAGTTCCGCCGCCGGCACCGGCGCATCAACCATCACGACATTGGCGGGCGCGAAGGCAGGGAAAGCCTCGGAGCGCGAGTCGATCCAGCGCACCGCGAAGGGCAGCGGCCCGAGCGCCAGCGCGAGCGCCCGCCCGACGTGTCCCGCGCCGAACAGATAGACCGGCCGCGCGCCCTCCCGCAGCGGCTCGGCCCACTCGTCCCGTCCCGGCACCGCCTCGCTATCGCCGGCGGGCGGCTCAGCGCGAACCGTGCGCTCGACCCTGCCCTCGCTGTCGATCCGGGCCGAAACCGAAGCGCCCGCCCCGTCCTCGGCCGCGGCCAAGCGGCAGAGTTCCGAAACGTCCCGCCGGTCGAACGTCTCGATCCGCCAATCAACCCGCCCGCCGCAGCATTGCGCGAGTTCAGGACCCAGCGTCAGCGAGCGGCGCGCGGCCGGCCCCCTGCCCCGCTTGAGCTCGGCTTGCGCGGCGGCCAGCGCTTCCCACTCGAGCGCGCCGCCGCCGATCGTCCCGTGAAAGCCGCCGGACGGCCGCACCACCATGCGCACGCCCGCCTCGCGCGGGCTCGAACCTTCGACCCGGGTCAAGGTCACGAGCGCCGCCGACCCCTCGGCGTCGATCGCGTCCAGCAGGCGACGGAAGGCGCGCATGAGCGGGAATGCTAAACTCGTCTGGCGCGTACAGCAAAGAGCGCGCCGGCATCTCATAAGTCAACTATGTTTACATTCTCGCGGAATTCTCGTATGAGGCAACGGTGTTATTGTTTGATGAGGGAGGGCAGCTTGTCGAACGTGATTGAATTTGAGTCTCTTATCGGCGGCCAGGATGGCAACACCGGTGAACTGGTGGCGAAAGGCAACCCCTTTCACCTGAAGGTGAAACGGCATGGCGGGAGCTATAGCCTGACAGTACGCCGAGCCAATTCAAAGGGAGACAAACCAGCCCTTGTTCACTTCTGGCTAACGCGGGCGCAACTTGAGAAAATATACGGCCTCTCGGAAACACCCTGAACGACTGATCGAACTCATCCCGCCCGTTCCAGCGACCCGATCGCCCGCAAAATCGACTCCGGCGTCGCCGGCGCTTCGAGCTTCGGATGCCCCTGCGGGCTCGTCGCATGGACCGCGTCGAGGATCGCGGAAAAGACCGAGATCGCCAGCATGAGCGGCGGCTCGCCGACGGCCTTCGAGCGATAAATGCTCGGCGTCGGGTTGGCCCGCGTGTGTAGCCGCGTGTTGAAGAGCTGCGGCACGTCCGAGGCGACCGGAATCTTGTAGGTCGCCGGCGCGTGCGTCGTGAGCCGCCCCTTGGCGTCGTAGACGAGCTCCTCGGTCGTGAGCCACCCCATGCCTTGAACGAACGCGCCCTCAACCTGGCCGATGTCGATGGCGGGATTGATCGACGTCCCGACATCATGAAGGATGTCGACGCGAAGCACGCGCATCTCACCGGTCATCGTGTCGATCGCGACCTCCGAGCAGGCGGCGCCATAGGCGAAATAGTAGAACGGCCGGCCGGTGGCGTTGGCCCGGTCCCAATGGATCTCCGGCGTCCGGAAGTAGCCCGCGTGCGACAATTGCACGCGCGCCGCGCGGCAGGCCTTCGCCAGTTCGCCGAAACCCATCGAGGCGTTGCCGGCGAAGACGCGCGCGTCGCGGAACTCAACCCGCTCCGGCTCGACGCCCCAGAGTTGCGCGGCGAAGGCCGCCATCCGCTCCTTGATCGCGCCGGCCGCGATCTTGGCGGCCATGCCGTTGAGGTCGGTCCCCGACGAGGCCGCGGTCGGCGAGGCGTTGGGCACCTTCGCCGTGTTCGTCGCCGTGATGCGGATGAAATGCAGCGGCACGCTGAACTCCTCCGCCACGATCTGCGCGACCTTGGTGAAGAGCCCCTGCCCCATCTCGGTGCCGCCGTGGTTGAGATGGATCGACCCGTCCGAATAGACGTGCACCAGGGCGCCCGCCTGGTTGAGCGGGATCAGCGTGAAGGAGATGCCGAACATAACCGGGGTCAGCGATATGCCCCGCTTGAGGATCGGGCTCGTCGCGTTGAAGGCGGAGATGCGCTGGCGCCGCGCCCGATAGTCGCTCGCCGTCTCGAGCTCATCCATGATCGCGCGCTGCGTCTCAAAATCCTCGACCGTCTGCCCGTAGGGCGTCCGGTCGCCGCCGGGCCGCAGGAGGTTGGCCTTGCGCACGTCGAGCGGATCGAGCCCGCGCTCGCGGGCGATGGCGTCCATCGCCCGCTCGATCGCCAGCATGCCCTGTGGGCCGCCGAAGCCGCGGAAGGCGGTGTTGGAGACGGTGTTGGTCTTCAGGCGCCGCGAGGCGATCGATACGTCCGGCAGCCAGTAGCCGTTGGCGGCGTGGAACATGGCGCGGTCGACCACGCCGAGCGAGAGGTCGGCCGAGCAGCCGCAGCGCGCGTTGAGGGTCACGTCATAGCCTGCGACGACGCCGCTATCGTCGTAGCCGACCCGCCAGTCGGCGCGAAAATCGTGGCGTTTGCCAGTGAGCATGAAGTCGTCGTCGCGGTCGAGCCGGACCTTGCATGGGCTGCCCGTCACGCGCGCGGCGAGCGCGGCGAGCGACGCCCAGGCGCAGGCCTGGCTCTCCTTGCCCCCGAAGCCGCCGCCCATGCGGCGCGTCTCGACGGTGACGAAAGCGTCCGGGATTCCAAGAATGCGCGCGACGATGTGCTGCGTCTCCGTCGGGTCCTGGGTCGAGGCGTGGACGGTCATCTCATCGCCCTCGCCCGGAATGGCGAGCGACGCCTGCCCCTCGAGGTAAAAATGCTCCTGCCCGCCGATCGAGAATTCGCCCTCCAGCCGATGCCGCGCCTTCAAAACCGCAGCCGCCGCGTCGCCGCGGCCGAATGCGTAGTCGTCCAGCACGCGCGCGCCCGTCTTCAATGCGTCGGCGACGGTGACGGAAGGCGTCCGCTCCTGGATGTCGATCGCGGCGAGGCGGGCAGCGCGCCGGGCCTCGTCGCGCGTACGCGCGACGACCGCGAACAGCGCCTGCCCGTGGAAGATCACCTCGTCATGCGCCAGCAGCGGCTCGTCGGCCAAAGCCGGCGCGATGTCGTTCTTGCCCGGGATGTCGGCCGGCGTCAGCACCGCGACCACTCCCGGCGCCGCGCGGACGGCCTCCAGTTCGAGCGACTTCAGTTTCCCGCAGGCCCTATCCGACATGCCGACGGCGACATGCAGCGTTCCCTCCGGCTCGCGAATGTCGTCAACGTAAGGCGCGGAGCCCTGCACGTGCAGGCGCGCGGAATCGTGCGGCAGCGGCTTGTGGACGACCGAAGTCGGCTGCTCGCCGATGATCTCATCAAGCAGCATGGAGCGCTCCGAGGCGGGTTGGCGCGGTTGAACCTGCGATCTCGATCAGCGCCTTTTCGAGCACGCTCTTGGCGACTGTCATGCGATAGGCGGCGCTCGCGCGCTGGTCGGTGAGCGGCGTGAAATCTCTTCCAAGCGCCGTCAGCGCCGGACCCCAGCTCGCCCGATCGTCGAGGAGCTTTCCGACGAGCGCCGTCTCGGCGTTCAAAGCCCGCTTCGGGGTCGCGGCCATGCCGCCGTAGGCGAGTCGCGCGCCGGCGATGTGGCGGCCCTCGACATCGATGCGCGCGCCCAGCATGACAGCGGAAATGTCTTCATCGAAACGCTTCGAGACCTTGAAGGCGCGATAGTGCTGGCCAACCGCGAGGCGCGACGCCTCGACCGCCAGCACGAACTCGCCGGGCGCGCGATCCTGCTTGCCATAGGCGATGAAGAAGTCCTCGAGCGGCAGGGAACGGAGAGCGCCGCCTTTGCGCAAGATCACGCGCCCGCCCAACGCGATTAGCGCGGGCGCGAGGTCGCCGATTGGCGAACCGTTGGCGACGTTGCCGCCGACCGTCCCGCTTGCACGCACCTGCACCGAGCCGAACCGGCGCATGATCTCGTCGAGGTCTGGGTGGACCTTTGCGAGCAAAGGATGGGCTTCGACAAGCGTCACCCCGGCGCCGAGAGAAAGGGGCTTGTTCGCACGGTCCTCGATCGCAGCGAGGCCCGCGACCCGGCCGAGCCAGATCACGCGCCGCGGATCGCGCAAGTGCTTCGTGACCCAGAGGCCGACGTCGGTCGCCCCGGAGACGAGCGTCGCGTCCGGAAACCGCTCGTAGAGCGCCGCCAGCGAGTCGAGGTTCGCCGGGGCGGCGAAAAAGCGCTCCTCGTCGCCGACCAAGAGATCCCGTTTGTCGTCAAGCGCGGCCAACGCCTCGGCGCGCTCATTGTCGGTCCAGGCGAACCGGTCGGCCCGCGTTCCGTTGCAGGTCTCGAGCGCCGCGGTGAGGATCGGTCGGTAGCCGGTGCACCGGCAAAGGTTGCCGGCGAGCTGGTCGCAGAGGCT
>DATJXI010000316.1:0-13821 GCA_035500275.1 Roseiarcus sp. | reverse complement strand
CTGTTCGGTGGTCATGCCGGTGTCCTTTCAAACCGCCGAGGCGGGGCGCTTCGCCACCCGATCGCTCCGCGCCCCGCCTCGGCTGTCGTTGTGCCGTGGACCAGGCTGTCACCGTCAGATTAGCTCTTAGCTAATGCAGATAAAGTGCTTCGTCGTCGCTTCGCGGGATGGGAACCCCACTGGCGTCGATCCCTATTGCGGAGTCGCCGTCCCGAAGCACGCTCGGGCTCGCGCCGACGCATTCATGTCCGGCATGGCCGCCTGTCGCTTTACGCGACCAAACTCAGCCGACGGTCAAATTGGCGCCCACGACTTCGGCCTCGCCGGCGCAGGAACTGTTCCGGCCCGTTTTGCCTCGACGGCCGCCATGGCCGCGCGAAGGACCTCGGTCACTCCGCGCCCTGTCACGGTCGAGAGCATGATGGGCGCTGGCCGCGCAGCATCCGCTGGCGCAGGTGGGCAATGAGAGCGCATTGCGCGCTTCAGGCGGTCCGCTTGCCTCTTGAGCGCCTCTTTGTCGACCGCGTCGACCTTCGATAGGGCGACGATTTCTGGTTTATCCGCGAGGCTGGCGTCATACGCCGCGAGCTCGCTCCGGATCGTGCGGTAATCCGCGCCCGCATCGGCGCCCGTCGCGTCGATCAGGTGGACAAGCGCGCAGCAGCGTTCGACATGTCCGAGGAATCGGTCACCCAGTCCCTGACCCTCATGCGCGCCCTCGATCAATCCCGGGATATCAGCCAGCACAAACTCCCGGTCGTCGATCCTGACGACGCCGAGATTCGGATAGAGCGTCGTGAACGGGTAGTCGGCAATCTTGGGCTTCGCCGCCGAGACCGCAGCGAGGAATGTCGATTTGCCGGCGTTCGGCAGGCCGACCAGCCCCGCGTCGGCGATCAGCTTCAGCCGAAGGATCAACGTGCGCTCGACGCCAGGCTGGCCCGGGTTCGCCCGGCGGGGCGCGCGGTTTGTGGAGGTCGTGAAATGCGCATTGCCGAAACCGCCGTTGCCCCCCTCGGCTACGACGACCCGTTCGCCGACATGCGTCAAGTCGGCGACCATCGCACCCGTCTCCTCGTCGAAGACCTGCGTGCCGACCGGCACTTTCAGGACCACGTCCGAGCCCCGGCCGCCGGCGCGGTTCCTGCCCATGCCGTGCGTACCCGTCTTGGCCTTGAAATGCTGCTGGTAGCGGAAGTCGATCAAAGTGTTCAGGCCGGCCGCGCATCCGACGACGACATCTCCGCCGCATCCGCCGTCGCCGCCGTCAGGACCGCCGAACTCGATGAATTTTTCGCGCCGGAAGGAAACGCAGCCGGTCCCCCCATTTCCCGAGCGGACATAAACACGCGCTTGATCAAGGAATTTCATGTGCGCGCAACGGCCGTCGGCGACAAAAGAGCATGAGCGGCCCAACCCTCGGGCGCATAGGCGTCCAGCCACGATTGGCGGCCGAGACGAAAGGTGTGGTGCTCGAGCAGGCCGCCGCGCGCCGGCGCCCCCTTGAGCCCGGTCGAGGCGATCTCGAAGCCGCACTTCTTCACAACCGCGCATGACGCGGCGTCCTCCACCCTGACGCTCGCCAGCATTTCAACCGCTTTTGTCAAGGCGAAGCCCGCGTCAACCATTGCACGGGTGGCTTCCGTCGCCATCCCTTTGCCCCAAGCCTCAGGCGCAAGCGCGAACCCCAGCGTAAGCCGCTCACCGCCGCGCAACTCGAGACTGACCGAGCCAACAACGTCGCGCTTTCCCTTTTTCGGGGTGATCACGAGCGTCAGTTCCCGACCCATGTCGTTGCCTTCGCGAGCGGCGTAGATGAAACGCTCGGCGGAGCCAGCCGGGTACGGATGGGCGACACGGGCGGTGTAGCGGGCGACTTCCCACAGGCTACAAAACCGCTCAATCGCCGGGGCGTCGACCAGGCGCGGCCAGCGCAGCCAGAGGCGCGCCGTTTCCAGGCGGAACACGTCGTCCCGGGACAGGTCGGGGAACATGGAGGCTCCGGTCCATTTGGCCTGCTGTTAATGAGGCCCCAAGCGACGACGAGCATTCGAGCGACGGGTCGTGGGCTTGGCTTGCCGGACGAGGACTTTCGCGTCTCTATGTCGGAATTTGCCTAGAGAACGTCCGCCAAGGCCGGCTCGCCAACGGCGGGGTTCTCGTCGTTTAACCCCGCCCTATTCGGCGCCGCTTTGGCCGCGTACGGTGACATATCGTCGACCGTCGCCTTTCACCTCGAACAAGACCTGGCCCGCCGCCGTTGCAAACAACGTATGGTCGGTTCCCATGCCGACGTTGCGCCCGGCGTGAAACTTGGTGCCGCGCTGACGGACGAGGATATTTCCGGCGAGGACGCGCTCACCGCCGAATTTCTTGACTCCAAGGCGCCTGCCTTCTGAATCGCGGCCGTTGCGCGAGGAACCGCCGGCCTTCTTATGAGCCATGACGTCTGCTCCAAACTCTCTTGGCTTACTCTGCGCCCAGTTCAACGCTCTTGATGCGGACGACGGTCAGATCCTGACGATGTCCTCGCTTACGCTTGGAGTTCTTCCGGCGCCGCTTCTTGAATGCAATGACTTTCGGGCCGCGTGTCTGTTCGACGATCTCGCCGCGGACGCTAGCGCCGACCACTTTAGGGGCCCCGATACGACTCGCCTCGCCGTCAAAAACAGCCAGAACGTCGTCAAAGACCACTTCCGCTCCGGCCTCGCCAGGAAGAGACATCACCGTGATCTGGTTGTCGGCAGCCACGGAATATTGCTTGCCCCCACTCCTGATCACCGCGAACATTTTTCTCTCCTATCCCGCCGTCCTTGACGAGAAAACCCTTCCGCCTCACGCGAGAACCAACCTGCGGCTACTTTAGCCGCAAGCTATTCTCGATTTCAGGTTTCCAGCGCACGGCTAGGGCGCAAAGCCTAGCCGCTTCTCGGCGCTCCAACCCCGGCCGGCGTGGTCATAGTCGCGTGGCGAAGAAGCGTCAATAGCTTCGTGGGCACAGAGGGCTAGGCGGCCTCTTCGATCTCGCCGTCGCTCGTCTCCGCTTGCTCGGCGGGCGCCTTGTTCCGAGTGTGACCCTTCTCAAGCTGCGCCTCCACCATCTTGAGCGCGTCGATCTCGGTCGACCTCTGCACGGCCGCGATTTCGCGGACCATTCGATCCAGGGCGGCTTCGTAAAGCTGTCGCTCCGAGTACGACTGTTCCGGCTGGGCCTCGGACCGGTAAAGATCGCGAACAACCTCCGCAATTGCACGGATGTCGCCCGAGTTGATCTTCGTCTCGTATTCCTGCGCCCGGCGTGACCACATCGTGCGCTTGATCCGAGCGCGGCCAGTCAAGATTTCCAGCGACCGCTTTGCCGTATCCGGATCGGAAATCTTCCTCAAGCCGACGCCGGTGACCTTTGAAGTCGGCACCCGCAACGTCATCTTGTCCTTCGAAAAGTTGATGACGAACAGCTCGAGCCGGAAGCCCGCCACCTCCTGATCTTCGATCGCGATGATCTGGCCCACCCCGTGAGCCGGATAGACCACATACTCATTGAGTTTGAAGCCCTGACGCTGCCCAAGAGACTTCGCAGACTTCATTGCAGCCGCCGTCGCATCGCGCGCAATCAACCTTTGATCCTTCCCGCTCTCATTCGCGCGAGCAGGATTCGGCACCGCTTCCGCGACCGGCTGAGGGCCAGTCGCTCGCGGCTTCGCGACCACGGGCGACGCGCCTCCCCCAAGGGGCTTCTGATCATGCGATGTTTCTTTGACCGTCAATTCAGCTTCCACCTCGTTCGAATGCACTTTCGATACGCCCGCGATTCTCTCAGTTGCAAAGGCTTCGGCGTGAGCTTTGCCGCTTCTTGCGACTGAATTTCTTTTCGTATCCGCCTTTGATTCAGTCCCTTTTTCCAAGCTTGCGATCCTGGCGACCTTTGGTTTGGATGACGGGTTTCTAAAGGAATTCAACGATGCAGCTTTCTGTCTGCCCTTCGTAGCATTTTCCTTCGGAGCCTTGCCATGTGACCCGTTCTTTTTCTTGGATGCATTCGAAGACTTAACCGTGGATCGTCGTCGAGAGATCTTGGAAGCGCTTGTTCCCTTAGAGTTTTTTCCATGGGATTTTGTTGACTTCTTTGTCGTTGTTTTACGCGCCGCCATCGACACTCTCCACACACCCCCGACTCCGCGCGCTCTTCCTTTAGCACGCGCTTGTCCTGATTTTTGCAGCAGATCAGGAGCGCGACCGATAAGGGCCGCCGTCCGTCGGGGAACCTTTTGTTAACGCGCTGTTTATCACGAAATCCCCAAAAAATCAAAGGGGACGAAAGAGAGATGGGGCGCGGCTGGCGTACCGCAAGTGCCCCCTGATCTCAGGATGTCAATCCCCCTGGCCCGGCGCGGAGGAAAAAAATTCCGCAAATTTATTCGGACGACCGTCGAATTCTTTGCCGTCGGCTGGCGGCTCGTGCTTGCTCGTGATGTTTGGCCATGCCTTCGCGTATTCCGCGTTCAGCTTTAGCCAAGAGGCCAAATCCGGCTCGGTATCTGGCTTGATCGCTTCGGCCGGGCACTCCGGTTCGCACACACCGCAGTCTATGCACTCGTCAGGATGAATAACGAGCATATTTTCGCCTTCGTAGAAACAATCGACTGGACAGACTTCCACACAATCCATGTACTTGCACTTGATACAATTCTCAATAACTACGTAGGTCATCGACCACCTCTAAGTCGTCCCGCCCCTTTGTCCCGGGACAAAGACGATTCTTACTTTTGGTTTTTTTGCTCGCGTTCGAGAACCGATCGCAGCTCCAACAGTTTCGCAAATGGAGACGTTGGATCGAACTGGGCGGCTGGCTCCGTCGGAAGGCCGCGAACCTCGCGGACTTTAGCGGGCTTCTCAGTCGAGCGTGGCGCGCGCCTCGACCATTTTGCTCGCGGCTTTCTCCTTCCGAGCGTCCCGGTGTCCCCTATGCCGAAGCTGTCTGGATTTTCAAGCGGCTTGGCGTCCGTTCCTCCGCCTGGAGCGATTTGGTCCCCCAAACGCGGTTTCCGCGAAGAGCCTTCGTGACCATCGTCGCCCCCATCCCGGCGATGCCGGCTCAACCTAAACTGCCGAGGAGGCCGGGGGGCGGGGCGCCATAAAAGAGTAGTGTCAGTTTCGGCGCATTCGTTCTCGGGAGCTTCAGTCTGTTGCTGCGCGGTCGATGGCGCTGCTTCGGGATTCGGCGAAGATGTCGCCGCTTCGGAGAGTTGGTCGTAGGATGAAACAGAAGCCTGCGCAATTTGAACTTCCTCTTGCTCCGGCTCAGCGGGCGGTGAAATATCCGCCTCCTCCGCAACAGTCACCTCCGGCGCAACGGTATTTTCGCTCGCTTCTCCACAGGGCTGAGCCGCTGCGGCAGGCGACACGATCTCGGAGCGTTTCGCCTCGAAGCTCTCGTATCCGAGGGAACGCAGAACGGACTCGAAAGTCTTCCCTGAGCAGCCGACAAGGGACGTCATCTGGCCGTTGACGACAAACCCGTTCTTGCCGCCTTTCTTCGCTTCCCCGTCGCCGGAGGACAAGGACGCCAATGCGCCGCGAATAAGGTCGGCCAGACGCTCGACGATGTCCACCCGGACAACCCGTTCGCCGCAAGGGCGAAATCCCGATACGCGGTAGCAGTCTCCTGGAATGAGCGGATCGAACGGAAACGACGTCCTGCCGGAGGCCGCGAGCGGCGCCAGCTTTTCCACCGGCGATTCCGCAGCGGTTTGGGGCGCGTGCAGGCTCCACAACTGAAGTGCCAACGCCCTCGAGGCCGGCTTCAGTAGGGTCGGCACGTAAACATAGTAGGCGCCGAATCTGACGCCCTGCTTTCTCAACGGCGCACGCGAAGTTTGATCCAACCCCCGGACTTCCGATCGTACACGCCCGCGGTCAAGCACCCCGAGTGATTCCGCGATTTTCTGCGCGAGACCGCGAACAGGCGTCGATTCTTCGTGTAGCTCCCGCAAAGTGAACAAGGGCCCAAGAAGCCGACGGGTCGTAGCTTTCAGCCAGAGGTCAATGCGGGTGGCCACCGCCTCTTTGGCCGACTCCGGAAGTTCTGCGTCGGCGAGGATAACCGCCTGCGGCGTCAATATCTCCTGCCCGCGCGCAATCCTTGCGACCGGATCGCCCAGCCACCGGATCAAGCCATCGTTGGCGAGGATGATCGCCTGATCGACCGCCTGAATCAGCCGATTGGCCCGAGCCTCCAATTCCAGCCGCAAAGCCTCCCTGCGCGCGGGATCCGCGTCTTGAGCCGTGGCGTTGGCACCGACGACCTGGATGCCGCGGATGTCCGAAAAATCGTAAGCGGCGCAAACAGATCCCGGGGACGGTTCTCCGCTGATGGACTTCGCCTCGCCGTCAGTCATCGTGATCCTTGAGATGGCCTCCGAGGAGCATGCCTACCGGAGGCAGGCTTGATCTAGTCTTTACCGGACATAGGCCCAACTGCCAACGTCGGATCGATTTTGCTCGGGCCGAAGCGCGCGCAAAACTCAACATTCAGATCGAGGAGACATATCAGCATCTCCCATTTTCGCGGCGGAAACAAATTGATGAGGCTGGAAGTGTCCCAGCGTCCGCCGCCCTTGGACTGGATTTGTGCGTAGAACTGATCGACCAGCGCTGCGACCGGGAGGGAAGCGCCATTGCGACGCGCCTCGTCCAGATAGATTGCGAGATCCTTGCGCATCCAGTCGACGGCGAATCCGAAGGCGAAAGTTCCGGAAAGCATCGTCTTGTGACGATTCTCCATCCGCCTTGATTGTGCCGCCCCTTTTGAGATCACCTCGACGACAAGAAGTGGGTCCAGTCCAGCAGCTTCGGCAAATCGAAGTCCTTCCGACAGTGACTGCAACAAGCCCGCAATGCAGATTTGATTGACCATCTTCGTCAGTTGCCTTGCTCCCGCCGGCCCCCATAAGGCGACAGGAGCGGGCGTAGGCCGCTATCACCGGATCCGCCTTTTCAAACGCCTCTCGCTCGCCCCCGCACATGACTGTCAGCTGACCTCTCTCCGCTCCGGCCTGGCCGCCCGAGACAGGCGCGTCGATGAAAGAGAGGCCAAGGCGCGTGGCCTCTCGGCCGAGCTCGCGGGCGATGTCGGCGGACGCGGTCGTGTGGTCGATGAAGGTCGAGCCCGCGCGCATCGCGGAATAGGCGCCGCGGTCGCCGAGCGCAATAGACCGCAAAGTCGTGATCGTCGCCGACACAAGCGAACACAAACTCTCCGCCGTCCGACGCCTCGCGTGGGCTGCCAGCGCGGTTTCCGCTAAAAGTCCGCGACCCATCTTTCCGCGACCGAGGAAGTCCGGTTGTAGACCACGACGTCATGTCCGGCGCGCGCCAAGTGGCCGGCCATCGGATAGCCCATCACGCCGAGGCCGAGGAAAGCGACTTTGCTCAAAGCACCTCCTAATGAATGAACTCAGCGAACTCAGGAGGACGAAGGGGGGAAGTCATCGCAGGCGGGTGGCTTCGACCCACCAGTGAGGATGCTCGTTCGCCATCACTATTCTCGCGTGTTCCGCCTCCCGGCAATCGGCGAACGCTGCAAAGCACGTCGCGCCCGAACCTGTCATCCGCGAGAACCTCGCCGCCGGAAGTTGCGCCAGTCGATCCAAAAGCCCCGTCACGATCGGCGCTAATTTAACGGCCGGGGTTTCGAGGTCGTTCCGGTCTTCGGCAAGCGCCCTCATCGAGGGCGAATTCGTTCTCGCCGGCGCGGCCGCCGAATAGTCCGGCTCCAAAGGCGAGGTCGGATTGGCCTTGAGGACCTCGAAGACGTCCCTTGTCGCTATCGCCACGCCCGGATTGACGAGAACGGCATAAACGGATGGCAAGGAAAGCGGCGGTCCGACCTCCTCGCCGATCCCTTCCACTACGCAGGCTCTGGCGAACAGGCAGACCGGGACGTCGGCGCCCACGGCAAGCGCGGCTGAGCGGACTCGATGATCGTTGAGCTCCAGTTCATTGGCGTAAGCGAGGGCTCTAAAAGCTGCGGCTGCGTCGGCGGACCCGCCGCCGACCCCCGCCGCCGCCGGCAGCCGCTTGATCAAACGAAAATGCCCCAGTTTGAAATTCGGGAGTTCTGAAGAGAGCGCCTCGGCCGCTTTCAGGACAAGATTTTTCTCCGCCGGGCCGGAATGAGCCGCTGTCGGCCCCTCCACCTCGAGTTCAAGCGCACGGCCAGGCTCGAATCCGAGCCAGTCGCACGGTTCGCCGAACGCAACAAGGCTCTTCATCAGGTGCAAGCCATCCGGTCGCCGACCGATCACGCGCAGGGTCAGGTTGACTTTTATCGGCGCGCGCCACCACCGCATTGCGCTTGAGAAAGACCTAGCCGCCGCTCTCCTTTTGCGCCGACTGATCCGACGCTTTCGGCGCTGCGGAGACGTCCGGCAGCCCATGTTCAATCTTGTTTAAGATAGCGGGCAGCTCATCCGGCTCGGGTCCCATGTCGCGCGCATGATTCCACTGGAAGCGCGCCTCGGTGCGGCGGTTCACACGCCAATAGGCGTCGCCGAGATGATCGTTCAGGACCGGATCGGCCGGCTTCAAATTGATCGCACGCTCGAGGGTCTTCGCCGCTTCAGCATACTGTCCAAGCTTGAAATGCGCCCAGCCCAGGCTGTCAACGATATAGCCGTCGTTGGGTCTCAGCTCCACAGCCTTGCGAAGCATCTTGAACGCCTCATCCAGATTGATCCCTTTATCGACCCAGGAGTAGCCTAGATAGTTCAGGACGAGAGGCTGATCCGGGTAGAGCTCCAACGCTTTCTTGAAGTCCGCCTCGGCTTTCGGCCACTCGTTGTCCCGCTCAAAACAGATTCCGCGAAAATAAAAGAGAGTCCAGTTGTCTCTTTGCGGGATTCCGACAGCGGCGATCGCCTTGTCGTAGGTCGCAGCCGCCTGCGCGTAGCGCTTCGCCGAGCGCTGTAGTCCCGCCAGCGCGCTCAGCGCCTCCACGTCGTGCGGCCGTTTTTCGACGAGCGCCTGAAGGCGTTTCATCGCCTCGTCGGTTTTTCCCATTCCGTCGAGCGCGATCGCGACCTGGATCTCAGCATCCTCTTTGAGCGGGGACGCCCCCGGCACCGAGTCATAGAGCAAGATCGCCTGCTCCCCCTGCTTCATCTGCTCGAAAAGGTTCGCTAACGTGACGATAGCCAAGTCGTTCTCAGGGCGCAGATAGAGCGACAGACGAAGGTAGATGACCGCAGGCAGTTCATCCCCTTGCCGACTGCCGGCTCCGCCGAGCCCGTAGAGCACCTCGGCTGCGCCCTCCTTTGCATTGCGTACGAGCGGTTCGGGGGTATGCCCGGCCTTTAGAGTCGCCAGCTCCTCCTCCACGATCGGGTGATGCGGAACGACAGTTGCATAGTCGTCGTAGATTTTCTGAGCTGCCTCCGCCTCGCCGTGCGCGGCGAGAAAGCGCGCATAAGCGTCCGCGAAACGAAGCGTGGTCTTGTCGCTCTCGTATGCGGACTTGAGGCGGCGACGCGCCTCGGAGGCATTGCCAAGCTGATCGGCGATGAGTCCGCCGTGATAGTCGCGGAACGCCCGGACCGGATTATCACGGATCCTGTCGAGCGAGGCGAGCCCATGCCGGAGATCGCCCTGGCCGGCGTAACACCATGCGACAAGAAGACCCGTCGTTACGTCCCTCGAGCGCACATCACCCGAAGCCAGGAGGTTGCGGGCGACGCCATACTGTCCTTGTCCAATTGCATGGACCGCTGTGGCCAGGCGCGCAAGATTATTGCCTGGATCCCGAGCGATGAGTCGCTCGCCAAGGGAATTTGCCGTCTGCTCGTCGCCATTGACGAGCGCGGCTGCGAAAGCGCGTTCGATCAGATCCACATTTCGGGGATCGACTTTTAGCGCCTCGCGAAAATAAAGCTCGGCCGATCCTGTATCGCGGTCGGCGCTCGCTATGAGAGCGGCAAGATAATCGCCGGTTTGGCTCTGTTCCGCCTCAGACACGCCGAGGGTTGCCTGCGGAGTCGCCGCCTGCGCGGCAGGCCGCGCAGCAAGGAGAGCGATCGCGAAAAGCGCCACGATGAAATCCGGCTTGCCTTGCACCTTCTCAACCCTCCTGGTCACGCGCCGCTTGGCGGCCGGCGGCGCTGATGCCCTGTATCTCTAGCCGCTGCTCGCAAGAAAAGCAGGCGAAATTGCGCGAGACGTCTCTTTACCTCTCACATGTCTGGATAATTCGGCCCGCCGCCGCCCTCGGGAGGAGTCCAGGTAATGTTCCGGGCTGGATCCTTGATGTCGCAGGTCTTGCAGTGAACGCAATTCTGCGCGTTGATGACGAAGCGAGGCTTTTCCCGCCGCGCCTCGTCCTCGTAGACGACCTCGTACACGCCTGCGGGGCAATAGAGCCGCGCCGGCTCCCCGTACCGGGGCAGATTGTCTCGAATTGGGACATCGGGATCGCGCAGACGAAGATGATTGGGTTGGTCCTCTTCGTGATTCGTGTTCGAGAGAAAAACTGATGAACTCTTGTCGAAGCTGAACACGCCGTCCGGCTTCGGGTATACAATCGGCGCGATCCCCGCGATCGGCTTCAGGGTCGCGCTGTCGTCCTTCCCATGCTTCATCGTCCCAAACAAGGAAGCCTTGAACAACGAGTTGGTCCACATGTCGAGCCCGCCGAGCGCGACGCCGACGGCGAGGCCGTATTTCGACCAAAGCGGCTTCACATTGCGGACCTTGCTCAGATCGCGCCCGATGTCGGAGTCCCGCCAGGCATTGTCATACGCTGTCAGCTCATCGTTCGCCCGCCCGGCGGCCAACGCCTCGTGGATCTTGTCCGCCGCCAGCACGCCGGAAAGAATGGCGTTGTGAGAGCCTTTGATCCGGGCGAAGTTCAGGAAGCCCGCGGCGCAGCCGATCAAGGCGCCGCCCGGAAAGACAAGCTTGGGGACCGACTGCAGTCCCCCGGAGGCGATCGCCCTGGCGCCATACGCGAGTCGCTTCCCGCCCGACAACGTTTCCCGCATGAGGGGGTGGGTCTTGAAGCGCTGGAACTCGTCGAAGGGAGACAGCGTCGGGTTTTCGTAGTTCAGATGGACGACGAAGCCGACCGACGCGAGTCGATCTCCGTAGTGATAGAGGAACGAGCCGCCGGTCGCGCCCTTGGCGAGCGGCCAGCCGAAGGTATGCTGGACGAGGCCGGGGGCGAAGCGGGCCGCGTTGATCTCCCACAGCTCCTTGAAGCCGATTCCGAACTTTTGTGGCTCGCTCGCGGCGTCGAGCTTGTAGCGCGCGCTGGCCTGCTTCGAAAGGGAGCCGCGGGCGCCCTCGGCGAGCAGGACGTATTTGCCCTTGAGCTCGATCCCCCTGGTGAAATTCGACTTCGGCGCCCCATCGCGTCCGACGCCCATGTCTCCGGTTGCGACGC
Organism: Roseiarcus sp.; assembly: GCA_035500275.1. GTDB lineage: Bacteria > Pseudomonadota > Alphaproteobacteria > Rhizobiales > Beijerinckiaceae > Roseiarcus. The sequence goes on along the minus strand of DATJXI010000316.1, from coordinate 2,387 downwards.
CGACCACCTCTCCCTTGTCGCCGAAAAGAAGTTCGGTCGCGGCGAAGCCGGGATAGATCTCGACACCCAAGCCTTCAGCGCGCGTCCCGAGCCATCTCGTGAGGGCCCCGAGCGAGCCGACAAAATTCCCGTGATTGTTCATGAGCTTCGGCATGGGGAAGTTGGGCAGCCGAATGCTGGATTTCTCGGTCAGGAAGTAGAAGAGGTCGCTCGCGACTTTCGTCTTGAGCGGGCAGTCGGGATCCGTTCGCCAGTCCGGCGCGAGTTTGTCGAGGCCGATCGGATCGATCACGGCGCCGGAGAGAATATGCGCGCCGACCACAGAGCCTTTCTCAACCACGACCACCGAAACGTCCGGATTGAGGGATTTCAGCCGGATCGCGGCCGACAGGCCGGCTGGACCGGCCCCGATGACGACAACGTCGTATTCCATGGATTCGCGGGGCGGAAGGCCGGATACGTCGGTCATGCACTCGCCTCGGTTGGGAGCGGTCTGGCCCGGCGCCCTCCGCTCATGAGTGTCTTCATCTGGTCTTATAGCGCAAAACGACGCGAAATCAGCCATTCCGTACGAATGCGGCGAAAGATGCTTTCTGAAATTGGGAATCCATGGTATGGTCAGAAATGCGGGGCGCCAAAGGACGCCAAAATCGGCCAACGACCTGCGAAGCTGAGTGCGAAAACATGCGTTTTGGACAGTTCTTGACACTTAACCATCTGAAAACGTTGGGACGCGTCCAAAACTGCTGGGCGAAAAGGCTCGTCGCCGCTGATGAAAATGGCGCGGCGGCGGCGTGGAACGACCTTCCGTCTGACGGCCCTTTGCGCCGAGTTTTTCGGTTCGATCCGCTGGCTTTCAAATGACCCTTATCGTGTCGATCAGGTAGGCGAAGGACTTGGCGAGCACAGCATCCGAGTCTGACCCTGACGTTGCGGGCGCCGCCGCCGTGCTCCGGTGGTGGAGGCAGGCCGGCGTCGAATTCGCCGTGGACGAGACGCCTCACAACCGCTTCGCAAGCTCAGCCGCGCAGGCCCCCGCTCCGTTTGAGAGCAGGCGGGCGAGCCAGGCGTCGACAGTCGCGCAAGCTCATCCGCGGGCCGCATTCTCCTTCGGCGGCGATGGAGAAACGGCGGCGAGCGAACTCGCGGCCGCGGCTGCGGACCTTGAGACGTTGCGGCTCAATATGGAGAGGTTCGAAGGGTGCGCGCTCAAGCGGACGGCGACCCAACTCGTATTCGCAGACGGCGTCCCGGGCTCTCAGATCATGTTCGTCGGCGAAGCCCCCGGCGCGGACGAAGATCGAATCGGCCGCCCTTTTGTCGGCCGAGCCGGCCAGCTCCTCGACCGCATGCTGAAAGCGATCGGACTGGACCGCGGCAAGGTCTACATCGCAAATGTGGTTCCGTGGCGGCCTCCCGGCAATCGGACGCCGACCCCTCAAGAGACTCAAGCGTGCCTGCCGTTCATTCGGCGCCAGATCGAACTCGCTGCGCCGAAGATCCTGGTCTGCATGGGCGCGTCCTCGGCTCAGACCCTGCTCGGGGTGAAGGAGGGGATCACAAGAGCGAGGGGCAAGTGGTTCGCCTACCGCTTCGAGGATGGACGCGAGCTGCGCGCGCTGGCGATGTTCCATCCCGCCTATTTGCTGCGGCAGCCAAGCCAGAAGCGGCCCGCGTGGGCCGACATGCGCACGCTCGCGAACGAATTGGCGTTGCGCAGGACGTAGCCGAAAAGTCGTTGTGTGTCTTCGCCGTCGGGCCGGATGTTGCCGCAATCCTCATAGAATAAGCCGCCGCCCTTCAGCACGGGCCACAAGAGGAAGACAATCATGCGCGCTTCGCGCCGGGGGTTCATCGTCGGGGCGGGATTGAGTGCTGCCGGAGCGACAACGCCGGCGCCGGTTGTCGCCCAGCCGTCCCCGGAAGTTCATTGGAAATTGACCTCGGCCTTCCAGCCGACGCTCGATCTCATGTACGGGGGCGGGGAAACCTTCGCCCAGGCCGTTTCCAATCTCACCGACGGGCGTTTCACAATCGCGATATCGCCAGCGGGGGAGATCGCATCCCCGATCGACGCCGTCGCCGCCGTCGCCGCCGGCAAGGCCGAATGCGCGCACACGGCGTTATCCTACTCCTGGAACAAGAACCCCGCCTACATTTTCGGGTCGGGGGCCCCTTTCGGCATGAACGCAAGACAGCAGTCGGCCTGGCTGCAGGAGGGCGGCGGCGACGGGCTCATCAACGAGCTCCTTGGCGAGCGGAACCTCACGGCGTTCCCTCTCGGCGGCACGGGCGCGCAGATGGCCGGATGGTTCCGCAAGGAGATAAGAAGCGTGTCCGACTTTTCCGGACTGAAGATCCGGATCGGGGGCTTCGCCGGCAAAGTG
>DATJXI010000315.1:0-17957 GCA_035500275.1 Roseiarcus sp. | reverse complement strand
ACCAGCTCCGCAAGGCGACGGGCCTGACGCCCGAGCAGATGGCGCGACTGGAACGCGAGATGGCGGCCATCAATGTCGACTACAAGGAGCTGGAAGCGTCCTACGGCGACGACATGCTCGTGCTGGTCGTCGCTTCAGGCTACCTGGAGCGGCTGCTGTCAAAGCCGCCTATCGAGCGGTTTCTGGAAAGCCGCCATCCCGAATTTGTCGAGAATTTTCGCGCGATCGTTCAGGCCACTTCCCTGGATCAGCCATCCGGAGTGACGTGAACCGCGCGAAGTGATGGGGACCGGGACCCGATAAGCGCCGGGACCGTCGGAGAAGCCGTCGGAGGGACGGATCAATGGCGGGGGCGGGAATGGCGGCGAACCCGCATGAAGCCCGCTAGCCCGCATTTCTCATAGTCGGGAGCGATCGGCGAGGCCGTAAGGGGGCGAGGCGAAGGGGGCTTGGCGCGGACGAGCGCCGTCGCGGGCGCTGGCGTCGCGCTGATCGTCGGATTGTGTTCGTCTTTGGTGGTTCGAGGGGTGGATGGCGATCTTGCCGGCGCCGCGGCGGCGCCTCAGGCGAGGCGGGCGGCGGCGAGGCTCCATTCGGCGGCATGAGGGTAGGCCGAGGCGAGGGCGAATGTGATGCGCCGCGCGCTGACGCGGACGAGGCCGGCGAGCTTGAGGAGCTTGAGCCGGATCATGCCGCAAGTCGCTTCGGCGAACTGGGTGTGCGCGAGGCCGACGCGCCGGACCGCGCAGATGAGCACGTAGGCGAAGGAGGCGAACCAGAGCCTCAGCTGGTTGGCGCGCATCGTGGCGGTCGGGGTGCGGTCGGCGAACAAGTCGCCCTGGCACTCCTTGATCCGGTTCTCCATGTCGCCGCGGGCGCAGTAGACCTTCTCATAGAGGAAGCGGCCGTCGGTCTCGGCGGCTTTGAGCGAGGTGACGATGAAGCGCGGATTGGCTTCGCCCCTTGTCCATTCCGCCTTGGCGATCACCCGCCTTTCGCGCGACCAGCTGTTGCGCGTGGCGTAGCGGAAGTCCTTGAAGCGGCGGGCGGGCTTGCCGGTCGCGGCCGCCTCCGCCTCGGCTTGCAGGAGTTCGACGGCGATTTCCTCGACGAGCCGCGCGTTGCGGGCGAAGCCGAAGACGTAGGCGACCCCGTTCGCTTCGCACCAGGCCATCAGCGCCTCCCGGGCGAAGCCGGAGTCGGCGCGCAGGAGAATGCGCGTTTTGGCCCAGCGCGACCGGATCTGCGCAATGATCCGCGCGACCTCCTCGAGCGCCCCGGCGCTGGCGTCGATGTTGGCGGGCCTCAGCTTCGCCGCCAAGAGATGCCGGCCGCAGAACACATAGAGCGGCAGGTAGCAGTAGCCGTCATAGTAGCCGTGGAAGAACCGGCCCTCCTGATGGCCGTGCAGGGGATCGTCGGTCGCGTCGAGGTCGAGGATGATCTCTTTGGGCGCCTTGGCGTGCGCCTCGAGAAAGAGATCGACGAACAGGGCCTCGATCGCCGCCGGCTCGTGGGCGATCTTGCAGTACGTCGTCGGTGTCTCGCGCGACAATTCGAGCCGGTTGAGCGTCGACTTGCCCGCCACCGGCGCGCAATCGTCGCGCCGGGCTTCGAGTTTGCCCGCCAGCACCGCCATCACCGGGTCGTGCCGGAGTTCGTCGTGGTCGTTGAGGTCTTCGTAGCCAAGCGCGATGCCGAACACGCGCTGCCCGACGAGCGTGGCGACCGAGTGCTCGACCAGCCTCGGGTCTCGGGCGTCGCGGAAGCATCCGGCGAGCCGGCGAACCAGATTGATCGTCCGGTCGGCCGCGCCCATGAGCAGGCCGCCCGCGTCCGAGGTCAGCGCCCCGCCGTTGAACGCCGCCACCACCGAACGGCCCTCGACGCGTCCCAACTCGATCGATTCCGCGCTACACTCCGTCTGCATCGGGCTGCCTTTCTGAACCGGCTCAAGTCGTTCACACAAAACAACTTTTGCCTGATTCGGCAGCCCGATGCGCTACCAAATGTGAGAAATGCGGGTTAATGGCCTCGATGAGCGCAAGGGTTCGGATGGGTAATCGATCCGGCGATTAGCCAGGCTCGGGGTCGCTCGGCGGAGGGGAAGCGTTAGGTCGGCCTGAGCCGCGCAAAGACGGAAAGGTTGTAGGCGACGACTGAGGACCCGACATAGGCCGTGAAGTGGTCGAGCCCGCGCCAGAGACAACGCGCCAGACCGTAGGCGCGCTTGAGACGCGAGATGTCCGACTCAACGCCGGCCCGGAAGTTGCGCAGCTTGCGATAGACCCAGTTGCTTTTGACCATGTCCATGATGCGCAAGCCGGCCTTCTTGTGAAAGGCCACGTCGTGGACGCCGAGGGCCTTCGCCTGGGCGAGATTGTCGCGGCTGGCAAAGCCGCCATCGGCGGCGGTCTGTCCGGGCGGCCCGCCAGAAAACGCGATATGGCGCTTAAGCATGGGCAAGAACCGTTCGCTGTCCGCCGGATTACCGGCTTCGATCACGAGGTCGAGGATCAAGCCGCTTCGGCCGGTGATCCGGTTGAGCTTGCGGGTATTGAACGTCGCGGGCGCCCTTGACGATGATGTCGGCGTGCGGCTCGAACAGGCTGACGATCTTCTCGTTGGCGGCGACCGCCTCGCCGTGAACGACGCGACGCTCGGTCTGCGCGACGATCCGCTCGATCCGAGGACGATAGCGATGGAACTCGGCTTGCCATAGCGCGGCGGCCATCGGGTCCGCCGCTCGCCATAACTGCGCCGCGGCCGGATCGGCGTAGGCCAGGGTCGACCGGGCCAGCGCGATCAGCTCGCGATACTGCTGGGCCTGTTTCCCTCGATCGCGGGCGTATTCGATCGCGCGCGCCCGCTTCTTCGCCGCGCGCCGATGATTGCGCCACTGGAGACCGCCGATCAGGGCGTCAGCCGTCTTCAACAACCGCACCAACACATGGACCGTATCCCAGAGAAGACGGCTGTCGCTGGGCTCATGCATGAGCGCGGCGGTGACGGCGCTGTCGAGCCGCACGACCTTGCCGGTCTCGACTTTCTCCTGACGCGCGCCGCCCAGCCGGGCGCGATTGATCGCCTCCCAGCTCTCGGCCCGAATGGCGCTGATCGTCCTATGCAGCGCCGATTTCTTCGGCGTCCACGACAGCTGCAGCCGCGCGAAGGCTCGAAACGAAGCCGAGTCTTCAAGATGAAAAGCCAGCTCCTCGTAGCTCAACTGGCGATGCTGCTTGAGAAGCGCGCAGCGCAGAACCGACTTAAGCCGGCCGGCCTTCGCGCCCGGTCTCCTTGACGCCGAGGCGGCGCAGATCTTCCGCTGCGCGCCCGATAAGTTCGCGGTGCTCGTCCAGCCACTGCCACATCGCCTTCAACTCGCGGCCGATCTCGTGACCGGCGAAGAGATCGAATAGGCTGGCCTGGACGGTGCGTTCCGGACGCATGGTCGGCTCCGACGGTGACGGTTTTGCTTTCGGAATCAGTGGCTTGATCCCAAAGCTTATCCGAAACCGCCGGGCCTCGCACGCGCTGAAATGGCGATTCAACGAACAAATTCAACGGCTTGACGTTCATGGACGCACACTAGACTAGGCTCGATTGACGGTTCTGCCTCTAGCTGGCGCCGCTCCGGACAGTTCCCCTCCCGCAACGGCGCAAGCCTCGAGCAAGGCGAGAGATGAAGGGTAGCCGTGAAAGCGGAGCGAGCGGCCTCACTTGTCCATCTATCTCTTCCAACTCGCCGCGCAGAAAGCCGAGTGGCTGTCGGCGCGGCAGACCGCGATCGCGAGCAACGTCGCCAACGCCAACACGCCCGGCTATCGGGCGGTTGACGTAGCGCCTTTCGCGGCCGTGCTCGACAAGGCGCCGATGGTTATGGCCGCCACAAGCTCCGGACATCTCGCGCCTTCCGGCGTTTCCGAAGCCTCTTACCGCGAGATCGAGACCGACAGCGCGGAAGAGACCCTGTCCGGCAATACCGTGAGCCTCGAGCAGCAGATGATCGCGCTCGGCGACGTGAGCCGCGACTTCACCATGACCGCCAACATCCGCCGCGCCTTCCACCAGCTCCTCCTGTCGGCGCTCAAATAAGCGATGCTCGACCCGCTGCAAACCTCGCTGCGCATCGCCGCCTCCGGCCTCGAGGCGCAATCGACGCGGCTGCGCGTCGTTTCCGAGAATATAGCGAACGCGCAATCCACGGGCGCCTCCCCCGGCGCCGACCCCTACGCTCGCAAGACCGTTTCCTTCGACAGCGAGCTCGACCGCGCGACCGGCGTCAATCTAGTCCAGGTGAAGAGCATCAGTGTCGACCGGACGCCCTTCAAGATCGAGCGCGATCCCGGCAATCCGGCCGCGGACGAGAAGGGCATCGTCAAGATGCCGAATGTCGACGTGCTGGTGGAGCTTGCCGACATGCGCGAGGCCAACCGCAGCTACGAGGCCAATCTCCAGGTCGCCAAGCAGGCGGCGGACATGCTCACGACAACCGTCAATCTGATGAGGGACGCGTAAGCGCCAGCGATGATGATCAGCGGCTTGTCTCCACTGGCGCCCTCAAGCGCCGCCGGCGCGCAGCCGGCCACCGCAGCCGCCCAGTCGGGAAACGTTTCGTTCGAGGAGGCCCTCGGGAGCGTCATCGGCTCGGCGCTCGGGACGCTGCAAGCGGGCGAGACGGCGGCGATCCAGGGAATCCAAGGCGCCGCCTCGCCGATGAAGGTCGTCGAGTCGGTGATGGACGCGCAACGGTCGTTGCAGACGGTGCTCGCGATCCGCGACAAGATCGTGTCCGCCTGGCAGGAAGTTTCGCACATGGCAATCTGACCCGAGCGTGCGGCGTTAAAACGATAGAGGAACACCACGATGAGAGCGCTGGCGATAGCGGCTACCGGCATGAGCGCCCAGGAGCGGAACCTGGAGGTCATCGCCAACAACGTCGCCAACATCAACACGACCGGCTTCAAACGCTCAAGAGCCGAGTTTACCGATCTCATCTACCAGACCGAGCGGCTCATGGGCGTGTCGAGCCGCGGCCGCGACGCGACGGTGCCTGAGGGCGCTCAGGTCGGCCTCGGCGTCCGCACCGCGGCGATAAGGAGCGTCAATCTGCAGGGGGCGCTGACCAACACCGGCAACGCCTTCGACCTGGCGATCAACGGCCGCGGCTGGTTCGAAGTCACAACCGCCAACGGCGACACCGTCTATACGCGCGACGGCGCCTTCAACACCAACCAGAACGGCCAGCTCGTCACCGTGGACGGCTATACGGTGACCCCGTCGATCATCGTGCCGGCCAATGCGACCAACCTCACCATCAGCCAGACCGGCGTCGTCACGGTGACGCTTCCCGGCCAGCCGACCCCGCAGCAGCTCGGCCAGCTCACCATCGCCAACTTCGTCAACGACGCGGGCTTGAAGGCGCTCGGCGGCAATTATTTCCAGCAGACCGAGGCCTCCGGCCAGCCGACCGTCGGCGTGCCCGGCGACACCGCCTTCGGCGTCTTGCAGCAGGGCTACATCGAAGCGTCCAACGTCGATCCCGTGACCGAAATCACCAACCTCATTTCCGCGCAGAGGGCCTACGAAATGAACTCCAAGGTGATCCAGGCGGCCGACCAGATGTCCGGCACGATCTCCAACATGCGCGCCTGACGCGATGAGCGCGGCGCGGTTCGTGCTCGGGGCGCTTGCGCCGCTCGCTGCTCTCGTGCCGGCGGCGCGCGCGCAAGTCTTGGGCGCGCCGACGCCCAAGACCGTCATTTATCCGGGCGAGGTCATCCGCGACGACATGCTCATCGACGCGGCGCAGGGTCCGGCGCGCGATACGGGCGGGCCTTTCATCGAAAGTCGCGCCTTGGCCGTGGGCAAGGTCGCGCGCCTCACTCTGCTGCCAGGACACGCGATTCCCTTCGCCGGCGTCTCGAACCGCAAGCTCGTCGCCAACGGCGCCGAGGTGAGGCTCATCTACGCCGAAGGCGGCCTCACCATCGTGACGACGGGGGCGGCCTTGCAGGACGGCGCGAGCGGCGACCTCGTCCGAGTGCGCAACAGCGACAGCGGCGTCACGGTGTCCGGCGTCGTTGAGCCGGACGGAACGGTCAATGTCGGCGGAGGATGATGCGGTCGGTCGCCTTCGCGCTTGCGCTCTGCCTCGCCATCTCGTCCGCGATGGCCGCGCGCATCAAGGATATCTCGATCCTGCGCGGGCCGCGCGACAGCCAGCTCGTCGGCTACGGTCTCGTCGTCGGCCTGCAAGGCTCCGGCGACACGTTCCGCAATACGCCCTTCACCGAGCAGTCGGTGCAGGCGATGCTCCAGAACCTCGGCCTCGACGTACGCGGCGTCGCGCTGCGCAACCGTAACGTTGCATCGGTCATCGTTACGGCCGACCTTTCCGCCGGAGTGGAGGTCGGCTCCCGGCTCGACGTCACCGTGTCGGCGCTCGGCGACGCGCCGTCGCTGATGGGCGGGACGCTGCTTTTGACCCAGCTGCAAGGCTCCGACGGCCTCGTCTATGCGAGCGCGCAGGGCGCAGTCGCGGTCACCGGCTTCGAAAGCCACGGCCAGGGCGAGACGCTGTCGCAAGGCGTGCCGACAGCGGGGCGCATTCCGAACGGCGCGATTGTCCAACAAGAGATCCCGCCAGAGCCGGCCCAATTGCGGGCGACGCTCGAGCTGAAAAATCCGGACTACGCCACGGCGGTGAGAATCGTCGACGCCATCAATGCGTTTTCGTACGCGCGCTTTCGCGCGCGTGCCGCCTTCGAGGTCGACAGCCGGACGGTCGAACTCTTTCGTCCGCGCAACGTATCATTCGCCCGCTTCATGGCGGAGGTCGGCGAATTGCAGGTGCAGCCGGACATGGCGGCCCGCGTCGTTCTCGACGCGCGGACGGGCACGGTCGTTGTAGGCCAGGACGTGCAGATCTCAACCGTCGCGGTCACCTACGGCACGCTTACCGTGCGGGTAAACGAGCAGCCGCAAGTCTCACAGCCCAATCCATTCGCTAACGGGCGGACCGTCGTGACGCCGAACACGACGATCAAGGCCGAGCAGGGCGGCGGCGCAATGTCGATCGTCGGCGGCTCGAGCCTGCGCGCGCTCGTCAACGGCCTCAATCATATCGGCGTCAAGCCGCCTGGGATCATTGCGATCCTGCAGGCGATCAAGACGGCCGGCGCCCTGCAGGCCGACCTCGTGATTCAATAGGCGCCCCCGCAGGTCAGCCCAGCGCAAGCGGATTGCCTGACGATAGGCTCGACGAAGGGAGCGGCACGCTCATGCTTTCTTGCGCTCGACATTCTCTTGGCCTTTGCGTCTCCGTCGCGGTCGCCCTCCTCGTCGGGCAAGCCGCGGCCCAGGGCGGTCGCCCGCCCGAACCACCCAAGCCGAAGCCGGCGGCGGAGAAGGCAGCCGATGCCGACGCCGCGCGCTATTGCGCCAATGTCGGGCCGTCGATCGCGGAGGCGCGCATCGCCTGGCAGACCAAGCGGCTCGCCGAACTTGACGCGCAGCTGCGCCAGCGGATCGCCGACGTCGAGAAGGCCGAGGCTTCGGCGCGCGAATGGATCGCCAAGCGTGACGCGCTCATGAAAGCCGCCAGTGACGAGATCGTCGCGATCTACGGGCGGATGCAGCCGGAGAGCGCCGCGCGACAGCTCGGCGCGATGGATGAGAAGTTGGCGGCGGCGATCCTCGCCCGGCTCAAGCCGGGCGTGGCGAGCGCCATTCTCGACGAGATGGAGGCCGACCGGGCGAGCCGGCTTGCCGGTCTCGTCGCGGCGCGCGAGGACAAGAAATCCTAAATGAGGCGGATCCCGCCGGCTCTTCCACTCGTGGCCTCGCTCATTCTCTCCGGCTGCTGGAACAGCCCGAATGAATTCATGCGCGAACCCTTCTTCTCGCCTGTCGGGGCCGGCCTCCTCTCGGAGGAGACGGCCGCCATCCAGACTGCTAAGGCGCTCTCGCCGCAGTCCTCGCCGCCCCCGCCCGCGCCGTCGCTCTACACAGAGCCGCGCGTCACTCACGTCGGCGACATCGTCACCGTCATCATCTCGATGAACGACAAGGCGACGCTCGGCAATTCCTCGGGGCGCTCCCAGACGACCAAGGACGGCGTCACGATCGACTACGGATTCAACAACGGCTCCTCTTCATCCTCCTCAAGCCAGCCGGCCAAAATTCTTGGCGACGCCGCTTCGACCTCGTCCACGCAAGGGCAGGGAACCATCGACCGTTCGGAGCAGATCCAGGTGTCGGTCGCCGCGGTCGTCACCCGCGTCCTGCCGAACGGCAATCTCGTCATCTCGGGGTCGCAGGAAGTGCGGGTCAATTACGAGCTGCGCCAGCTCACCGTCGCCGGCATCGTCCGGCCGCTGGACATCTCGCTCAACGACACCATCGCCTACGACCGTATCGCCGAGGCGCGCATCTCCTACGGAGGGCGCGGGCGTCAGAGCGACTTCCAGCAGCCGTCATGGGGACAGCAGATCTATGACGCGGTCCGGCCGTTCTAAAGCCAAGCGCCGGGAGCGCCCGCATGGCTGACACAGCGCTGCCGCAAAGCCTGCCGGCGCCGAAGCGGATGGGATCGCTCGCCGAGCTTGCGGTCGTCCTCCTCGTCGGCGCCGCCGTGGGCGTCGGCTTCGAAGTGACGTGGCCGGCCGCGACGACGGCGGAAAAGCCGGCGGGGCCGGCGGCGCCCGCCGAGCCTTCGACCGTCTATGACCTGCCCCCGATCGTCACCAACCTCGGCGCGCCTCAAGAGGTGTGGATTCGGCTCGAGGGGTCGATCGTGTTCGACCCGAAGACGGCGCCGCATCCCGAGACGCTCGCGGCCGAGATCGGGACGGACATCCTCGCCTATCTGCGGACCGTTTCTCTCAAACAGATTGAAGGCCCGATCGGCCTCGAAGCGATCCGCGAGGACCTCAACGACCGCGCCGCCATCCGCAGCCGCGGCGCGGTGCGTGAATTCGTCATCCGCACGCTGGTGGTGCAGTGAAGCGCCTCCTCCTCATGGCGCTCGCGATGCTCGCGGCCCAGTCGCCGGCCCATGCGCAGACCGCCAACCTCAACGCGCTTCTTCCCGCGCAGGGCGCCTCCGCCAGCGGCCGAATCATCGAGCTCGTCGCGCTTATCACCGTGCTTTCGGTGGCGCCGGGCCTGCTCATCATGGTGACCAGCTTCACCCGCTTCATCGTCGCACTCTCCTTCCTGAGGTCAGGCCTCGGGGTCCAGAGCGCGCCGGCCAATCTCGTGCTCATCAGCCTAGCGCTGTTCATGACCTTCTTCGTCATGGCGCCGACCTTCGACCGCGCCTGGCAGACCGGCCTCAAGCCCCTGCTCGACAACAAAATCAGCCAGGAAGAGGCCCTGACCGCGGTCGCCGAGCCGTTTCGCGAGTTCATGCTCTCGCAGGTGCGGGAAAAGGACATCGCCCTCTTCGAAAGCCTGTCGAAGGGCCGCTTCGACGCCGGCGAACGCTCCAAGGTCGATCTCCGACTGCTGATCCCGGCCTACATGATTTCCGAGCTGAGGCGAGGCTTCGAGATCGGCTTCCTCATCGCCCTTCCTTTCCTCGTCATCGACATGATCGTTGCGACGCTGACCATGTCGATGGGCATGATGATGCTGCCGCCGTCGGTGATCGCGCTCCCGGTCAAGATCCTCTTCTTCGTGCTGATCGACGGCTGGAATCTGCTCATCGGCAGCCTCGTCCGCTCGGCGTCCTGACCTCGCCAGCCTGACGCAAGCCGCCGCAGCTCAAATGGAAGCGCTCGCGTAAGGAGTTCCCATGTCCATCATGAACGCCAGCGTCTCCGGGATGCTCGCCGATTCCAACTGGCTGTCCTCGATCTCGCAGAACGTCGCCAACGCCAATACGACCGGCTACAAGACGGTCGAAACCGATTTCTCCTCGCTCGTCGATCAGGTCTCGAGCGTCTCCGCAGACTTCGGCGGCGTGATGACGCGCGTGCGCTCGCTCAACACGTCGCAAGGCAACGTCGTGGCGACGAGCACCGCGACCAATCTCGCCGTGCAGGGCAATGGCTTCTTCGTCGTCTCGGATTCGAGCGGCGCGCTCTACCTCACGCGCAACGGCTCTTTCGCCCCCGACGCTTCGGGCAATCTCGTCAACAGCGCCGGTTACTATCTCATGGGCGCTCCTGCGAACGCCGGCCCCACCCCCGCCAATTCGCTGAGCGGGCTCACCAAGGTCAACGTCATCGGCGCCGGCGAAACGGCGACACCGACGACGACCGGCTCACTCACCGCGAACCTGCCGGCGACCGCGACCGCGATCCCGGCGGCGAACCTGCCGTCTGCGAATACGGCGAGCTCGACCTACACAGCCGCGACATCTCTCGTCGTTTACGACAACCTCGGCGGCTCGCACACGATCAACCTCTATTTCGCCAATACCGGCACGGGGACCTGGGAGGTGGACGCATTCGACGCCTCCGCCGCGGCGCCCGGCGGCGGCTTCCCCTACTCTTCCGGCCCGCTCGCGACCGGGACCCTGGCATTCAACCTTTCGACCGGCGCGCTGACGTCGGGCGGGACTTTGTCCATCGCCGTCCCGAACGGCGCGACGATGAATCTCGATCTTAGCGACCTCACGCAGTTCGCCACCAGCTTCGGCGTGACGGCGGCGACCGCCAACGGCTATGCGCCGGCAAGCGTCAAGGGCGTTTCGATCTCGTCGGACGGGACCCTCTCGCTCACCTATTCGAACGGAACGTCGAGCGCAGCGTACGACATCCCGCTCGCCAACGTCGAAAGTCCCGACAACCTCATTTCCGTCAGCGGCAACGTCTTCACTTCGAGCACCGACTCCGGGCCCGTCTTTCTCGGGACCCCCGGCTCCGGCAGCTTCGGCGTGATCAACGCCGGTTCTCTTGAAAACTCGACGGTCGATCTCGCCGCCGAGCTCACCGCGATGATCGAAGCGCAAAGCGCCTACGAGGCGAACTCCAAGGTCTTCCAGACGGGGGCGACAATCCTCGACGTGCTCAACGGGCTCAAACCGTGACCCTTAAAGAGCCAAAGGCGCCGCGATGAGTCTCTCCGCCGCGTTCAACATCATCAGTTCTTCCTTCGCCGCCAATGCGACGCAGTCAGCGGTCGTCTCCAAGAATATCGCCAACGTCAATACGCCGGGCTATTCGCGCGAGAGCGCCGGCGTCGTCACCAATTTTTACGGCGGCGCGGACGTCGCCTCGATCACGCGGATCGCCAACGCGGCCCTCGCCGAGCAGGCCGCGACATCCGCCGCGGAGGCGGCCGCCCAGCAGGCGATTTCGGACGGTCTCTCGACGCTCGCTCAGACGGTAAGCGACAGCGCATCGGCGTCCGCGACCTCCGGCGCCTATCAGAACGGCGCCTCGCCCTCGGCGATGCTGGCGAACCTCAGGAGTGCGCTGGCGACTTACGCCGCCTCGCCAAGCTCGACTCCCGCCGCAAACGCGGCGGTCGCGGCGGCGTCAAACCTCGCCTCCTCGCTCAACGCCGGCAGCGCCGCCGTGGAGCAAGTCCGCGAAAAGGCCGATGGAGACATGGCCGCGTCGGTCAAGACGATCAACGCGCTGCTCAGCCAGTTCAAAGCGGCCAATGACGCAGTCGTCGGCGGCCTCGCGACCGGCGCCAACGTCGCCAGCGACGAGGACGCACGCGATTCTATCGTCGCGCAATTGTCGCACGAGATCGGCGTCTCGACCGTCGTCGCCGCCAATGGCTCCATGTCGATCTATGCCGACAACGGCGTGACGCTATTCCAGGATGCGCCGCGCACGGTCGCGTTCACGCCCACGGCGACGCTAACCGCAGGAACAAACGGCGCAGCGGTCACGGTCGACGGCGTGCCGATCACAGGCTCCAGCTTGCCGAACCCGATCCATTCCGGCGCGCTCGTCGGCTACGCTGCGCTGCGCGACAATCTCGCGCCGCAATACCAGGCCCAGCTCGACCAGATCGCGGCCGGCCTCATCAACGCCTTCGCCGAGAGCGACCAGTCGCCGTCGCCCACCCTGCCCTCGCTGCCGGGCCTCTTCACCGCGCCGGGCTTGACGAGCCTGCCCTCGATGTCGGCGGCGACGGGACTTGCCGCGTCGATCGAAGTCAATGCAAGCGTCGATCCTTCGCAAGGCGGCGACGCAACGCTGCTGCGCGACGGCGGCATTTCCTCGCCCAACCCTGCTTACGTCTACAATACGACCGGCGCGGCGAGCTTCACCGACCGCATCCAGCAACTCGCCGGCGAGCTCAGCGCCCCGCAGAGCTTCGACCCCTCCGCCGGCCTCGCCGCCTCCGCAAGCCTCGCGGATTACACGAACGCGTCGGCGAGCTGGGTGCAAGGCGAGAACCAAAAGGCGAGCGACGCCGCGTCTTACGAGAACGCGGTCGCAACCCAAGCGCGAACGGCGCTCTCCAACGCGACCGGGGTCAATCTCGACGCCGAGATGACCAACATGCTGGCGCTTGAGAACGCTTACGCGTCCTCGGCGAAGCTTCTCACCACCGTCAACGCCATGTTCTCCGCCCTTCTCAACGCCGCATGACGATGAGCGCTAATTTCGTCTCGACCCCTTCGCTCGCGATGAGCCTCGTCCTGCCGGTCCAGCACGCGCAGGCGGCGCTCGTAACGGCGACGACGGAGGAATCGACGGGCCAATATGCGGACCTTGGGCTCAAGCTCGGCGACCGGTCCGGCTACGAGCTTTCGCTCAAGGAGCAGGTCGGCCTGCTCCAGACGCTGACCGCCGCGAACGGCGTCGTCTCCACCAACATGGCCGCGGCGCAAGCCGCGCTCTCGGCCATTAGCGCCAGCACGCAGACGACCATGCAAAATCTAGCCGCATGGACCCCGATCGGGAATTCTGGCGCTTCGCTGCAGACCATGGGCGCGTCGGCGCTGCAAAGCCTGATCGCCTCGGCCAACGCGACGTCGGGCACCGGCTATGTGTTCGGCGGGATCAACTCGTCCGTTCCGCCGCTCGCGGACTATTTCTCGACGCAGCCGTCGGCGGCCAAGACGGCGGTCGACCAGGCGTTCCAGACCGCCTTCGGCGTGCTGCCGACCGACCCGGCCGCGGCGACCATCTCGGCCTCCGACATGCAAAGCTTTCTTTCGGGGCCGTTCGCCGCCCTCTTTACGGGCGCATCCTGGACCTCGGACTGGTCCTCCGCGTCGGATGCGAATGTCAGCGCCGCGATCGCGCCGGGGCGCTCCGCAACTGTCTCGACCAACGTCAACCAGCCCGCGTTCCAGGGACTGGCGCAGGCCTACACCATGCTCGCGGAATTCGGCGGTTCGCAGCTGAGCCCGGCGGCGCAGCAGGCGGTCGCCTCCCAGGCCGGCTCGCTGATTGCCACGGCCCAGGCGTCGCTGACCAATACGCAGGCGGCGCTCGGCGCGACGCAAGGCGCGGTCGCGGACGCCAACAGCGCGATGAACTCGCAGCTCACAATCTTTCAGCAGCAGGTCAACGCGCTCGACTCGGTGGACCCCGCCGCGACCGCCGCCCGCATCAACAGCCTCACGACCCAAATCCAAGCGGCCTACGAGCTGACCGCCCGGCTGCAGCAGCTCAATCTCGCGCAATATCTCCCGGTTGCATGAAGCCAAGGATCGCGATGTACGAATTCGCTTACAACGAAGTCATCCAGGACTCGCGCCAGACCATGCGGGCGCGCGAGCGCGAGGCGATGGACCGCGTCATCGGCCTGTTGCGCAATGCCCAGGAGAAAGGGCCGCTTTCGCGCGAGCGGGTCGATGCGCTCTTCTATCTCAAGAAGCTGTGGACCATCTTCCTTGACGACCTCAACCACCCGAACAACGAACTCTCCGAGCAGCTGCGCGCAGCGCTCATCTCGATCGGCATTTGGATGATGAAGGAGATCGAGCGCGCGCGCACGGGCGCAAAGGGAGACCTCACGCCGATGATCGAGATCAACGAAATCATCCGCGACGGGCTGAAGTAAGACGCATGCAAATCACCCTGCGCGCCGGCGAGCGGCTCTTCATCAACGGGGCGGTCATCCGCATCGACCGCAAGGCCACGATCGAGCTTCTCAACGACGTCACCTTCCTACTCGAGAACCACGTCATGCAGGCCAAGGACGCAACGACGCTGACGCGGCAGATCTATTTCGCCGTCCAGGTCATGCTGATGGACCCGTCCGCCCAGCCGACCGCCGCCCCGCTCGCAAGCTCGCTCATCCAGACGGCGCTCTCCGCCTACAAGACGCCCGAGATGATCAGCGGCCTCAGGGGCGTCGCCCAATCGCTCGCCCGCGGCCGCAACTTCGAGGCGATGAAGGCCTTGCGCGCGCTCTTTCTCCTGGAAGACGCCGAGCTCAACGCGTCCAAAGCGAGCGCCGCCTGAAGGAGCAGCCTCATGACCGTCGCCCCCGTCACCACCGCCGCTGTCCCCGCCGCGGGCGCATCGTCCGCTCCGCCCGTGGCCAAGCTCGATTACAACGACTTCCTGACCCTCCTCATGGCGGAGATGAAGAACCAAGACCCGACCCAGCCGATGGACCCCTCGCAGATGGTCTCACAGCTCGCGACCGTCTCCGAGGTCGGCCAGAGCGTGCAGATGAACGCGAACCTCGCGGCGCTCCTGACCTCCACCTCGCTCAGCCAGGCCGAGAGCCTCATCGGACGGACCATCTCCTCGGCCGACGGCACTGCCTCCGGTCAGGTGACCTCGGTCAGCGTGACGAGCGCGGGCGCGGTCGCGACGCTCGCCAACGGCGCAACCGTCTCGCTCGCCGACGGGGCGACCGTCCAGTGAACGAGGCGGACGCGGTCGATCTCGTCCAGTCGGCGATCTGGATGGTCGTCATCGGCGCGGGCCCCGCGGTCGGCGCGGCGATGGCGGTCGGGATCGTCATCGCTCTTTTGCAGGCGCTGACCCAGATCCAGGAGATGACGCTCACCTTCGTGCCGAAGATGATCGCCGTCTTCGTCGCCGCCTCCCTCACCGCCTCCTTCGTCGGCGGCAAGTTCGCCGCTTTCACCGACGAACTCTACGGCCGGATCGAGCGGGGCTACTGAGGCGGCGCCTCATCGCGGGAACATGAACAGCCGAAATAGATCCGTCGGGGCCACGAACAATTCCCGCGCCGTCCCAAAGCCGGCTTCCCGGCCAAGCTCCCGCCAGGTCGAAACGGTCTCCGGAAAAATCGTGCGTCCCAACGTGCGCCCGCATCCGGCGCCACTCGTCGGACGCTCGCTGACCGTTACGCTTCCCGTCGCTTCCGCTCTGCTTCGTCCCATGCCGTCAAAGCCTGAAAGTCGGGCACGAAGCCGAGCCCCTTCTGGGCGTCCGACGAAACTACAGTCTGCGACGTCACAACGTCGATGAGCGCCGGAGCGTTGTCCAACGCCCGCCTGAGCGCGCCGGGCAGTTGCTCCGCCCGTTCCACCCGTTCGCCACTCGCGCCGAGCGCGCGGGCGAGACCCGCGTAGTCCGAGTGGCGCAGGGTCGTCCCCACGACGCGGCCGCCATAATTCATCTCCTGGTCCAGGCGTTCGATGTTCCAGGCGGCGTTGTTCGACACGATGAACACGGCTTTGGCTTCATGGCGAACGGCGGTGTCGATCTCCATCGCGTTGATTCCAAACGCGCCGTCTCCGTTCACCGAGATGACTTGCCGCCCTGGCGCGGCGAGGGCCGCCGCGACGGCGAAGGGCACGCCGACGCCAAGGCAGCCGAAAGCGCCCGCGTCCATATACGTCCTCGCGTGCAATCCGGTACGGGCGAAGCTCAAGAGGTCTCCGCCGTCTGCTACCGCGATATAGTCTGGATCGGCCACTTCGGCGATGGCGTCGAAAATGGCGCTCGGATGCACCTTGCCGTCCGCGCCGGCCACAGCGCGGTTCTCCGACGCAGCCGCCATGCGCTCTCGATGCCGCCGCCGCATCTCTTCGACCCATCCTCGGTCGACAGCGGTTTCCCGATTGCCCGCCGCGTCGATCATGGCCGCAAGCGCGAGCGAAGGGTCCGTCAACACTTCCGGCTCGCCCCGTCGATTGTCGATGAGCTCGCCGGCAGTGTCGGCAATCCGGATGAAGCGGGCCATCGGGAACACCGCTGGCGAACCATAGCCGAGCTGGTAGTCGAGCTTGCGGCCGATCATCAGCACGACGTCGGCCTTCGACATCGCAGCCGATCGCGCAGCCGCCGCGGTCGAAGGATGGTCGGCGGGGACGAGCCCGCGGCTTTCTTGCGTGTCGAGGTAGAGCGCGCCGGTCGCGTCGAGCAGGCGGACCAGGTTCTCCCCGGCATGTCTCGCGCCGCGCCCGGTGATGACGAGCGGACGTCGGGCGGACCAGAACGCGTCGACGGCTTCCGCGATCGCGCTTGCATCGGGAACCAGCACCCGCCTCGGTTTCGGCCGCATCCACTCGTCGAGAACGAGCTGCGGCGGGACGTACGCCCGAAGAACATCAGTCGGGATTTCCACATAGGCCGGGCCCGGCTCCCCGGCATCGCCAAAGGCGCGCGCGACGGCCTCGTCCAGCTCGCGAATGACCTGTTCGGGGACGCGCGCGGTGCGCGAAGCGCGGGTGATCGGTCGAAGGATGTCCACGTGCGGTATGTCCTGAAGCGGCCCCATGTTCGCCTGCGGGCGCGACGTGCAGCCGCCGATCAGCAGCACGGGCGCGCGCGCAAGCGATGCGTTGGCGATTGCGGTGACGGTGTTGGTCACGCCAGGCCCGGCCGTCGCCATGGCGACGCCGAGCCCGCCGGTGAGTTCGGCGTGCGCGTGGGCCATGTGCACGGCGGCGCTTTCGTGCCGGACGTCTATGATGCGAATCCCAAGACGCGCGACATGATCCCAGATCGGCTGGATGTGGCCACCCTGCAATCCGAAGACGCGATCAACTCCTCGGACCTTGAGAAAACGAGCGATCCACGCAGCGCAAGAATGCGCATCGCCATTGAGGTCTTGCGTCTGCCCCTCGCTCATGGCCGTCCTCCCAAATCTCCGCGTCCGCGGGGTCAGTCTCCGGCGAGGCGCGCCCGCAGCGCGCGATGGAGAATCTTCCCCGTGGCAGTTCTCGGCATCTCGTCTTCGCGCAGGAACGAGACCGACCGCGGGCGTTTGTGCCCAGCGATGCGGCTCTTGCACCAGTCGAGAATCTCCTCGACGGTCGGCGCCGCGTCGTCATGAGGAACGATCGCTGCGTGGACGCGCTCGCCCCATTTCGGATCGGGGACGCCGACGACCGCCACGTCCTTCACCTTCGGATGCGCGCCGAGCACGCCCTCGACCTCGGATGGGTACACATTCTCGCCCCCAGTGATGATCATGTTGCTCTTGCGGTCGACGAGGTAGATGTATCCGTCCGCGTCGCGCCGCGCGAGATCGCCGACCGTGCAATAGTCGCCGCGGAATGCTTCCTTTGTTTTCTCCGGCAGCTTCCAGTAGCCGTCGAACGTGTAAGGGTTGCAGGAATAGAGTTCGCCCGCTTGACCCTCGGGGACCTCGGCGCCGTCCGGATCGAGCAGCCGGATCGGGCGCGAACCGATGCACTCCCGCCCGACCGAGCCGACTTTGGAGAACTGCTCCTCCGGATGCAACATCGTGACCCAGCCCGCCTCCGTCGATCCATAGAGTTCGAAGAGGCCGGCGTTCCTGAAATGCTCCATGATCGCGAGCTTCGTGTCGCGCCGCGCCGGCGCCGAGGAGATCATCAGCTTGGTGACGGCATCGACGTTGTAGCGCGCGCGGGTTGCTGGCGGCAGGCCGAGCATCATGATGTAGTGCGTCGGCACCAGCGAGGTGAAAGTCGCGCCGCCGTCGGCGAGCGTGCGCACCAGATGCTCGGGGTCGAAATGCTTGCGGCTATAGACCGTGCAGGCGGCGCCCAGATAGGTGAACGCGCCGAAGAAATACAGCGAGTTGGCGTGGCACATCGGCATGACCAGCAGCGCCTGGTC
>DATJXI010000314.1:0-10428 GCA_035500275.1 Roseiarcus sp. | reverse complement strand
GGCGCCCTGCCTGACGGAGCGGACGGCGGCTCCGGTCGGCGGCGTTTTTGTCCAAGCCGAACCCAGGGCTTTGAAGGCGGGGTCCCGAGCGCTGGAGCATGCGGGAAAATGCGCGGAACCGGACGGCCGTGATCCCTCTCCCCGCCTTACGGGGAGAGGGCAAGGGTGAGGGGCAGGGCGATGGCCGAGCGCGCGCCGCCCCTCATCCCCAACCTTCTCCCCGCGAGCGGGGAGAAAGGACATGGTCGGCGCTTTCCATCTCAACGCAACTCGCCTTAGCGACGCGCGCGGCGACAATTCCTTTCCCTTTTGGAATATCCGTGCTAGCGTCAATGGTTCTGGAAATTCAAATTACAGAGAAAGACAGATTTTCGACATGCGAGCAAGCGCTGGCAGCGCCGCGCGAGATCACCACGCGGCTGTCATCCCCGCGAAAGCGGGGATCCCGCGTCTCGGCTCCGGGATGCCCGCGTCCGCGGGCATGACCACGCTCGGAGTTGCTTTTTTCGGCGCTTTCCGGCGTAACCCCCTGAAAAGGCTCAAAACCGGCGCAACTTTTCCGCATTTTTTCGCATCTTTTCCGCTTTTTTTCGCACATTTTCCGCGTTTTCGCAGGCGACAAAATGCGAAAATCGGCGGCTTTTTGCGCCTTTAGCGGCTCTTCCCGGCCGCCTCGGCGATCTGCGAAAACACCGCGAGCACATGCAGCCGGCGGTCGAGGTTGAGCTCCTCCGTCTCGCGCGCGGCCTGCCTTATGCGGTCCCAGAGGTCGCCGAGCGCCTCGACGCGGGCGGGCGAGGACGCCGCAAGCGCATAGCGCGGCAGCCAGTCGTAAATCTCCCGGTGGAGCGCCTGAAACGCCTCGTCGGCCGCGCGGCCGGCGAGCGCGTCGGCGAGCTTCATGACCGCGCGCGGGTCGGGGCGCGGCAGCCGCGCGACAATTGAATCGATGAGCGCGCCCGCATGCTCCAACCCGGCAAGGCGCGCGAGCGCCTCGCGCGCCGAACCGTTGGCGCGCTTGGCGGCGGCGGCGATCTCCGCAGGCTCGCGCTGGCTCCAGGGCGGGCCCAGCCCGCGCACGACCTCCGCAATCTCGTCTTCCGACAGCGGCTCGAGGCGCAAAAAACGGCAGCGCGAGCGAATCGTCGGCAGCACCTGCCCTGGCCGATGCGACACGATAAGGAAGAGCGAGCGCGGCGGCGGCTCCTCGATCATCTTGAGGAGCGCATTGGCGCTGTTGCGATTGAGGTCCTCGGCGCTGTCCACGATGGCGACCCGCCACCCGCCGAAGGCCGGCGCCATATGGAACACAGCCAACGCCGCGCGCACGTCGTCGACGGCGATCTCGGCCCCGAGCCGCTTCGGGTTCGTCTTCCACTCGCGCCGCATCAGCGAAAAGTCCGGATGCGCGAGCGCGGCGAGCTGGCGCGCCGCCGGATGGTTCGGATCGACGGCAAGGTCCCGCGCCGCCCGCGCCGCCGGCGCGGCCGGATCCGGGTTGGCGAGCACGAAGCGGGCGAAGCGCCAGGCGAGCGTCGCCTTGCCGATCCCCTCGGCGCCCGCGATGAGCCAGGCGTGCGGCAGACGACCGCGCCGATAGGCGGCAAGCAGCTCCGCCTCGGCCGTCTCTTGGCCGACGAGGCGCGAAGCGAAGCGCGGATGCGGCGCGTCAGGAAACGCGTCGCTCTCCGGCAGCTCCTCCGCCTCGGCCCGCTTCATGACGCCGCCTTTAGCCCGCCCGCCGGATCGAGGCGGGCCTCGACCGCCGACCAGACGGCGGCGGCGACCTCGTCTTCGCTTCGCGAGGCGTCGATGACGACGCAGCGATCGGGTTCGGCGGCGGCGATGGCGAGAAAGGCCTGCCGCAGCGTCTCGTGAAAGCCGGCGCCCTCGGCCTCGAACCGATCCGCGCCTCTCTGCCCCCGCCGCCTCGCCGCGCGCGCGAGGCCCGACTCCACAGGCAGGTCGAGAATGAGCGTAAGGTCGGGCTTGTTCGGTCCGACGGAAACCTCTTCGAGGCGGGCGAGGAAGCCCGGCGGCAGCTTGCCGGCCGCGCCCTGGTAGGCGCGCGTCGAATCGGCGAACCGGTCGCACACCACCCAGGCCCCGCGCGCGAGCGCCGGCAGAATCTTCTTGTCGAGATGGTCGATCCGCGCGGCGGCGAACAAGAGCGCCTCGCCGTCCGGTCCGAACCGGGCGGCGAAACCGGACAGAATCACCTGTCGCAGCGTCTCCGCCCCCGGAGATCCGCCCGGCTCCCGAGTGCGTATGACGTTGACCCCCGCCGCCCGAAGGCGCTTCACGAGGCGTCGGGCCTGGACGGATTTCCCAACCCCTTCGCCGCCTTCGAAGGTGATGAAGCGGCCGCGCCGCACGTTCACTTCTTGCCGAACTGTCGGGCGATCGCTTGGCGGACCATATCCCCGGCAAATTCGACTCCGGCGTCGAACGCCCGGCGAGCCAATCCCCCCAACTCCACGCGCGCGCCCGTCTTGAGCGGAGCGTCAATGACCAGCATGTCGGCGCGCCAAACTTTGAGCCAGCCCACGTCCTTGCCCTCCGGTACGGGGGCGACGAGCGGGCCCTTATAGACGATCTTGGCCACGAGCTTGTCGCTCTCGCCGCGCGGAACGAACAGAATGATCGGCTTTTCGCTCACGAGCGGGACCTCGCCTTTTTCTCCCCCGTAAACAGAGGCGGCGCCGACCGTCGCGCCCGCTTCGAACAGCGTGCGGCGGTCGAAGGAGTGAAAGCCGTAGTTGAGCAATTTCCGTGATTCCTCAACGCGCTCGGCTGCGGTCTTGAATCCGTTCGCGACCACGATGAGCCGCTGGTTGTCCTGCACCGCCGAGCCGACAATGGCAAATCCGCCATCCGCGACGTCGCCGGCTTTGAGTCCGTCGGCGCCGATGTCCATGGTGATGAGCGGATTGCGATTGAGCTGGCGGATCTTGTTCCAGGTGAACTCTTTCTCGCTGAAGTAATGGTAAAATTCGGGGTAGTCGTGGATCACGTGCGCGGCGAGCAAGGCCATGTCCCGACCGGTGACACGCTGGTTCGGGTCGGCCTTTCCGCGCGAATTCGCGAAATGCGAATGCGTCATGCCGAGTTCCGCGGCGCGCTTGTTCATCATCTCGGCGAAATTCTCTTCCGTCCCACCGATTCCCTCCGCAAGCGTCATCGCGGCGTCGTTGCCCGACTGGATGAGGAGACCGCGCAGCAGGTCGTCCACGCTGACGCGACTATGGACGGAGAGGAACATTGCGGGCCCCCGCGACGGCGCCCCACCCTCGCGCCACGCCTTCTCGGAAACTTCGAACACGTCGTCGAGGCGGAGTCTGCCCTCCTTCAATTGGCGGAACACGATCTCCGCGGTCATGAGCTTGGCCGTCCCGCCGGGCGGCATCGGCTGCTCGGCGTCCTTTTCGTAGAGGACGGCGCGGCTGTCGTAATCCTGCATGAACGCAAACGCCGCGCTCGTCGTGAATGTGTCGGCGCGCGATTCAGATCCGGCCGTCAGCAGGAAAGCTGCGCTGAGCGCAAGACCGAGCCGAGTGAGGCCCACGGGGAGGTCCTTTGAGCGCGGGCGCGGCGAAAACCGCGCGCTTCCCTGAGTGTACCGAAAACGCCCTGACAATGTTGGGGCAAGTGCGGCGATTTGGCGCCGCCCAATCCCTTCAGTCTTGAGGCGGCTTCAGGCGGTCAAACGCGCCAAAAGCGTCTCGTCTTTCGCGCGCCGACTCGTTGAAATAGAGCGCCTTGTCGCCGACCGCACGTCGCGGAGGGGCGACGGCCGCCAACGTCGCCCGCGACGGAAGCGTCGCAGCCTTCGGTCTCGGGGGCGCGACGGCCGCAGGGCTCGGAGCCCGCGCCGAGCTCAGATCAAACGGACGCGGCGGCGGCAGCGGAGTCGCGGCAAGCGAGCGATGCGACGATGTAGCCGTCCGTGCGGCGGGCGCGCGAATCGGCTCCGGCGGGAGCGCGGGCTCCACCGACGCGACCCGAATTGGCTCCGACTGCGGCTCCGGCGGAGAAGGCGGCGCCACCGGCTGCGCCAGCAGATCAGGCCGCTGCGCCGGCGCCGGCTCGGGCGCCGAGCTTCCCGAAGATCCCCAGAACGCTCCAAATATCGACGGCCCGGGCTCCGCGCTGGCGAGCATCGTTCCGCTCGAATAGCCGTTGAGCGTTGCGGGGGAGCCGTCGGTGCGCAGGCTCGCCAGCAGCACCGCGTCGTCCGAGCCCTCCATAGGCGCCTGGCCCAAATATTCGACCTTGATCCGGGCCGTTCCCTCCCCCTTGAAGCCCAGGACGTCCGCAGTGCGGGACGATACGTCCATCACCCTGCCCCCGTGATAAGGGCCGCGGTCGTTGACGCGCACGATAATTGAATAACCGTTCCGGAGGTTGGTCACCCGCGCGTAGCTCGGCAACGGCATGGTTGGATGCGCAGCGGTAACCGAAGCCATGTCATAGACCTCGCCATTGGCGGTGCGCCGCCCATGAAACGCGGCCCCATACCAGGAGGCCATGCCCACCGCCGTGTAGGACGACATTTCGGCGGGATAATAGGTGTGGCCGGCCACGCGGTAGGGACGTCCGACGAGGTATTGTCCCCCGCCCTTCGGAACCGGCTGCCCGTCGGCGACGACCTTGGAGCTCGCTCGCCCGTATTTGGCTTGCGAAAAGTGCTCGCGCCCGTGGGGATAATGCTGGACGGTCTCGTTCGCACACCCGGCGAGCGCGAGCCCGACGAGCGCGCTTGCCGCCGCCGGCCACCCCCATTTCGCCGCGAAGGCGCCCAAGTCAAGACGCGATACGCTCATCAACCCTCATCCGCCGCACGAGAAAGGCCGGTTTCCCGCCGAAATCCTGACCACCGCCCTCGCGGCGAAACCTTACCGACTCGTGAAAGCCCGCCTAGCACTCTTGACCCCGCATCGTTTCAATTTTGCTAAAAAGTCGAGGCCTTTGGATCAAGTCCGTCCGCCCTTGCCGCGCATCGTCGCTCCGCGAATCCTCCCCTCGCTCGCCGCTCCGCTCCTCATCGTCAGGCGAAGGAGTGATCGGAAAAGGCGGCGACAACATGGCCGGCGCACGACGTATTACATTGATTCTCTGTGATACGCGTCGGTTCCAGGAAAACAAAATGCGGCCGAACGCCATTGCCTTCGGCCGCCAAGTTGCCGGAAGCGAGGCTCCCCGGACGCGCCGCAATTGCGCGCTCCGGACGGTGCTGAGCTCTTCGCCTCCCGCGGCCGCATCACACAAAGGGTCAGAGGGGGGGTCAGAACCCTTTGGTTCCGGACAATTTTGGCCCAGCGCGGCCTTATTGAGACCAGGTTATCCTTGAACCGTCAAAAATTGCAACCGAAATGTGTCATCATTTGTCACATAGTCACCGGAAATGAGAGGCCCGCCGAAACCGCTCGTGAGGACTTTTCCTGGCCTCCTGGCGAGCAAGGCGCGTGAAAGCCATGGCGCTTCGACCATACGTCGGAAGCCGTAACGACCGCGCCCGGCGGGGGGCGCCCCCGCCGGGCGCTGTCTAAGTCGATGCTCGTGGCCGGCGCCGACCGCATCGACCTTCGTTCAGGCTACGGGGCGCCGCCTGTCGGCGGAAGACGAAACACGGGCGCAAAACCCGCGCAAATTGTCGCACCGCTCCGCAGCGGCGGCGAAGTTATTGTGGCCGTCGCGTTCGAGTTCGCCGATGACGTCGGGGAAGAGTCAATCTCACAACCCCTCACCCCCATCCACCGTCAGAACGTGCCCCACGATATGCCGCGCCCGGTCGCTCGCCAGAAAGAGGACCGCCTCCGCGATCTCGTCCACCTGCGCGATGCGGCCATCGGGAATGGCGCTCTGCATGGCCTCCTCGTTGAGGCGCCCGACACGGAAATCCTCGATCACGCCTTCGGTCAGGACGTGCCCCGGCGCCACCGCGTTGGCGCGCAACCCCCTGCCCGCCCATTCAAGCGCCATGGCGCGTGTGAGGCTCTCGAGTGCGGCCTTACTCGCGCAATAGAGGCCGAGGTTGAGCGCGGGCCGGCGCCCCGCGATGCTGCTCACGTTGACGATCGCCCCGCCCCGGCCGTGGGCAAAAGCCCATTTGGCGAAGGCGCGGGCGCAATTGAGCGGCCCCTCGACGTTGGCGCCAAAAAGACGCGTCGTCTCGGCTGGGTCCGCGTCGATGAGCGGAATGAGCGCGAACAGCGCGGCGTTGTTGACGAGAACGTCGAGCGCGCCGAAGCGCTCGATCGTCGCAGCCACGATGCGCTCGCAATCGGCCGGATCGCCGACGTCTGCCGCAATTGGCAGGACCGTCGATCCGCACGCCTCTTCGATGAGCGCCGCGGCGCGCATGAGAGTGGTCTTGGTCCGGCCGGCGATGGCGACCTTCGCGCCGGCCCGAGCGATGGCGCGCGCGACGCCAAAGCCGATCCCCGATCCGCCGCCGGTTATGAGCGCGACCTTCCCGTCGAACTCGTGCGCCGAGCCACCCGTCACGATCGTCGTTGCGCCCGCGTCAATTATCGCCTCCCCCTTTCGGCCGGGCGAGCGCAAACACCTGCTCGACGAACGCGTAATCCTGGTAGCCGCAGCGCGCGAGCGGCTGGGCGCGAGCGGTGTCGAAGCGCCCGTCGCGTATAAAAGCGTCGTCGATGTGGAAGCCGACCACCTCGCCCAGCACGAGGACGGCGCCGGCGAGACGGCCGCTCAGCGAACGCATTTCGACAATCTCAATCACCTTGCACTCCATCGTGGCCGGGCTTTCCTTGACCCGCGGGGCGGCGACAAGGCGGCATTCGGCCATTGTCAAGTCAGCGAGCTCGAATTCATTCTCTCCTCGGGCGAACGGCGCTGAGGTTTTGTTCATGCGCTCGCGCAAGTCGTAGGTGGCGAGATTGTAGACGAACTCGCCGCTTTCCCGAGCGAAGGTCGCGGAGTCCTTCCAGCCTTCGCTGGAGAAACCGACGATCGGCGGCGCGCTCGAAAATCCATTGAAGAAGCTGTAGGGAGCAAGATTGATGCGCCCGTCCAGCGCCCGAGTGGAGATCCAGCCGATCGGGCGCGGCGTGATGATGGCCTTGAATGGATCGTGCGGCAGCTTCGTCTTGTCCCGGGCGCCCGTCTCGTAGAACATCGGCCCTAAGCCTCCGCCGGAAAGACGGTCACGATCTGATCGAGCGGCGGGCGCGGCCGGTCCTCGATCTGCGCCGCCTTGCCAAGGTAGACAAAGCCCGCGATGCGCTCGTGCTCGGCGAGTCCGATCGCGGCGCGGAAGCGCGCGTGGTAGGCCGGCCGTTCGGTGAGCCAGGTCGCGGCAAAGCCGAGAGCGCGCGCCGCAACGATCAAGTTCATGCAGACCGCACCCGCGGACAGCACCTGCTCCCATTCCGGAATTTTGACGTGCGGCGCCGCGCGCGAGACAACGCTCACGACCACCGGCGCGCGCGCAAAGCGACGCAGTTCCTCTGCGCGGCCGGTTTCGTCGAGGTCCGACTTGTCGTTGAGCCGAATGTCGAGCGCGATGCGGCCGGCGCGCTCGCGCGCCTTCCCCTCGAAGACGATGAAGCGCCAGGGCGCGAGCTTGCCGCGATCGGGCACGCGCGAGGCGATGACGAGGATCGTGCTCAGTTCCTCCTGCGACGGGCCCGGTCCCGACATGATGGCGGGAGGCGCCGAGCGCCGGCGCTTCAAGAGCGCTATCGTGTCGTTCATGAGAGGACCTTCGACCGTCGCCTGCCCTACAGGCCATGCTTGTTGAATGCCTTCGATCCGCCTCATTGCGGCGCCACTCCCCGCGACCGCGATGGCGCTTGCATTTGACGGAGGCCGCCGTTTCGCGGCAAGGCGAGGCGGAATGAGCCTGATTTCCAAGCTCGTGGCAAGAATCGTTTTTTCGGCCACGCTGATCCTCTCCCTCGCCGTGCTCGCTCCAGCGGCGCAGGCGGACCCGCCATCGGCGGACGGACAGGCAACGCTGAGCCTCTCCGCCGTCCTCGCCGGCCAAAGCGCCCCGTTGACGGGCGGCCTCAAATGGCGCGTCTTCAAAGCGAACCCCGAAGCCGACGGGTCGCACGAGCTCATTCAGGAATCGAACGTCGCTTATCCGACGCTGACCCTTCCGCCTGGGGACTACGTCGTGCACGTATCATTTGGGCTCGCGAGCGCCGCCAAGAAGCTCACCCTTGGACCGGAGGTCCAATCGCAACAGCTCTCGCTCGCGGCCGGCGCGCTCAGGATCGAGGGGACAGTCTCGGACGCGCCGATCGACCACTCGCTCCTGTCCCTTGCCATCTACGTGCCTGAGGGCCGCAATCCGCAGTCTAAGCTGGTCTACGCTAAGGCGAAGGCCGGCGACATCATCGGGCTTCCGGAGGGGACTTATCACATCGTCTCAACCTATCTCGACACCGTCTCGGGTCGGTTCATGCCGAGCAGCAGCTCGGCGACCTCAGGCAAATCGGCCGCGCCCGTCCCGCCTGCGATCTTCCCGTCGAATTCGATCGTCAACGCGGATATTCGGGTCGCCGCCGGCAAGCTCACTGACGTAACGCTCAGGCACCGCTGCGCAACCCTCACGCTCAAGCTTGTCAACAAGCCAGCCGGCGAAGCCCTCGCCAACACGACCTTCACCGTGCTGACGCCCGGCGGCGACGTCATCCGCGAGCTCATCGGCGCGTTCCCGTCGCTCGTCCTCGCCGAAGGCGAATATGTCGTCGTCGCCCGGCACGACGCGAAGACCTACCAATCGACCTTCAGCGTGCAGTCGGGTATGGACCAGGACGTGGAAGTCCCCGCGCAAGAGAACGGCAAGGAGGGACCGCGACCCGATGCAAACGTTCTTCGTTCAGATTAAATGCGCGCTGGGCCGCACCTACGAGGTCGCAAGCGCGCTGGCGGAAGCAGAGATAGCCTCCGAGATTTATTCGACTGCGGGGGATTTCGATATTTTGGCCAAATTTTATGTCGAGAAGGACGTCGACATCGGCCATTTCGTCGGACACAAGGTGCAAACGATTCCCGGCATCGTCGACACGCGCACGATCATCACGTTCAAGGCGTTCTAAAACGGCACCCATGCGCATCCTTCTCGCTCTCGCCCTCTTCGCCGGCGCGGCGCACGCCGCCGAGCCGCAGTTCCTGTTCGACCTCCTGCACGGCCGCAACCCCCATCGCCTTGCATGGGAGCGACTGATGAAGCTCGTGCAGCCGACGCCCGACTGGCTCGTTCAGTTCAACCGGAATTTCGACGGCGTGTCGGGCGAGGTCTCGAGCCTCGCCATCGACGGCAAGCCCTATTCCCTGTCCTTCGTCTGCAAGCCGACCGACTGCGACTATCACAAGTTCGTGGTGCTCTTCGACGCGGACGGCCAGCGGGCCTATGGCGCGCTCGGCGGCAAGGGCAACGACCCCGCCTTCTTCGGATCGCCCTCCCCCGCTGAGCAGGAGGCGATGGCCAAGGCGATGAAGGGGTAGTATAATTACACTATTATTATGTTCTTGTTCGCGGCGGTTGGGAACTAAATGGCCCCAACCCATTGAAAAGTCCCGATTCGAGGCCAGGGACAGAGCCTCCGCGGCGCCCGCCCGAGTTCCTGTCCCCGGCCTTTCCCCCGGGAACCGGCTCCCGCGCGGCGACGTTTTCGTGACGAAATAGCCGGGCTTCTCCCATGCGAGCTTTCAACGCCGAGCGCGCGCCCGTCTTCGCGAAAAACGGCATGGCCTGCGCCAGCACGCCGATGGCAGCGATGGCCGGACGCGACGTCTTGAAGGCGGGCGGCAACGCCGCCGACGCCGCGCTCGCCATGGCGGCCGTCGTCAGCGTGACTGAGCCGATGATGAACGGACTCGGCGGCGACTGCATGATCCTCGCGCACTGGAACGGCGGCTGCTACGGCCTCAACGGCAGCGGCCGCTCGGGCGCGCGCCTGACCCTCGCGAACCTCGAAGCCTCGGGCTTCTCGTCCATGCCGCAGGCGGGCGCCGCAACCGTCTCTGTCCCCGGCGCGCTCGACGGCTATCTCGCGCTGCACGCGCGCTTTGGCTCGATGGATCTCGCCGACCTCGTCGAGCCGGCCGCGACCTACGCGGAGGACGGGTTCGCCGTCGGCGCGAAGATCGCGCAAGTGTGGGAATGGGGCGTCTTGAAGCTCAAAACGTTCTCCGCCGACCCGTCGCCGTATCTTCCGCACGGGTCGCCCCCGCGCCCGGGGCAAATCTTCGCGCAAAAGGACCTCGCGCGCACCTGGCGCGCGATCGGCAAGCGCGGCCGCAAGGCCTTCTACGGCGGGGAGATGCGCGAGCGCATCCTCGAAACGCTCCACAAAAGCGGCGTCTCCTGGCTGGAGAGCAAAGACTTCGATGACTCTCACGCCGAATGGGTCGAGCCGATCCGGGCCGCCTACCGTGGGCGCACAATCC
>DATJXI010000313.1:0-11817 GCA_035500275.1 Roseiarcus sp. | reverse complement strand
CCGCCCGTCAAGCTGGCCTGAATCGGGATCTTGAGCGCAAGCGCAGGCGCGCCGCTAGCCAGCAACGCGCCGCAGGCGAGCACGACAGGGCCCACGCTCTCGCCCCGGCAGAATGCGCGCGTCCGGCGGGATATGGGCGTCATCAGTCCCATTGTCGCTGTCCTTCTTGCGGGAGGCGGAGCTTCGCCCCTCCCGATGTCGACTGTCCGTCGGTTCTCAGAACGCCAACCAAGCGTAGGCGAAGACGGTATTGTTGCCGGAGGCGTTGTGCGTACCGCCGAGAAACGAGCCGTCGAAATTGTTCGTGCCGCCATAGAGGTGGAGATACCAAGTGAACTGAAGGCCGATGCGGGCGTTCCAGGTCTTGTAATCCAACGGGCCAGGAGCGCCATGGCTGAAGGGCAGCCAAGCGAGGTCGAGGATCAGACCATCGCCCTGTGGGCTGGCGGTGAAGCTGCTCGGATACGCGCCCGCGCCGCTCGGCAGGCATGGAGCGGCCTCGGAACCATACATGTTGCAGTCGCTCGAGCCTGTGATGTTAAAGTAGCCGAAACCGACGCTGTACGTGTGGTCCCAAACGAACGACGCGTTGGCCTTGAAGCTGTTGAGCGTGTCGTGGATGTTGGACGCGCCGGCGAGCGCATAGGTGGCGTTGAGCGTTTGCCATTCGAGGATGTCGGTGAGCTTCACCGTAACGCTGTACTGGTCGCCGTCGTACTGGTACTGCGAGTCGAAACCGACATCGAGATAGTCGTCCTGCCGTAGCCGTACTGGCGGCCCGGGACGATCTCCCCGTACATGCCGAACGTCCCGACCATGAGATAGTGCTGGCCCCAGTGCGGCTCAAGCGCGACACGCCAATAGGGGGCGACGTTGGTGATCGCGTCGGCTCCTGCGCCGTACCCAAGAGCTTGCGTCGCGCCGCTCGGCAGGCCCTTGTAGCCCACGAGCGAGGCGTAGAGCATGTCGTTCCAGAACATATAGGCGCCGGCGCCGCCGACGATGCCGGCGTAGCCGCCCTCGATGTGGGTCAGCGGCGGGCTGAAGGCCGGTGCGATGGTCGAGGCGATCTGCGGCCAGCCCCAGGAGGGCGTCGTGTTCCACGGGTCTTCGACTGTCGGGGAGTTGTTGGCGTCGATGCCCCAGATCGTGTCCTGGCCGAAGAGCTTGAACGTATCGGCGTATCGAACGTCGGACGAGTCCAGCGACACCCCTCCATAGGTCGGGTCGGCGGTGACCTGGATGAACGAGCCGAGATTGCCATAAAGGCGGCCGGCGAGGAACGCCGAGAGCTGCTGCGAGGCGAGGTTGTCGTTGGTTTTCAGTCCGGGCGGTTGTGCGTCTTCGTCGAACGGCGAATTCGTATGAGTGAAGCCGGCCATGTACATCGCCGAGATCGGCGGGCCGTTCCAGTCGCCGCCCTGCAAGGTGTAGCCGCCGATCTTGAAGCGGCGGCCGAAGGGCGTCAGCTCCGGGAAGGCCGTGTGGCAAGCCGCACAAGGCTGGCCTGTTTGGCGAGCGTAGGCGGGCAGCGCGTGCGCCGGCCCCGCGCTGAGCAAAATGGCCGCCGACGCCGCCAGAAAAGCGCCGAAAGCCATGAGATGTGGGAGGATTTTCGAGCGGTTTACGGCGGACGCCTTTGTGCCGGACCGAATCGTCGCCGCTGACATCGCGCCCCCCGTTTCGGGTTCTATTCTTGTTCGCGTCGCCCGCGGAGCGGGCGGCGCGAGTCGATGGAAACTAGGTGTTACCCTATCCGGACATACAATTGTCAACTGAGAGATTAAGGCTCAGCCGGGCTTCTTGACCCATAGCATGCACCACCCTTGCGGAGAGATCGTCCCATCGACGCTCTTGCAGGCGTTCGGCGCGACAAAGAGGTTGCATCCGTCGCACTGTTTGCCGTCTTTCGGCGAGTTCTGGTACTTGACGGCGGTCTGCGGGAGCTTTGCGGCTTTCGCGCCAGTTGCGCCGAGCGCGAGCAGCGGAGCGGCCCCGGCAGCGGCGATCAGGACGGTGCGGCGGCTCACGCACCCGGATCTAGACGAACCCATCATCATTTCTCCTTGAACTTCACTTCCTGCCTGCGCCGCTCGACCTCAATGTTCTTGCGTCGCGGCGCCGACGCAGCGCCCGCCCAAGTCAGGGTCTTAGGACGCCTGGAAGCACAGTGCGCCCGGCGGAGATTCGGATCAATAGGACGAAAGCGCGACGAAAAACCGCAGCGCCATTGGGATAAGACGTTCGGCCCGCGCTCCGAGGCTTGTCCCAGCCCCGGCGGTCGAAGCTATTTCATGCCCTTGTCGGTGAGCGTGTTCAGGAAAGCGACAAGCGCGTCGACGTCCTGGTCGCTGAGACGAGGTTCTTCTCCCGACTTTCGGTCGTAGGGAACCTCCTCGGTGTTCGCGTTGTTCTTGTAGGCGCCCGGAAGATCGTCGAACTTGTCGACCTCTCCGGTCTTGAGCTTTGGGAACCAGCGCTGCGGATCGGTGTCGCGGGTGGCGTAGAAGGCGACGGCGTCGCGCAACGAGGTGAAATAGCCGTTGTGATAGTAGGGCCCCGTGATCGCGACATTGCGCAGGGTCGGCACCTTAAACGCGCCACAAAGCGATTCGAGTTTGATTTCCTTCGGCAGGACCGCCTCGATTCCCGGCCGCTTGCAGAGTCCGAGATCGAAGACCGTAGGGTCTGCATTCGCTGGAATCGCCGCATTTCGCGGCACGCCGAGCGCGTCGTAGGTGAAGTCAGTGAAAATCCAGTCCGTCGGGTCCTTCGAGTCTGTTTTGCCGACGTGGCAGGCGATGCAATTGCCCTTCTTGGGGTTGGTGAAAAGCTCGAATCCACGCGCTTCGAGGCGCGTGAGCTTGGCTTTGCCGCGCAGATGGTCGTCGAACTTGGACGAGAAGGGCGCGAACCGCTCGGTCGTCTCGTAGGCGAAGATCGCCTTGCTCAGATTCGCCATGGCCGATTTCGGATCGTCAAACGCGTCCGCCCCGAGAACCGATTTCGTGAGATCCGCATAGGGGCCGGTCTTCACCTTCTCGACAACCGCCGCGACCGACGGATTGTTCATCTCCATCGGATCGAGCAGAGGCACAGAAGGCTGTTCGGTGAGATCGGAGGCGCGGCCGTCCCAAAACTGGCCGCCCTTCGCCTCCAGCGTCTCTTTGCCCTCGTCGACGTCCCTATAAAAGCCGAACGCCGGACCGTACGTCTTGTACATGATCGTCGGCGTCTTGCGCCTGCCCAGCTTGTCCGGCGTGCTGCCCAGAGCGACTGCGGGGACCGGCGAGCCGTTGTTCCCCTGAAACGCGCGCCGCGGATCGTGACAGGACGCGCACGATTCGCCGCGCGGCTCGGAGAGATTCTTATCCTCGAAGAGGCGTTTGCCGAGGAGTTGCAGGTCGTTCAGCGATTTTTCGTCCTCTGAGCGCGCGAACCCCGAGGGCGTCTGCGTCCAGGCCGGCAGACTGAGGAACGCGGCCAAGGCCGCCAGAAGCAACAGGGCAATGACCCGGGTCGCCGACATGGTTGTTTTTCCTGGGGCAGGCGTGAACGAAGCCGCCACTTTGCTGCACTAGTCGCTTCCTCCACAGCCGGCAACGACAGCAATGCAATTTGGAACTGTTCAATTTTGAAATCGTTTCAAATCGCGGCCTTTCGGCGCCTGAGTCTATGCGTTCGTTTCGCTGGACTTCTCGCTTTCGCGGAAGGCCTGTGTTAGGGCGACCGCGAATTCGCAATCGTCGCGCCCGCCAAGACGCCAGGCGCAGGACTCGAGCCTCCAAATGACCGATATTTTTCAGGAAGTCGATGAAGAGGTCCGGCGCGACAAAGCCGCGGAATTCTGGAAGAAGCACCAGAACCTTATCATCGGCGCGGCGGCGCTGATCGTCCTTGCCGCCGGCGCCTTCCGCTACTGGCAGTACGAGACGGAGAAGGCCGAGCAAGCTGCCGGCGACCAGTTCCAGGCCGCCATCGCTGCCTATGAATCCGGCAAGGCGAACGAAGCTCATGGCGGCCTCGCCAAGGTCGCCGCCAGCGCGCCCGGCGGCTACCGGATCCTGGCGCAGATGACCGAAGCCGGCGCCAAGGCTTCGACCGACGCGCCGGCCGCCGTCGCCGCCTTCGACGCGATCGCAGGCGACGCTTCGGTCGATCCGCTGTTCCGCGACGCGGCCCGGCTGCGGGCGGCGCTCTTGAGGATCGATCAGCCGAACGAGGAGCAGGCGGGCGCGGCGGCGCTGACCTCGCTCGCGGGCGCCGAAGGCCCTTATCGGCGCAGCGCGCGCCTCACCCTTGGCGCGCTCGCATTGAGCCGGGGCGAGTACGACGACGCGGCGAAGCAGCTTGATCTCGTGCTCGGGGACCCGGAGGCGACGCCGAACGAACGCCAATACGCCGAGCAGTGGTTGGGCCTCGTCGCCTCCAACCGGACCGCGGCCAAATAACCCGCCGAGCGGGCGATGAGCAAAGTCGCCATCGTCGGGCGGCCGAACGTCGGAAAGTCGACTCTCTTTAATCGACTGGTTGGCAAGAAGCTCGCCCTTGTGGACGACCGGCCCGGCGTGACGCGCGACCGGCGCGAGGGCGAGGCCCGCCTCGGCGACCTCTCCTTCACTGTTGTGGATACCGCCGGCCTCGAAGAGGGCGATCCCGCGACGCTCATCGGGCGCATGCGCGCGCAAACCGAGACGGCGCTTCTCGATTCCGACGCCGTCCTGTTCGTCGTTGACGCCCGCGCCGGCGTCACCGCTGCGGACCGGCACTTCGCCGCGGCGATCCGGCGGGCCGGCAAGCCGGTCGTCGTGGTCGCCAACAAGGCGGAGGGCCAGTCTGTCCGCGACGGCGTCTACGAAGCCTTCGGTCTCGGCCTCGGCGACCCCATCGCGTTCTCCGCCGAGCACGGCGAGGGGCTGGGCGAGCTGTACGACGCTGTGGCCGAAGCGTTGCCGCCCGCCGCCCGCCTCGAGGCGGACGAGGAGGATGAAGCCCCCCCGCTCGCGCTCGGCGACGAGGAGGACGGCAGCGAGCTCGATCCGTTGAAACCGCTGCGCATCGCGGTGCTGGGGCGCCCCAACGCCGGCAAATCGACGCTGCTCAATCGCATTCTCGGGCAGGAGCGGCTCCTGACCGGACCGGAGCCCGGCATCACCCGCGACAGCATCGGGCTCGAAACCGAATGGCGCGGGCGCAAGCTCAAGCTCTTCGACACGGCGGGCTTGAGGCGCCGCTCGCGCGTCACGGACAAGGTCGAGAAGCTCGCGGCGGCCGACGCGTTGCGGGCGGTGCGCTTCGCCGAGGTCGTCGTCCTCCTGCTCGACGCGACGATCCCGTTCGAGAAGCAGGACCTGACGCTCGCGGACCTCGTCGAACGCGAGGGCAGGGCGCTCGTCATCGGGCTGAATAAATGGGACCTCGTTTCGGAGAAGAGCGACCGGGCGCGGGAGTTGCGTGCCGTAGCCGACCGCCTGCTGCCGCAGCTCAAAGGGATGCGGGTTATCCCGGTGTCCGGGCTGACCGGCGCGCATGTGGACAAACTTCTGGAGGCCGTGGTCGCGACGCACGAAGTCTGGAACGTGCGCATCTCGACCGGGCGGCTCAACCGCTGGCTAGCGCCGGTCGTGGAGGCGACCCCGCCTCCCGCCGTGTCCGGACGCCGGGTCAAGATCCGCTACATCACCCAGCCTAAGGCCCGGCCGCCCTTTTTCGTTCTGTTCGGCAATTCGGTGGAAGCCATCCCCGAAAGCTACCGGCGCTATCTTGTCAACGGGTTGCGCGAGACGTTCGGACTTTTCGGCGTGCCCATTCGCCTCTCCCTCCGCTCGGGGGAGAACCCCTACGCGCCGAAAAAGCGGTGGAGCAAGTAGGTCGAACTCAAGTTTAGCCGGAATTTCAATATCTTGTTTGGCTGCCCTTCTTGGATGCTTATCGAACCGTGTGCATCGCTCCCAGCCCCGATTTCCTGCAGGCTCTTGAGGAATTTGCGCACTCGACGGCC
The DNA here is from genome assembly GCA_035500275.1 of Roseiarcus sp. Classification (GTDB taxonomy): domain Bacteria; phylum Pseudomonadota; class Alphaproteobacteria; order Rhizobiales; family Beijerinckiaceae; genus Roseiarcus. Next base: position 5,816 of record DATJXI010000313.1, on the reverse strand, counting down.
GGAGTCGACGTAGACCGGACAGAGCGGATCGCCGGTGGATGTCGAGGAGTTCAGCCTGCCAATGTTCGCCGCGTAACGGCGGGAATCCGCGCATTGCGGTAATTCCCGCGCGCGTGCCCACCGCCATCTCGAAGCGCGACCGAACCTTATTAGCGGCAAGTAGTCCGAACTTTCAAAATTCCTTTTCTTAATTTAAGCGACTTGCATGACGGAGGCCGCCGTCTCTGGCTTGGTCAAGCCGATCATTGTTCGAAACGGGCATCGATGCATCGGCGGGACAGTTCGCGAGTCCAGCGAGCGCATGTATGATCTGCATGACCGACGAGAGCCTGGACTGACCTGTCCGACATGACAAACGATCTTTCCGCCCGCCAAACAGAGATCGTCTCACTGGCCCGGTTCACCGGCAGGGTTGGCGTCGAGGAACTTGCCAAGCGATATGACGTTTCCGCCCAGACGATCCGCAAGGACCTGAACGAACTCTGCGACCGGCACATTTTGACTCGTGTGCATGGCGGCGCAATTGTTTCCTCGGGCGTCGAAAATATCGCCTATGAAGCGCGTCGGTTTGTGGCCGCTGCGGAAAAGCGAGCTATTGGCCTCGCCGCTGCCGCCCTCATTCCCAACAGCAGCTCCCTGTTCATCAATATCGGCACGACGACCGAGGAGGTCGCCAAGGCGCTCGCGGCCCACGAAGACCTCCTCGTCATCACCAACAACATCAACGTGGCGATGCTTCTCTACCGGCGTCCGCGCATGGAAGTGATCGTCGCCGGCGGAACCGTCCGTCGGTCAGACGGCGGCGTTGTCGGAACTTCGGCGAGCGACCTTATACGCCAGTTTAAGGTGGACCACGCCGTCATCGGCGCCTCAGCGATCGAAGCCGACGGGACGCTCCTCGACTTCGACTATCGCGAGGTCCAGGTGGCCCAGGCCATTCTGGAGAACTCCCGCCACGCCATCCTCGTAGCTGACAGTTCGAAGCTCAAGCGGTCGGCGCCGGTTCGGATCGCCCACATCGGTCAGGTCCAGACCTGGGTCACCGACGACGCCGGCGATTCTCCCGTCCGCGACGTCTGCCGGGAACGGGGGGTCGCCATCGTCGAAGCTTTGCCGCGCGGCGTGAGCGATGAAGATTCCGAAGGAATCGGCTAGGCCGGCTAGCCTATTACGCGCGACTTGCTTTCGACTCGCTTTCGTTATATCGATAAAAGAAAACGCACTCGCTACTAAGAAGAGCAAGCGACGGGAGCGCGTCCTTGGATCACGTGGTCGATCTCATCGTGATCGGCGGCGGCATCAATGGATGCGGCATCGCCCGTGACGCGGCCGGCCGCGGCCTTTCGGTCGTGCTTTGCGAGATGGGCGATCTCGCCAGCAGCACATCCTCCTGGTCGACGAAGCTGATTCACGGCGGCCTGCGCTATCTCGAGTATTACGAGTTCCGGCTGGTGCGGGAAGCCCTGACCGAGCGCGAGGTCCTCTGGGCGCTTGCTCCACATGTCATTCGCCCGATGCGCTTCGTGCTGCCTCACCGTCCCGGATTGCGCCCCGCCTGGGTGCTGCGTCTCGGGCTCTCCCTTTACGACCATATCGGCGGCAGAAAGCGGCTGCGTCGAACGCGCACCCTCAGGCTGGATTCCGATCCGCTCGGCCGCCCGCTCAAACCGGGTATGTTCGACAAGGGCTTCGAATATTCGGATTGCCGCGTCGACGATTCGCGCTTAGTCGTCCTCAACGCGCTGGACGCGGCCGATCGGGGCGCCGAGGTCCGCTGCCGCGCTCTGGTCGAGAGCGCCGAGCGCGAGGCCGATCATTGGGTGGTCCGCGTGCGCGATCGGCGGACCGGCGGCGTGGACACGCTGCGCTCTCGGGCCCTCGTCAACGCGGCCGGGCCATGGGTCGAGAGCGTTCTCTCCGAGCGGCTTCTCTTGAAGCCGAAGGCCCGGACCCGACTGGTGCAGGGATCCCACATTGTCGTGCGGAAGCTCTACGACCACGACCGGGCCTACATCCTACAGAACCCCGACGGTCGCATCGTCTTCACCATCCCTTTCGAAGACGGGTTCACTCTGATCGGCACCACCGATCGCGACTACGAGGGCGATCCCAGCAAGGCGGCGGCCTCGGACGAGGAAGTGGCGTATCTTTGCGAGGCCGTGTCTCAAAACTTCGCACGGCCGGTGACGGTCGACGATGTCGTCTGGAGCTATTCGGGCGTACGCCCCCTCTACGACGACGGCGCGAGCGAGGCCAAGGCTGCGACACGGGATTACGTGCTCGAGGTCGACGAGGCCGGGCGCGCGCCGGTCGTCTCCATCTTCGGGGGCAAGATTACAACCTATCGACGCCTCGCGGAGGAAGTGCTTCGCCGTCTCGAGCCGGTCCTGCCGCAGCTTGCCGAGAAAAAGGGCTGGACCGCGAGCGCGCCGCTCCCGGGCGGCGATTTCCCGGTCGACGGATTGCGCGATCTCGCGCGGACTCTCGGCCATTCCTATCCGTTCCTTACGGAGCGCGATGTTACGCGGCTCGCGCGCGCCTACGGCACGCGGGCTCGCCGCGTGCTGGGCGATGCGCGTCAGTGGGCGGATCTCGGAATGCGCTTTGGAGACACGCTGACCGAAGCGGAGGTCCGCCATCTGGCCGATCAGGAATGGGCGCAAACCGCTGAGGACGTCGTCTGGCGCCGCTCGAAACTCGGGCTGGTCATGACGGCGGACCAGGTTCGCGAACTCGGCATCTGGATGAAGGCCAACATCTCGACATTCGCGCACGCCGTCGGGGAGGCCGCGAAATGACGGTCAGGCCCCAAAGGATCACAAGGTCCGACGGCCGAAAAGCTCGTATGTGCGAGTTGTCGACACATGACCCATTCGGGTCAGGAAACCAACAATCATGACCCTCGCGCTGGAAAACGTCAGCAAGCTGGTCGGCGCTGAGACGTACATCGACAACGTCTCGCTTAGATTGGTCGAGGGCGGCTTCAATGTGCTGTTGGGGCGGACCCTCGCCGGCAAGACGACGCTGATGCGCCTCATGGCGGGCCTCGACCGTCCGACGCATGGCCGTGTGCTTGCCGACGGTCGCGATGTGACCGGCGTGGACGTTCGCAAACGCAACGTGGCGATGGTCTATCAGCAATTCATCAACTACCCTTCATTGACCTGCTACCAGAACATCGCCTCGCCGCTGAAGCTTGCCGGTTTTGCCAAGGCCGAGATTGACCGACGCGTACGCGCGGAAGCCCGGCGGCTGCATATCGAGCACCTGCTTGACCGGCTGCCGTCACAGTTGTCGGGCGGACAGCAGCAGCGCGTCGCGTTGGCGCGGGCGCTCGCCAAGGATGCGCCCCTCCTGTTTCTGGACGAGCCGCTTGCGAACCTGGACTACAAGTTGCGCGAAGAATTGCGCGAGGAGATGCGGCAGATGTTTGGCGGCGGCCGGACAACTGTCGTGTACGGCACGACCGAGCCCTTGGAAGCGCTGCTGCTCGGCGGCAATACGGCTGTCATCGACAAGGGTCGCCTGCTCCAGCACGGCCCCGCGTTGGATGTCTATCGCCGCCCGGCGTCGATTACCGTCAGCGAAATCTTCAGCGACCCGCCAATCAATCTGATGCGCGCGTCGATCAGCTCCCAGGGCTGCCGATTGTCGCAGGAAGCAGCCTTTCCCCGCGCGCCGCACATGCGCGCGCTGGCGCCGGGCGATTATCGGGTCGGTGTGCGGGCCAACCACATCGACGTGGCGCGGCCCCATCCTGGCGCGGTCCCGATTCCCGTCACCGTGGAGCTCGCGGAGATCAGCGGCTCGGAAACCTATGTTCACGCCCGACACGGCGACATGACGCTGGTTGCCTTGTTGGAGGGCGTGCACGGCTATGGGCTTGGCGAAGCCATCCAATTCTACCTCGACCCCAATCGGCTGTTCGTCTTCAACGACGCCGGCAATCTTGTGGCCGTGCCCGGGGACGTCGCTGACGAGCGGAGGGCCGGCTGATGGCGCAGATCGAATTCAGGGGCGTGGCGCATAGCTACCGTCGGTCTCCGGCGAGCCCCGAGGACTATGCCCTACAGCCTATGGATATGACCTGGAAGGACGGCGGCGCCTACGCGCTGCTTGGACCGTCGGGATCCGGCAAGACCACGTTGCTCAACATCGCGTCCGGCTTGCTGTTTCCGAGCGAAGGCCAAGTGCTCATCGACGGCAGCGACGCCACGCGCCTGCCCACCGCGCAGCGAAACATCGCTCAGGTGTTTCAGTTCCCGGTGATCTACGACACCATGACCGTGTTCGACAACTTTGCGTTTCCGCTGCGCAATCGAAAGGTCAAGGAGCCGGAGGTCCGCCGCCGCGTCGTTCAGGTGGCGGAAATGTTGGGGCTTGCCGACGTCCTCAACAAGCGCGCGAGCGGTCTTGCGGCCGACGCCAAGCAGAAAATCTCGCTCGGCCGAGGGCTGGTGCGCAGCGACGTGGCAGCGATCCTGTTCGACGAACCGCTGACGGTGATCGACCCGCATTCAAAATGGTCGTTGCGCCGCCAACTCAAAGAGATTCATCAGGAATTCAAGCTGACCCTCATCTACGTGACGCACGATCAGGCCGAAGCGCTGACCTTCGCCGATCAGGTTGTCGTCCTGCATGAAGGGCGCGTCGTGCAAGTCGGAAGCCCGACCGACTTGTTCGAGCGTCCCACCCACACTTTCGTCGGGCACTTCATCGGCAGCCCGGGCATGAACATCATTCCCTGCGAGATCAACGGATCGGCCGCGCGTGTCGGCGGCTCTTTTATTTCCCTCGACCCCGACTATGCGAAGCGGGCGCGCCGCGCGAACGGAAATCTGGAACTCGGCATACGGCCAGAGTTCGTTCGCTATCGGGCAAGCGCCGCGGAAGGCTACCTGCCGGCCGAGATCACGCAGGTCGAGGATTTGGGTAATTTCAAGATACTCACCGCGCGGCTAGGCGGACATCTCGTGAAGGCGAAGGTGGGGGAGGACATCCGAGTCAGCGGGGGGGCGGGCTGGCTCGGTTTTCCGCCGGATTGGACGCGACTCTACGCCGACGGCGACGTTTTGAAATAGGGACGGCGCAAGATGCGAAAGACTCTTGACAACCGGGCCTGGTTCCTCGTGCTGCCGATGGCCCTGCTTGTCGCCTTCAACGCCCTCATCCCGTTGATGACGGTGGTGAACTACTCCGTCCAGGACGTTTTCGACGCGACCCACAGGGTGTTCGTCGGCGCGGATTGGTTTCGCGAGATGCTCCGCAGCGACCGGCTGCACGCCGCCTTGTTCCGGCAATTCGTGTTTTCGGGGCTGGTGCTTCTGATCGAGATACCGCTCGGCGTGGCGATTGCGCTCGTGATGCCGAGAAAAGGCAGTTGGGCCACGTCGCTGACCCTGGTCTTGGTGGCTCTGCCGCTGCTTATACCGTGGAACGTGATCGGCACCATCTGGGTAATCTTTCTTCGACCCGATATCGGGCTGCTTGGTCACTTCATCGATCACACGCTTGGCATCCACTTCGACTACCCGACGGTCCCGATCGAGGCCTGGGTGTCGGTGATGCTAATGGAAGTTTGGCATTGGACGCCGCTGGTGGCCTTGCTGGCGTATGCCGGTCTGCGCGCGATCCCGGACGCCTATTATCAGGCGGCTCGCATTGACGGGGCGTCGGCCTGGGCGGTCTTCCGCTATATCCAGTTGCCCAAGATGCGGGGGGTGCTGACGATCGCAATCCTGCTGCGGTTCGTGTTCAGCTTCCTAATCTACACGGAGCCGTTCGTTCTGACGGGCGGCGGACCCGGCGACTCGACG
>DATJXI010000312.1:0-2762 GCA_035500275.1 Roseiarcus sp. | reverse complement strand
GGATACGGCCGAGCAGCCGGATGTCGTCGCGCAAGGGGCGATCCTTGTCCGCGTCGTCCGCGTCCTGCGGAGGGAGGACCTGGGATGCGAGGGCCATGAACGCGTCCATCGACGATTTCCCGGGATGTTGCATTGCGGCAGAGAGCGGCGCAAGCGAAGCAATTTGCGCGCCAGGGGCGGCCGACCTTGGTAGGCCGCGCTCGTCGAGCGCGCCTACAGCCGCCCCAGCGCCGTGCCAAGCCTCTCCGCGAGCGCGGCCTTTTCCTTGAGCTCGCATTCGTAGACGACGAGCGCCCGCCAGCCCATGGCTTCGTAAGCTGCGAGCGTGCGCGCATCGCGGGCGCGATTGCGGGCGATCTTGGCGCGCCAATATTCCGCGTTGGCTTTCGGCATGCGCGCGCCACGCGCGCAGTCGTGACCGTGCCAGAAGCAGCCGTGCACGAAGACGACGAGCTTGCGCCCCGCGTAGACGATGTCGGGCTTGCCCGGCAGATCGGGGCGATGGAGGCGGTAGCCGGGCGCAATCGCCCTGAGCATCGCGCGGACCTTGCGCTCCGGCCCCGTGTCGCGCGATTTCACCGCGCGCATGACGGCCGAGCGGTCGTACGTCACGCTCGCCCCGGGAAGTTTGCTAGTCTTCGCCGACGTCACCTTCGACTTCAGTTGCCAGGCTGAGGAGCTCTCGATGATATTTCTCGAGGCGCTGGAAGTGCGCCTGGATCGCGATGGCGATTTCCCGCGAGTTCTTCACCGCAAGAAAATGCCCGACAATCTGGCTGTAGTGTTCAGCCTGGCGGGGAAGGCGGAGGGCCGGATCGCGCTTCTCGGCAATTTCCGCGTCCGCCATCACTTGAACCCTCTGGCGTGGTTCTGGAACGACAACTCTGTTCTTTGGAGGCTTTGGCCCCTTGCCATTCATAAGAGCCGACTTCGAACTGAACTCGTGGAAAAGCGCGTCTTCAAGCGCCGTAATGTCGGTCTTGTTCTCGACAGGGTAAGCCCAAACCCAGGCAATCTCCCAGACGTCAACCTGCCGGTTGGCGATGATGTCGCTTCTTGCCGAGGTCAGGTGGCGATTAACGCGGGCGCGGATGCCGTCGACTGACTGGCCAACGTAGATGGGAACCTGATCGAGATCGCAAAGGGCATAGCAGCCAATTTGGTTGGTGAGCGTCCGCACAGCCCGACGGCGGAACGCCAGATCGATCGCCATTCCTATTCCGCCGCAATCCGCTCAGTTGAGCGATTAAATTCGAGCAGCGGCTCAAGTAGACGGGATGCGACGAATCTAACCACTGGAACGCAGACGCCGTCGCCGCATACAAAATAGGCGTCATTGTACCGAGAAGGCAGTTGATAGTTATCGTCCAAACCCATCAGTCGGGCCGCTTCTCGCGGCGAGAGAAGGCGAGATCGAACAGACTTGCCCTCGATCAATATGAGGGTTTGGCGAGATGAGCCCCCTAGCGGAGTACGGAGGCACCCAGCTACATCATCAAATCGAACCTCGGCTCTTTGTCGCCTCACGCCGTTGGCGTCGGGACGAGTCCGCCTGTAAACGGTTCCGACGGCCCTGCTTACGGACCTCATCGCGTCAGCCACCTTCTGCCGGTTGAGCGGCGACATCAGTTGCAGAAGATAGTTCGTGTGCGCCGGAGTGTGCCACTCCACGCCCGTCGGCGGGTCTTCGATAAGGTCTGCAAACATAGTCGTGCGCGCGGGCGGTTTCGCAAAATTCCACCACACCCAATTTCGCTTTGCCTTCTCTGGTATTCCCGCATGCGCCTGAATAAGCGAGGCCGAGCGCCATTCGTCCTGCGGGCTTCGAGCGATTAGCGACTCGGGAATCGACTCGCTCTGGTGGGCCGCAATGAAGAAGACGCGCGGCCGCGACTGCGGCACGAAATGAGACGCGTTGATGACGGCGGCCCCGAATCTGTAGCCAGCGTCGGACAGCGCGCACGCGATCGCGGCGAAATCCTTTCCGCCGTGCGAGGTCAAGCATCCTGGCACGTTTTCCAAGACAATCGTTCGAGGAGCGCGCCCCGCCTCGACGAGGGCGCGCATCAGTTTCCAGAATGGCCAAAACGTGCCGGATCGAGTGCGCGCGTTGTCTCGCTCGAGGCCAAGCCCTTGATAGGCGCCAGCGAGCGAAAGATCCTGGCATGGGAAGGACGCCCAGGCGAGGTCGGCGACGACGTCGGGCAAGTCCAAGAGGGCCAGATTCGCGACATCTTCTTGCTTGAGATGGTCGGCGCCCCAGTTCGCGACGTAGGCGGCGGCCTTCATCTCATCGAAGTCGTTCGCAAACAGGCACCGCCAGCCGTCCCCGAGCCCGGCCCGAGCCATCCCGCCACCAGCAAAAAATTCCAGAAAGGTGCGCTTGCCCATGCCCCGACCGATCTCAGCGCTCACGGTACCGCGTACGCCTTTGATTCGAAACGTTCCTGCCGCCAAAGCCGGAATCTCTTGTGGATGCATCGGTAGCCGCAATCTCATCCCGATGATGTTCCCTGTCTGTTCATAAGTGAAAATGTGACGCGGCTGCAAGATGTTTCTTGCTCTTCGCTTGACCACCCCCGGCCTGATTTGCGTTTATGGCGCTCGCCATGAGCCCTTTCGTCTTTCCCTTCCCTACCCTCGTCTGCGACACCGGCGGCACCAACGTGCGCTTCGCCTTGGCCGAGAAGCCGGGCGCCAAGCTCGGGCCGGTCGTCCATCTGATCACCGACGATTATCTCGGCCTGCCGGAGGCGATCGAG
>DATJXI010000311.1:0-8199 GCA_035500275.1 Roseiarcus sp. | reverse complement strand
AAACGCCGCGCAGCGCCACGACGCCGGGGAAGCGTTTGCCGACCGCTTTCATGGTCAGGATGGGGCTGTCCATCGCGCACCCGCCCGCTCTCGTCGCGAAACAAGAAAGAGGGCGCGGACGAACGCCCGCGCCCTCCGTCCCGGCCGTTCGACGACCGAGATTACGTGAGGTCTTTGGCCTCGATCAACTTGATCGGCGTCTTGACCCAGCCGGTGAATTTCTCGCCTGCCTTCTCGCGCATCCCGTATTTGATGCCGAGCACCGCCATGTCGGCGCCGTACTGCTCGACGGTCGCCAGCATCTCGCCGCTCTTGACCAGCGGCTGCACCGCCGGGATGTTGTCGAAGCCGACGACCTGCACCTTCTTGCCCAGGCCCGCCGCATCGAGCGCCCTGACCACGCCGAGCGCCATCGAGTCGTTGGCCGCCATCACGCCCTGGATGTCGTGATACTGGGTGAGGAAGTTGGTCATCAGGGTGTTGGCCTCTTCCGTCTCCCAGTGCGCCGTCTTGCTGTCGAGGAGCTGCAGGTTGCCCTCCTTGACCGAGTCCATGAAGCCTAGCTTGCGCTGCACGGCGTTGTCGGCCTCCGGGTTGCCCTCGAGGATGACCACCTTGCCGCCCGGCCCGAGCTTCTTGGCGAGGGCGTCGCCGGCGAGCTTGGCGCCGGCGCGGTTGTCCGGGCCGAAGAACGCGAGATCGATTCCGGCCGCCTTCTTGGCCTCCTTGTCGAGCTCGACGTCGATGTTGATCACATGGACGCCGTCCTTCACCGCCTTGGCGATCGGCGTGACCATCGCCTTCGAGTCGGCCGGGGCGACGACGATGATGTCGTATTTCTGGGTGACGAAATTCTCGATCGCGTCGACCTGCGCGGCGAAGTCGCGCTCGTCCTTCATGCCGACGGCCTTGAACTCGAACTTGTCGGTGTTGGCGGCCGCGTACTTCTCCGCCCCCGCCTCCATCTGCTTGAAGAACTCGTTGGCGAGCGACTTCATGACGAGGCCGACTTTCGGCTTGTCGGCGGCGAGCGCGCCGACTTCCCCGGCGAGAATCGCGACGGAACCTGCAGCGCCGGCGACAATGAACCGGCGCCGGCTGACGCGACCGCCGGCGGCGGCGGAAATGAGGTGTTCGAATGCTTGAGACATGTGCTCCTCCCGTTTTGGCAGCGCGACTGGCTGCTTAAAGCGCCGCCGCTTTGGCGCGGACTTTCTCGACGCTGGACGAAAGCTGCTTGAGCTTGCGCCACGGCACTATAGCGCTTTTCGACGCCAACGTTCGAGCCGCATGAACGCGGCCCAACGCGCAATCGCTAGCAAATGGCCGATAAACAATCAAGAATTAACAATCGGAATGCGGGCTTTCGTCGCGGCCCGTTGCGACTCGAACGCTCCGCGCTTGCGGCTTTGCGTCGGGAGCGGAAAGTTCTCTTTTTTGCGAAATTCGGCCGTAACCAACTTCGCGAGGGTGCCAGGCACTTCTAGGGAAGCAGCTTGAGCCGAGGATCTCTTTTATACTTAACTACGCTGTTACTACTGCTGAGTCGGCCTCATGAGCCGCCGCGCCGGCGCGGCGGCTTTAGGCGAGGGCGGAGGCCCAAATTTTCGTGTGCGGAATCTGGATCAGGCCAGCCGCCGCCAAGGCGACCCCATAGGGGACGCCGACGCTCTTTTCCTTTAGCCGGGCGAGCCAGGCCCGCCTCTCCAGAAAGCCGGGGAGCGTGGTAAACCGGAGGGCCAGAAGAACAAGCGTGAGAACGCCGCCGCAGAGCGCCGCCATGACGCCGTAGTCGAAAATCGAGGCCCACCCGAGCCAGAGCGCGGTGGCCGCTGCGAGCTTTGCGTCGCCGCCCCCGATCCACCCTAGCGAAAACATGAGGAACATGGCGGACAGGACCGCCGCCGCGCACGAGACGTTGAGGAGCACGTCTTGCGGTGGCGCGCGCAGCGCAATCGCCAGCGCGAAATAGGCGAGCACGAGCGCCGACGAGACCCGATTGGGGATCGTCATGGTCAGGAGGTCCATCGACGCCGCGAGCGCCATCATGCCGGGGAAGAAGGCGAGAAGGACCAAGTTGAGCACAAGCGTCTCTTACGGCGGCGCGTGGATGAGACGCTAGTGGAGCGTGTTCGCGATCGTGTTGAACGTGTTGCTGGCCTTGCTGCCCAGCGTTTGAAGGACCGCGATGCAGAAGACCGAGATCAGCGACGCGATCAGGGCGTACTCGATCGCGGTCGCGCCGCCCTCATCCAGAACGAATGCTTTCATCACCTGCGTCATCGGCTTGGCTCCCAGAGGTGCATGATGCCCGCTCGCGAAAAACGGGGCAAAGCTTAGACTCCGCTGGCTTTCGGCCGGGTTAATGGCGGCGTGAGCGCGAAGTTATTATCCGTTATCCCTACCCGCAATGCGCACGGACCCGGTCGGCATGCGCAAGCGTATAGAGCCCGACGTCGATCGCTCCAGCGCGAAATCCGCCTTCGCAATAGGAGAGATAAAACTCCCAGAGCCGTCTGAACGATTCGTCAAACCCAAGCTTCTCGATCTCCGGCCAGGCCGCGAGAAACTGTCTGCGCCATTCGCGCAGCGTCAGCGCGTAAGATTCGCCGAACGTCTCCGAGGCGACCAAGCTCAGCCCCTGCACTTCCAAAATCTCACGCATGTACGTCGTCGACGGGAGGAAGCCGCCCGGAAAGATGAACCGCTGGATGAAATCCGCGCGGCGGGAGTATGTCGCGAAGCGGCCCTCTGCGATCGTGATCGCCTGCAGGACGCAGATTCCCCCAGGTCGGAGCCGGTCGCGGATAACGGAGAAGAAGTTCGGCAGATATTCCCGCCCGACCGATTCGATCATCTCGATCGAGACGATTCGATCGTAGACGCCTGCGACGTCGCGGTAGTCCATGAGCTCGAAGCGAACCTGCTGTTCAAGGCCGAGCTGCCGCGCCCGAGCCCGCGCGAGCGCCAACTGGGCGGGAGAGATCGTGATTCCGGTCACAGTGGCGCTTGCCGAGCGGGCGAGGCCGAGCGCAAGCGACCCCCATCCGCTGCCGATATCGAGAACGCTCTCGCCGCCGTCGAACTTGAAAAGCTCCGCGATGCGAATGAACTTGGCCCCCTGCGCCTCCTCCAGCGTCGCGTCTGGCGTTCGGAAAATCGCGGAGGAATAGGTCAGGCTCAGGTCGAGCCACAAGCCGAAGAAGTCATTGCCCAAGTCGTAGTGGGCCAGGATGTTGCGGCGACTGCCGGCGCGCGTGTTGGCGTTTCTTAAGTGGGCGAAGCGGCCCGTTACGCGCATGACGGCCAGCACCTTCGTCACGGTCCGGAAATGCGGCCCGTTCCGCGCGCCCCATTCGATGAGAGACGGAAGATCGGAGCTCGTCCACTCGCCTTCGCGGTAGCCTTTGGCGAGACCGACGGCGCCGCCCGTGATCAGTCGGAAGAGAAGGCGCCAGCTCAAGACTCGGATGTCCGCGCTCGGACCGGGAAAACCGCCCAAGTGGCGGATTCTTTCGCCTGAGGGGAATTCGACGCTGATCTCCCCGACTGGCGCGAGCGCCGCTATTCGCCCGAAAAGCGCCGCTGCAAACCATCCCGAAAGCCGCTGCGCCGGTCCACGAGAACTGAGAAAAGCCGCCTCAGACATCAATCCTTGTCGCGTCCGCTCGAAGTCCGCGCGAACAAGTTGCGCGCGGTGTCAAAGTTGACGCAAGCGGATACGGCATCGTCGGCGACCGGATCACTCCGCCATGTCGAGCTGCGCCTCCCCATCCCTGTCCTCGACCTCGACGATCCAGACGTCGGGATCGAAGGAAATCTCCCGCTCCAGGCGCCGATCCGCCTCGACGGGATCGATCCACTCGGCCTCATGCATGCGTACGAAAACCCGGTCGATGCCCGGCGTAGCCTCGGCCGCCAAGGATTGCGGGGCCGGCCCGAAGAGCGCAGCGCGGCCATCGAGTCGGTCGATTTTCACGAAGATGGCGCCAGCTTCGGCCGCTCCCCGGCGGCGCAGGACGGCGCTCGCTCCCTCCGCCAACCGTCGCCTGAAGTAAGCGGAAACCCAGATGTCCGACCTGATGCGCACAGCCCTCAGCGGCCGGAGCTCTGAGCCGCCGCGTTGAGCTGCTTGACAAGACGGGGGGTAATTTCCGTGCTCGGAGGGATTTTGTGCGATCGCTCGAATTCGCGCAGCGCCTGCTGCGTCGCGGCGCCCGCGTGCCCATCCGCCTTGAGCGAATACCCGAGCTTGATAAGCGCATTCTGGGCGGCCAGGACGAGATGAGGCTCTTCACTTGGCGCCTCGCCGCGGAGGAGTTCGGCGATCGGATCCGCGTGGGAGGCAGGAGCAGCGCTCTCGCGTGGAGAAACCGAAGCAAGCGGCGCCACCTTTTCCGGCGTGGCGCTGACGGGCGCAGGCGGCGGGCTGGCGGGAACGGCCGCCGCGGCATGCGGGTGAGCCGGGGGGGGGACAGCCGCCGGCGCCGGCCGAGTCGGCTCATGAGCGGGCGCGAAGAGCGGCGCCGGATGCCGTCCGCGCTGCAAGGTCAAGGCGTTCACCGCAATGCCGACGATGACTGCGGAAACCCCCGCGACTATATAGACCCGCTTGGGCACGCGGGCCATTGCCGCGCTCACGCCAGTCAGAAGCCGACGGGCGGCTCCTTCGTTCGCCGGACGCCGCGAAGCCACCGAATCGTTTCGAACCCGCGCCAGGGCTTCAGACACGTCGGGAATCCTCCAATCGACCTGCTTCAGTCGCCTTAGCTGCTTCCCTTACGATGGCGCCCTATAGTTAAATTTCTGCTAAGGATGGTTGAACCGCCGATCTCGGCGAAAGCAGGACGCCGGCGACAACGTTCGACGAGAGGCAGGCGTTTCCTGGCGCTTTGTTCCCTCCCGACCCATATGACGCGTGATGATCGACTGCCGGAGTTATCGTGACTGACTTCGATTCCATCCGCGAAGATTTCGCCTGCCTGCCCGACTGGGAGGATCGCTATCGCTATGTCATCGAGCTCGGCCAGAGCCTGGAGCCGCTGAGCGAGGAAGCGCACAACGACGCGAACAAGGTTCGCGGCTGCGTGAGCCAAGTGTGGCTCGAAAGGGAGCGCAGAGCCAACGGCGAAGGCGAGGCGGTGCTGCACTACCGCGGCGACAGCGACTCGCACCTCGTCCGGGGTTTGATCGCGATCGCGCTCACGCTCTTCTCCGACCAGACGCCGCGACGGATTCTCGAAACGGATGCGGTGAGTGCGTTTCGGAGCCTGGGGCTCGAACAGCACCTGACGCCGCAGCGCTCCAACGGCGTGCGCGCCATGATCGAACGCATCCGCGTCGACGCCGCGGCCGCCATGGCGGCCGTATAGACCTTTTACCGGGAGGCTTTGTACGTCTTCAGATAGTGGGCGATCGCGGCGAGGTCTTGTGGCGGCGCCTGGGAGAGGTAGCGCACGACCTCCGCCATCGGACCGCCTAACGTGTCGCCGTCGGGTGTGAAACCGGTCGAAAGCGCGTCCGAAATGTCGCTTTCGGACCAGTCCTTGAGCCCGACGGATGTGATGTTGGGCGCCTTGCCCTTGCCGGTCGGGAGCGGCCCTCCTGTCAGGCGACGCTGTTCGATGATTTCGCCAAACCAGCCTCTGGGCGAGTGGCATTCGGCGCAATGGCCAGGGCCCTCGACGAGATAACGCCCGCGCCCTTCGAGGTCGGTCGGGTCCGAGGCGGGGGGAGGAGCGATCGGCGGCAGGAAAAGCAGCTTCCAGAACCCCACCGCGCGGCGGATCGAAAAGGGAAACCGGATCTCATGCGGTCGGGAAGGGTTGGCGACTGGGTCGGTTGTCCGTAGAAAGGCGAACAGGTCGCGGACGTCCTTCACCGACATATTGCGATAGGACGGATAGGGGAACGCCGGGAAATAGTGCTCGCCGTTCGGCGACACGCCGGCCAGAAGCGCGTTGGCGAAATCGGCGGGGGTCCACCGTCCGACGCCATCCGACGGATCGGGGGAAATATTCGGCGGGAAGAACGACCCAAATGGGGTTTTGAGCTCCATCCCGCCGCCGAGCTTGAGCGGGTCGCTCTGCCCCGGCGACATGTGGCACGCCGCGCAGCCGCCGAGAAAGAAGACGTTTCTGCCGGCGGCGGCGTCGCCCGGCTCCGAGGCCTCCGCGGCGACCGCTTCATCGACGGTCCTTGGCGCCGTCACGATCCAGCCGACAACCGCCGCGAGCGCGACTACAGCCGCGCCGACGGCAAGAGGGAGTGCCGGCGTCACGTGGGCGGCGTCTCCATTTTAGGCACGGGCAAACTTTCAGGCTGGCTTCTCGCGGTACTTTTCGTGGCACCCGCCGCAATTCTTGTAAAAATTCGGCATGATCGCCTTGAAGCTGGCTTCGTCCTTGACCTTGTCCAACGCCGCCTTTGCGTCCTCACCCAGCTTCTTGAAGCGCGCGTCGAGGTCGGCCTTGTTGTCCCAAATTGCCGGCAACGCGTGTGTGTCGCCCGTCTTGCTGTCATCCGGGAAAAGCGCGGGCATCTTTTCCGCAGCGTTCATGTAAGTCTTCAGCGCTTTCTGCACCGTTGCGAGGTCGAAAGGCGCCTGGCCCTTCATCATCGGGACGAGCGGCTTGGTCGCGTCGCCGTTGGCTTTCATCAGCGCCCGCCTTTCCTTGATCGCGTCCGACCCAGCGGCCAATGCGAACCCGACGCTCAGCGCGACCGCCAGCGCCGCCGTTATCCACGTCTTCATCCAGTCCTCCCTCTCTTCATCCCGATAGGTATTGGCGCTGTCGCCGCCAGCTCTTTCTGCGGACAGACCTTGCTATGGTCAACGGTTCATTAATCCCGCGGAAGGACAATCGAATCAACTTTGCGTCAGGCGGGGGCCTATCCATGAACGACGAGAATAATTCGTGTTTCGATCATAACGCGAGGATGGGCCAGGAGCGCTCCGGTTTGCCCGCGATCGTTCCGGTGAAGGCCCAAGCCGGACAGAATGAGACGGCGGATAACCCCAAGACCGTGGGATATATTCACAAGCGCATCGGGGTCGTCGCGGCCGCGGCGCTGGCGGTGGTCGCCGCCGCCGGCGCGCTCATAATGAACGAACAGCGCCGCCAAGCCGCGGTTTTCGCGGAGCGCGCGAAGGACACTCAGGCGCTGGCCCAAGCGGTGGGAGTGCTCAGCGATCGGCTCAGCGCTATGGAGGGCGCGAAGTCGCGCGACGAACTCGGCCAAATCCGGCGCTCGCTCCGCGAAATCAGGGCAACCGTCTCGAATTCCAAGGAGCTGAGCGACGCCCTCGCCCAGCTCTCCCAGCGAGTTGACGCCCTCAACCGTGAGGAAAACGCGCGGGTGCAGAAACTCAACGAGCGGCTCGACCGGGAGCCGAGCGTGCGCGCCGCCGAACTTTCGGCCCGCATCGAGAAGCTGGAGAAGAAGGTGGTGGCGACCGCCGCCCCGCAGCCTCCGCCGGCGCCGCCCGCGCCCAGCCCGGTGCGCCCCCCGAAGCCCGGTCCCAACGTCTCGATGGAGCCGACAGGGTCCATCCGACGGCCCCGGCCGGTGCTGCAGGGCTACGTCGTCCTGAACGCGCGCAACCAGGTCGCGCTCGTCGAAGGACGCAACGGAGAGCGCGCGGTCCGGCGTGGAGACTATCTGCCCGGCGCTGGGCGCGTCGAGCGGATCGAACGGCATGCCGGGAACTGGGTGGTTCTGACGGACCGGGGCCTCATCGCCGAGGCGGAGCCCGACGACTGAGTTTTAGGCCAAATTTTTCCAAAGCCAGACCAAGCCAGACCAAGAAAATCCAAGAATACAGCACTTGGATTTTCTTGGATTCTCTCATCAGAATCGTGGTTTTTCAACTGGTTATGAGCGACCGCAGCAAAAAAACAAAAAAACAATTCCCCAAGCCGCTCTCGTCCTTGTATGAGGCCGTGGGGTTGGCGCCGACGGTTTTTGGGATCGCCTTGGGAGTTCCTGAAAAACAGAAATTCGACGCAGCGCATTCTCCGGCTCGTCCCTTCGGGCCAACCGCGCTCTTTGCCTCCTTCAAGCTTCCCCGCCCCTATCTTTCCGGCGTTATCCGCGTCCATGGAGCCACGGCCATGCGGGTCCGCCCGTCGGGCCGGCTTCGCCGCTTTGACTTGGTCGTCACGGTCGTCACGGTGACACATCCACGTCCGTCCCGTC
>DATJXI010000310.1:0-4477 GCA_035500275.1 Roseiarcus sp. | reverse complement strand
TGGTGCGGACGGCGGGGGTCGAACCCGCATGGGCCAAGCCCGAGGGATTTTAAGTCCCTTGCGTCTACCGGTTTCGCCACGTCCGCATGAGCCTCGGCTTCAACCACATTTTGGCGCGCAGTTGAACCGAAAGGCCAAGGACTCTGCATTGCCATTCCCGGCGGACCAGCAGGTCCGACCGGGAATCCAGAAAGGACGCTGACGGCCGAGGCTCACCTGGATTCCCGATCGGTCGCTTCGCGCCCGTCGGGAATGACAACCATCCGCGGTCACGCCCCGTCCCTGGCGAGGGGCGGCTGGAAGGCGAGGCCCATGTCCCACGGGAAATAGATCCAGGTGTCCTGCGACACTTCGGTGATGAAGGTGTCGACCATCGGCCGCCCGAGGGGCTTGGCGTAAACGGCGGCGAAATGCGCCTTCGGCAGCATCTCGCGCACGACCTTGGCGGTCGCGCCCGTGTCCACGAGGTCGTCCACGATGAGGATGCGCGCGCCCGCGTCGAGCTCAGCGATCTCCGGGGCGATGGTTTTCAGCACCTTGAGGCCGCCTTGCGTCTTGTAATCGTGATAGGAGGCGATGCAGACCGTCTCGATGACGCGCAGATCGAGCTCGCGCGCGACGATCGCCGCCGGGACGAGCCCGCCGCGGGTGATCGCAACGAGCCCGTCGAACGGCCCCGCCGCCGCCAGGCGCCAGGCGAGCGCCCGCGCGTCGCGGTGGAACTGGTCCCATGATACCGGAAAGGCCTTGTCGCGCGGCGGCGTCATGAGCGGGCTCCTTTGGCTCTTGAAACCGCGGGCTCTTTAGCAAGCAGGAGGTCTCCAAGCGAGCGGGCGAGCGGGGAAACCAACAGGTTCTTGTGGCCGCGGCGCTGGCCGCGGCGGCCGCGCTCAACGAGCGCGGCTCCAAATGCCCTCTCCCGGGGATCGCCGAGCGGCGCGACGAGGCGGCGTAGGGCGCTATCGCTCGGGCGGAGAACGTGGCACGGTGGGCGCTGGAGTAAGCTCACGGAGGGGCCCTTGATGCAGGCCGTCGCGTTCAAAGCTGGGGACACCATCATTCACGAGGGCGACGAGGGGGCGACCGCCTATTTCATCGTGACCGGCGCGGTCGAGATTTTCGTCGGGGACGGAGATGAGGCGAGCTGCGTCGGCGCGCTGCACGCGGGCGAGGTGTTCGGCGAGATGAGCCTCATCGAGCCCGGCCCCCGCTCGGCGACGGTTAAGGCTTCGACCGACGTCGAATGCCTTGCGGCCTCCTACGAGGAGTTCATCTCGGCGATCGAGGACCACCCGGAGCGGGCGGTCGTGTTCATGAAGACGCTCGTCAGGCGCCTTAGGCTCATGAACGAGCTCGTCGAGAAGGTCGCCCCGGAGAACGGAGGCTTGCGCGACTGGATTGAAAGGTCGCTCGGGCCCTGCAAAGTCGACCCGGAAGTCCGGGACCTGTCCTGGACGATGCTGTGGTGAGCGACCCTTTGTAGACGCGGCCGCCGAGCGCGTCCGCCGCGCTCATCGAGCCCGGCTACAGTCTGGCGGTGTTGGTAAACCCCCCGCTTTCCCGGAGAGGAAGTCGAGAGAAAAGTCTCGTACATTCAGTTAATTGAACGGATAAGATAATGAGAAACGCAAGGAGCCGGCGCGTCCCGGCGAAGGAAGGACAGGTTCGTCCGATAGGCTATTGGTCAACGTAACGCATTGAAAGGCATGGGTATTTCCTGAGCCGTACGTCGAGCGATCCGTCCCGGCCGTCCAGCGCCCCGATGCGGGTCGGACGGAAATGGCGCCGCAACCCGCTGAAAAACCCCGATTCGTGCGCGGAAATGGCATGGGCGCCGCGCCGACGCCCAGCCCCGCGAGGCGGATGGCGCCTCCCCTCTGCTCAGCCCCTCTGCGCCCGGTCCTTGGCGTTCTGCGCCTCGATGGCCTCGCGCGCCGCCTTCCACTCAGCGTCGCCCCACTTGCGCAATTCGTAGAAATTGGCGCCGGTCGCAAGCGCCTGCGCCCCGTCCATGGCGATCGTCTCGCCCGTCAGCCATTCGCAGCCGTCGGAAAGCAGGAAGGCCGCGAGGTTCTGCAACTCCTCCATTCGTCCGACCCGGCCGAACGGATTGACGCCCGTCGTGCCCAGGCCTTCGCCAAGCATGAGGCGCTTCGACATGCCCTCGGTCGGGATTTCGCCCGGCGCGACGGCGTTGAGGCGGATGCCGTAACGCCCCCATTCGACGGCGAGCGACTTCGTCATGGCCTCGACCGCCGCTTTGCTCATCGCCGAGGGCACGACGAACGGCCCGCCGTTGCGCGTCCAGGTCACGACGATCGAGACGACGCTGCCGGTCAGCCCGCCGGCGATCCAGCGCTTGCCCACGGACTGAGTGACGTAGAACGTGCCGTGCATGACGATATTGGCGATGGCGTCGAAGCCGCGTGGCGACAGGTCCTCGGTGCGGGCGATGAAATTGCCGGCTGCGTTGTTGACGAGCGAGGTTAAGGGACCGTCGCGGAAAATCTCCTCGACCATGGCGTCCACGGCGGCCGCGTCGCGGATGTCGACGCCATAGGCCCGCACTGTCCCGCCGTGGGCCTTCGTCATTTCCTCGGCGGCGGCCTCGCAGACGCCCTTGCGCCGGCCGCAGATGGCGATCTCGGCGCCGAGCCCGAGCAGCCGCTCGGCCATGCCCCGGCCGAGCCCTGTGCCGCCGCCGGTGACAAGGATCTTCTTGCCTTTGAACAGGCGGTCCTGGAACATGCGCTTTCCTCCCTCCTCCGCAACGCCGCTTTGGCGACTTCATATCCGAAGCCAGCAACGATCACCGATCCGGATCGTGCTCCACCGGCCCCGGACTGGCAACCACAATGATCCGGGCGCCCTGCCCTCTTTGCGCCGGATCGGGCGTCCACTTATACGAGGCGGCTTTTCGATCGCGAAGGAGGTCCTTTTGATCCGATTGGCGTTCGTTGTCATTTTCGCGGTCTTCGCCATCGCCGACGCGACCGCCGCCGAAACGGCGCAAAAAATTCCGCCGCAGAGCCCGGCGCAGGTGCGGCTGTCCTTCGCGCCGGTGGTCAGGAAGGCGGCGCCCGCGGTCGTCAACGTTTACGCCTCCCGGGTCGAGACGATGCCGCGCAACCCCCTGTTCGACGATCCGATTTTTCGCCGCTTCTTCGGCGGCGGAAGCGAGGAGAACCGGCGCGTGCAGCAGGCGCTGGGCTCAGGCGTCATCGTCGATCCGTCCGGCCTCATCGTGACCAACCAGCATGTCATCGAGGGGATGACGGATGTGAGGGTGGCGCTCGCCGACAAACGCGAGTTCGAGGCCGAGATCGTGCTGCGCGACCCGCGCACCGATCTGGCGGTGTTGCGCACCAAGGGCGGCGACAACTTCCCGGTGCTCGAGCTCGGCGACTCGGACGCGCTCGAGGTCGGCGATTTCGTGATCGCCATCGGCGACCCGTTCGGCGTCGGCCAGACCGTTACCCAGGGCATCGTCTCGGCGCTTGCGCGCACCCAGATCGGCAGCAGCGACTATGGCTTCTTCATCCAGACGGACGCGGCCATCAATCCGGGCAATTCGGGCGGCGCGCTGGTCGATCTCGACGGCCGGCTTGTCGGCATCAATTCCATGATCTACTCGCGCTCCGGCGGCAGCATGGGCCTCGGCTTCGCCATTCCCGTCAACATGGTGAAGAGCGTGGTCGCCGCCGCCAAACACGGCGGCAAGACCGTCAAGCGGCCGTGGCTCGGCGCGACCCTTCAGAACCTGACGAAGGACATCGCCGATACGCTGGGGCTCCAGCGGCCGGCGGGCGCGCTCGTCGTCGACGTCGCGCCAAAAGGCCCGGCCGCGGAAGCCGGCCTGAAGCGCGGCGACGTCATCGAAAGCGTCGATGGCCTCTCCGTCGACGACGCCGAAGGCGTGGGCTTCCGGCTCGGAGTGAAACCGCTCAGCGGGTCGGCCAAACTGACCGTCCTGCGCGAGGGCCGGACCTTGGACCTGGCGCTGAGGCTGGTTTCGGCGCCGGAAATCCCGCCGCGCGACGCGCTCGTCATTCGCGGCCGCTCGCCCTTCGAGGGGGCGGAGGTGATGAATCTTTCGCCGGCGGTGACGGAGGAGCTGTCGCTTCCCAGCGGCGGAGAGGGCGTCGTCGTCGCCGCCGTTGGCGAAAACTCGACCGCCGCGGAGGTCGGCGTGCAGAAGGGCGACGTGGTCGTGGCCGTCAACGGCCGCAAGATCGCCACGACCCGCGACCTCGAGAAAGCCTGCGGCGAGCGGGCGCGCTGGTGGGATCTCATCATTCGGCGCGGCGGCGAGACGATCCAGACCCGCCTCGGCGACTGATCGGCCAAGAAAAAAGGCAGGGCGCTCGAATGCAAGCGTCCTGCCTAGGACCGGCGCGAGTGGGAGGAGACCTCGCGCCTGGATTTACGCCGCCCTGCGCGCCGCGGATCTCGGCTTCGTTCGCGAAAGGCGCCTCCG
>DATJXI010000309.1:0-8798 GCA_035500275.1 Roseiarcus sp. | reverse complement strand
CAAAGCCGATGAGGAGCGGGGCGGCTCGGACGAAGCCGGCGCCGCCGGCGACGCTTCTCTCGCCTGACGGGTTGCGCCGGGGGCAAAGCGAATTGGCTCGAATTTGAGCCTTTCCGTTTAAGCCGCGGTCGCCATGCGGCGACAAAAAACGGGGCGACGCGCAAGCGCCCGTTCTTCTGCGGGCCGCCGTTAGGGTTTTCGCCAAGTTCCGGCGGCACCTTACCGCAAGGTCAGACGCAACCGGACGCCACCTTCATGTTCTCGAAGCGCTTGGAGATAATTCGAATCGAAGGTCACGATCCCCGATGCGACGATGGCCGTCGCATCGTCGAACTCTCGCGCGATGGCGTCATCGTCAAGCGCATCGTGTCGGGCGTGCTGATGTCCATCCGCGTCGCTTTGTCCGATTTTCACGGCGTGACGACCCGATTCGTCCCCGGCAAGAATGCAAGCCCCTATGAACTCTGGCTCACGCACCGTGATCCGGATCTGACGCTCCTTCTGGCCGTCAGCGACGATCGGCGCGCAATCGAGATTGAGCGGCTGGAGTGGACCAATTTTCTTTGCCTTCCCGCTAGAGGCGAAAGCTCTGGCGACGACGAACGCGAAGCGGCGCACGAACCTGCGCCCCCCCATCCATCGTCGCCGCAACCGCGCGCCCGCGGCTTCGTAACGGCGGCTCGGCGACCGCGATTTCTCGCACGTCGGAAAGTGGGCGGCAGCAAGCGCCCGCAGCCGATCCACCCTCGTCCGCGCATTCTCTTCGATGGTTCGAGACCTGAGCGTTAAGCGGACTCGCTCGCGCGACCTGCCGAAGCGATCGGATTGATCACGCGAAATCCCCGCAACATCATGTTGTCGGACCGACCCATTATGCGTTATGTACGCTAATCGCGCTCGCGACGCCGGATGTCATCGACGCTCTCGCGGCGCGCGGAGGATCGATGGACCGCAAGTGGTTGCCGCTGAACGCGCTGAGAGCCTTCGAGGCCGCCGGACAGCATCTTAGCTTCACTGCCGCAGCCAACAGCCTGACCGTCGCGCAGAGCGCAGTGAGCCGACACGTCATCGTACTCGAAAACTTCCTCGGGGTCGCGCTGTTCGAGCGCCGGCCCCAGCAGCTGGTGCTGACTGAGGCCGGCCGGCACATCCTTCCCGTCGTGTCGAAATCCTTCGACCGCATCGATCAGGCGCTGGGCGAGGTCATCAAGGAGAAGGGACGCCCGAAGCGCGTCCTCAAGGTGGCGCTGCCGACGTCCTTCGCCCACCGCCTGGCGATCCCGATCCTGCGCGACTTTCGCGCCGAGAACGCCGGCATCTCGCTCGAGATCGTGTCCAAGCCTACGACCGGGCCCGAGGTGGACGGCGACATCGACATCGCCATCGTCTATTCGGAGCCGCGCGTCACGGACGCGATCCACGATTTGCTCTGGATGGTCCGCTCGACGCTTTTGTGCAGCCCAAAGCTGCTTGAATCCACCGACGTCAGCGATCCTACGAAACTGATCGCCGCCAGCGATCTTCTCCACCTCAAGATCGATGGACGCCCGCGCCATTTCTTCTGGGAGATGTTCGTCCGCTCCATCGGCCGGCCCGACCTCGCAGTCGACCGGGGCCTCGTGTTCGACACCCAGCAGCTCGCGGCGCAATACGCGATGAGCGGCGACGGCCTCGCTCTTCTCGATCCGCTGCTCTTCCATGAAGAGATCAAGGCGGGCCGGCTCGTTCCGCCGTTCGACCTTTGGCTTGACGAAGGTTACGGCTACTACCTCACGACCCACCCCGAAGACCTCAGCAACGAGGCTGTGGCGCTGTTCCGCTCATGGCTGATCGCCCGCTTTTCCGCTGTTCCCAATGGGCGCCGGGTCGAGCCGGAAAGCGTCGTCCCCGAGCCTCCGAAGCTGCGCGCGGCGAAATAGCGAAAATACTTCCAGCGATGCGGCGCGCCCGCGCGCCGTCCAGGTTCGTCGCGGCCTAGTCCATGCGCATCGGGACGCCGGCCGCCGTCATCCGCGCTTTCGCCTCGCGGATCGTGAACTCGCCGAAGTGGAAGATCGACGCGGCGAGGACGGCGCTCGCGTGGCCGTCCCTGACGCCCTCGACAAGATGATCGAGCGAGCCCACGCCGCCGGAGGCGATGACGGGGATGGACACTGCATCCGCCACCGCCCGCGTCAGTTCGAGGTCGAAGCCCTGCTTCGAGCCGTCGCGGTCCATCGAGGTCAAAAGAATCTCGCCGGCGCCGAGTTCGGCGACCTCGCATGCGTAGCCAACAGCCTCGAGGCCGGTCGGCCGCCGGCCGCCATGGGTGAAAATCTCCCAGCGCGCCGGTTCGCCGGGCCTTGACACGCGCTTGGCGTCGATGGCGACGACCACGCACTGGCTGCCGAATTTCTCGGCGGCCTCACGCACGAAGCTGCGGTCCGCCACGGCCGCGGAATTGATCGACGCCTTGTCGGCGCCGGCGAGCAAGAGGTTGCGGATGTCGTCGGTGGTGCGGATTCCGCCCCCGACGGTGAGCGGCATGAAGCAGACCTCGGCCGTCCGCCGGACCACATCGAGCAGGATGCCGCGATCCTCGTGGCTCGCGGTGATGTCGAGAAAGCACAATTCGTCGGCCCCGGCGGCGTCATAGGCGATGGCGCATTCGACGGGGTCGCCGGCGTCGCGCAGATCGACGAAATTCACGCCCTTGACGACACGGCCGTCCTTCACGTCGAGGCAGGGGATGAGGCGGGCTTTGAGGGTCACTCGGCGGCGTCTACGGGTTCGGGTCGTTTCAAGAAGGCCCAAATGGACTTTGGAAGCCAACCGCCCTTCTTTCCAGGCTCGACTTCGGTAACAATGAATCGCTGCTTGGGCATTTCCGCGCGAATGAGACTTGAGAGTGAGTGAGCATCTCGTTCCGAAGCCAGGCAAAACACGTTGTCGAAGAATGCATACCAGTTTTCGATGTCTTCGATATTGTCTATAACATCGATCATACTTTGACGGGACGCCTGGGAGTCATCGAAAACCAAAAGGTGCGCCTTCACGGCTAGTCTCCTCTCGGGGGTTTTTCTGATGCTTCGATCATTTGAATATCTTCGGTTTCCTCTCCATCGAAAGGTACGGGTGGCAGCCCTTTCCGTTCGATAATTGACAACTCCCTCTGCTTGAGAACGAACTCTTCCGACTGGAGGCGGTCTCGATCCAGGACGAAGTAGAGAAAGTACGCCGCAAGCGACGCGACAATCGGCAGGCATCCGAGCCCGGCAAAGCCACACTTCAAGATGGGATCGTCGCGAAACAGATAGGCCGCGATTAGAAAGATAGGTGCTGAAATCGACGAAAGCCAGAGGAGGGGGTTCATAGCGTTTCTGACGCGAATCACGCCCGCTCGGTCGATGGCGCTCTTCATGACGTCATCAACGCTCATACGGGTCCTCGCGACCGAATAAGCGCCAGCGCCTCGCGCGGGTCGAGGCGCCCGTCGTAGAGCGCACGGCCTGCGATGACGCCCGCCAAGCGCGCGCAGTCGGGCTCGGTCAAGCGCCTCACGTCGTCGATCGAGGCAAGCCCGCCGGACGCGATGACCGGAATGGAAATCGCCTCCGCCAGCGCGACCGTCGCCTCAACGTTGAGCCCGGCAAGCGCGCCGTCGCGGGAAATGTCGGTGTAGACGATGGCGGCGACGCCGGCGTCCTCGAACCGGCGCCCGAGGTCGGCGGCGAACAATTCCTCGGTTCTGGCCCAGCCCTCGACCGCAACGCGGCCGTCGCGCGCGTCGATGCCGACCGCGATCCGGCCGGGATAAAGCCGGGCGGCCTCGCGGACGAAGTCGGGATCGCGCACGGCGGCGGTGCCGATGATGACGCGCGCGACCCCGCTCTCCAGCCAGTCGCGCACGATTTTCATGTCCCGCACGCCGCCGCCGAGCTGAACCTTGAGGGGAACCTCGGCGAGGATACGCCGCACCGCTTCCGCGTTGACCGGCTTTCCGGCGAAGGCGCCGTCCAGATCGACCACATGCAGGTAGTCGAAGCCCTGGTCCGCGAATTTCTGCGCCTGCGCCGCCGGGTTCGTGTTGAAGACGGTGGCCTGCGCCATGTCGCCGCGGAGCAGGCGCACGCATTCGCCGTTCTTGAGGTCGATGGCGGGAAAGAGGATCATGGCCGCCACGTGAGGAAGTTGGCGATGAGGGCGAGCCCCAGCTTCTGGCTCTTCTCCGGGTGGAACTGGGTTCCGACGAGATTGTCGCGCCCGACGATGGCGGTGATCGGCCGGCCGTAGTCCGCAGTCGCGACGATGTCGCCAGCGTCCGTGGGATGGAGCTGGTAGGAGTGCACGAAATAGGCGTGCAGGCCGTCCGGCCCGGTCTTGATGTCCGCAAGCACGGGATGGTTGCGCCGCACGTTGAGCGTGTTCCAGCCCATGTGCGGCACCTTGAGCGCCGGGTCCATGGGCTTGATCGGCGCGACGTCGCCAGGAATCCAGTCGAGGCCGGCCACGACCTCGTGCTCGAGGCCGCGCGACGCCATGAGCTGAGCGCCGACGCAGATGCCGAGGAACGGCGCCCCGCGCTCGCGCACGGCTTCGACGAGCGCCGCGACCATGCCGGGCACGCCGTCAAGCCCGCGGCGGCAGTCGGCGAAGGCGCCGACGCCCGGCAACACAACGCGCTCGGCCGCGAGCACATCCTCCGGCCGGGCCGTCACCTTGATCTCGCACGAGAGGCCCGCTTCGCGCGTCGCGCGCTCGAAGGCTTTTGCGGCCGAATGCAGGTTGCCCGACCCGTAGTCGATGATGGCGACCGTCATCGCATCCGTCCTCAGAGCGAGCCCCTCGGTGGCCTGCAGTTTTGGTCGGCATGCGGGTTTTTCAAAAGCTTAAGCGCCTTTTTCTGTCAAAGTTCACGATCGGAGCGTCGCCGCCCGAGTTCCGAGCACGGCGCCGACAAATGATATCATCTTTCTCTTTTACAGAAAATAGATAGTCGTGATTTCCTGCTCGAACCTCCTACAGCGCCCCCTTGGTCGAGGGGACGCGCTCGGCCTGGCGCGGGTCGATCGCGACCGCGGCTTTCAGGGCCCGCGCGACGCCCTTGAAGCACGATTCGGCAATGTGATGGCTGTTGAGGCCATAGAGCGTCTCGATGTGCAGCGTGAGGCCGGCGTTGCCGGCGAACGCCTGGAAGAACTCGCGCACAAGCTGAGTATCGAATGCGCCGATGCGTTCGGTCGGGAATTCCGTCCTGAAGACGAGGAACGGCCGGCCGGACACGTCGAGCGCCACCCGCGTCAGCGTCTCGTCCATCGGTAGGAGGCAGTCGGCGTAACGGGCGAGCCCGCGCTTGTCGCCGAGCGCCTTTAAGAGCGCCTGCCCGAGCGCAATGCCGACGTCCTCGACCGTGTGGTGATCGTCGATGTGCCGGTCGCCCTCCGCCCGGATCGCGATGTCGATGAGCGAATGGCGGGCGAGCTGGTCGAGCATGTGGTCGAAGAAGCCGACGCCGGTGGCGATGTCGGACGCGCCCGTTCCGTCGAGGTCGAGCTTAACCTCGATGCGCGTTTCTTTTGTCGTGCGTGCGACCGCGCCTTTGCGCATGGGCCTATCCGGTCTGACGGCTGATTGCGGCGCTCATAGCAAGGCGTGAGGCGCTTGGCAAAGAAGGTCTGTTTTCGACCTCATCGTCCGACCAAGTTGACGTTACGTCAACGTATTTCGAAGACCTCGTTAGCGATTTTATTAGAGTTTTTCTCAGTTTTGATTAGCACTGGCCTAACGACGCTTTAATCATTAACTTGATCTGGAACAATGTGAAGTGTATTTAAGCAATCGAGACAAAGGAAACGACGCTCATAGCGTCGTCGAGCTGGCAGATGAAACCTAGCTAGCCGGAATTAAAGCAGGAGCAGTTCCATGAAGCGAGCAGCATCGGCCTTCGCCGCGACGATCTTCGCGGCGCTCATGTTGGCCTCGCCGGCCAACGCCAAACTGTACTTTTTCACCTACGGGTCCTTCGACGGCTCGCTCGAGGCGTCCGGCCAATTCGACGCCAATGCGTCCGGCGAAGTCACGCAGATCTCCGGCGGCGTCACGGGCCTGGTCAACGACACGATCGTGGGAATGGTCGCGAACCCGAACTTCGCCGGCGCCGCGTATAGCCCCGACGGTTCGTTCATCTACGACAACCTGGTGCAGAGCGGGCCACAGGTCCTGGACATCAACGGGCTGTTGTTCACGACCGCCTCCGGCGGCGGCTACTGGAACCTGTGGGGCAATTCGCCGACCAATTATTCCCTCTGGGAATCGGTCGGCGGCGGCAACTACCCCGTTCAGACGAGCGGCCGGCTTTCGGTCGTCGCCGCGCCGGAGACTTCAACCTGGCTCATGATGGGGCTCGGCTTCGCCGCGCTCTTCGCCGCTTCCCGCCAGCGTCGGGGAGAACCCATCTCCGCCTTCGCGGAATAGAGTTTTTGGCGTCACGAGGGTGAAAAAGGCCGCCCGCTGGGGCGGCCTTTTTCGTCTCCGCGGCTCGTGTCCAATACGATTCTGGTTTTTCTCGGATACGGGGTTCGCGTTCGAGCCCCAAATGCGCCCTGCGCCGGCGCCGGCTCGTTACGCGCTCATTGGGAGCGCGGCGCGGGTCACGTTCTTATGGCTTTCGTTTGTTGCGACGGCCCCACCGGGAACGAAAGCGGGCCTTGCAAAGTCGTTTCCGCCATCCATATACCATCCATGCAGATGGCAGGAGCCGCAATGGCCGGAGAGATACACCGACTGCGAGACAGGTCGGGCGAAAGCGAGAAGATCACGATCAACGTCGGTTTCGTTGACCTCGGCCATATCGACTTGCTGGTGCGCGAGGGCTTCTATTCCAATCGTACCGACTTCATAAGGACGGCGATCCGCAACCAGCTTGGCGCTCACGCCGATGCGGTCAAGCAGTCGATCGTGCGGCGCACTCTCGAACTCGGCTTGCGGCGCTATAGTCGCGAGGAGTTGGAGGCGGTGAAGGCGACCGGCTCCAAGCTGCGCATCCAGGTTCTCGGGCTCACGACGATTGCCGACGACGTCACGCCCGAGCTCGCGCTCGCGACCATTGAATCGATCACCGTGCTCGGCGCCCTTCACGCCAGCAAGGCCGTCAGGGCGGCGCTCGCGGATCGCATCGGGTGACGAACCTAAGCGGCGCTCTCAAAGAAAAAGGACTAAAAAAGTGACTTCGCTTTTCATCACAGCCATGCGTCAGGCGACGCAACTCACCCGCCAGCAAAATCTGGTCGAGGCGACGCGGGTCATCCAGCGCGCACTGTCGGGACGGGGTCACGCTGCGCCTGCGGCCGACCAACCGCTCGAAAGCGCTCGACTGGCGCCGCCGCCGCCCGTTGTCGCCGAGCCGGCAGACGCGGGTGAGCCGGCCCGGCAGGACGCGCAAGCGGGCCGCGCCGGGCCGCCGGGCGCCGATGCAGGGCGACGCCCCTCCGGACGCGCGAGAAGGCCTCTCGGGGAGGTCTTGAAGCTGCTGCGTCAGGCCGATCTTACGGGCCTCCGGCCTGCCTCGGCGCCGCTGTCGAAATTGCGCCAGAGGCCAACGGTCAGCGTCCCCGACGGGGCGGCTTACCTCACGCGAACCTTCGCCTGCGAAGCCGGGTCGAGAGACTACAGGGTCTATGTCCCAAGCCGCGCAGATGGCCGGATGCTTCCTTTGATCGTTATGCTCCATGGCTGCACTCAGAACCCCGATGACTTCGCGGTCGGGACACGCATGAACCGGCTTGCTGAAGACCATGGCTTCATCGTCGCTTATCCGGAGCAGCCGATGAGCGCCAATCAATCCGCCTGCTGGAACTGGTTCCGTCTCACGCACCAGGTGCGCGATGAGGGCGAACCGAGCATCATCGCCGGCATCACGCGCGCGATCATGGCGGAGTTCGATATCGACGCGGAGCGGGTCTATGTGGCGGGACTTTCCGCCGGCGGGGCGATGGCCGCGATCATGAGCGCCGCCTATCCCGAGCTTTATGGCGCGGCCGGCATTCACTCCGGCCTCGCTTACGGGTCCGCCACCGACCTCATTTCGGCGTTCGCAGCTATGCGCGGCGCCTCGAATCCCGCGACGCCGCTGGACAGGTCGTCGCGAAAGAAGCATCGCCCCAAGTGCGCCCGTGGGCGCGCTCGCACGATTGTTTTTCACGGCGCGAACGACAAGATCGTCGATCCGTCGAACGGCGAAACAATCCTTGCCGACGCTCGCGCCGGCCTCTCCAATGCTGCCCACGAACGGCAACATGACGGCTTCGCGGGAGGCTGCGCTTACACGCGCACCGTCATCACAGATGAGAGCGGCGTTCCTCACGCGGAACACTGGGCCGTCGACGGACTGGGGCACGCCTGGTCCGGGGGGAGCCCGGACGGATCTTACACGGATGATCGTGGACCCGATGCTTCACGCGAAATGTTGCGGTTCTTCTTCGCAACCCCGCCCCGATGACGAGCTCAATAATGGCGCCGCTTGCTTCCGAGCCATCGGGTCGGTCGCAAGGGCCGCTCGCCGCCATGGCCGGCGTCATTGCGAAGCCGAGCAAAGTCGGGCTTGATAGCCGAGCATTCTTGGATCCCTGGCAGGAAACGGCGGCCGCCATGCTCACTTTCTTTTACGCCCCCAACACCTGCGCGCGCGCGTCACATATCGCGCTTGAGGAGGCCGGCGCGGCGTTCGAGGCGCGGCGCGTGGATTTCGCTTGCGCTGAGCAGACGAAGCCCGACTATCTCAAGATCAATCCGAAAGGGCGCGTGCCGGCGCTCGTCAGCGA
>DATJXI010000308.1:0-6077 GCA_035500275.1 Roseiarcus sp. | reverse complement strand
GCGCGGATTTGGCACGGAAATGTGGCGCGCCATGCGGCAAATTGATGCCGCACTATGGCCGTCGAATGTCTTGGGAGCCGCTGAAAACGCCGATGACGATCAGCTCCTTGCTGTCACTATCAATTTTGCAGACGACGACGTGCGACGATTTCCGGACGCCCCATTCAAAAGTATTCGGCGCTCTGCCCTGATGACCGAGAAGGGGAAGCCGAGCCAAGCGCTCAACATAGTCGTAGATGCGATTGTTTATTGTGTCTGCTGACACCGGATCGTCTCGCGCTATCCACGCATAAATTTCATCGAGTTCGTCGAGCGCTTCCTGCTCGATAACGACCTCCATGCGCGCCGAGATGCGAACTGCTTACGTGCTTCTTCCAGCGTGGCGAATCTCTTATTGGGCCTGGCGAGGCGACGCTCGACTTCCGTCACTTGGGCGTCGGTGAGGCCGATCGGATGATGCGGGCGGGCTCGCGCGCCTTCAGCACTACGACGACCTAGTCCGGCTCGGCGCCCTTGAAGTACGGCTCGACGAATTTGCCCCCCCGTCCGGCGCGCCTGGGATATCGCCGGATCGCGGCTTTCGACGATGAGTTCGTCCGTCGGGTGAAGGAGAAGCCTAATGAGGACCGGAACGCGCGTATCTCCATCTTGGCTGGGAGGGAACCCTCCGAAGCCGGATATGTTGAAGCGGACTGATCGTCGGCCGAGCTCAACAAACCCCTTGCAGACGAGGCGGGCCATCGGACCCGCAGGCGCCCTCATCAGAAATCGGAGGCAAGCCCCTTCGCCTCCCAGTCGCCATAGCGGACCGGGTCGAGGCCGCCGCGCCCGTTGAACTCGGGCGGCGCGTCGGGCGAGGGCTTCGCCCGGCGGGCTTCGGCCTCGGCCAGCGCGCGCAACGCCGCCGGCGGGAGGACGCGAGGGGCCTCGGCTTCACCGGCCGCTGCTTCCGGTTCGAGCCGATTGTTGGCTTGCTTGCTCATCGCACTCGCGTGGGCCGCATTTCTCTGAGTCGAGACGTCAATGTTTTCAACAGGTTCAACTATAGTTCAGAGCATGACGAAATTGGTCGAACCGGCATTCCCTCATCCGTCGCGCCCTCGGCGTGGCGCCATGCCCCAAGGGGGAAGCGCCGCCGGCTTCGCCGGCGGCGCAGGTTAGCATCCCTTCTTCCATTCGGAGAAGGCGGCCGACCACAGCCCGCCGGATGAGGGTAGGCGCAGCAAGTGTTTCGTCCTGGCGTCCTCACCAAGGGCGGGTGACGCGATTTCAGCGCCAAGATCGACCCATTCAAACCCAGAATAACGCGATTTCTGCTTTTCCTCAAGAAATTGTCGCGCCCTAGCGCCCGCTCCGCGCAAGCCAGCCGTTCCTTTCCCATATAAGCTCGCGACAGGGGACGCAGAAGATTCGAGAAGTGAGGCGCGGGTTGGCTCGACAGCAGCGCGGATTCCATCGGCCATCGACGCCCGCGGCTCCCCCGCCGGGTTTCGTCGCCCGCATCGCGGCCGCCCGCGCCGTTGTCGAGGCGGTCACCCAGGCGCGCCCCCTCGACGAGCGCTTCGCGGCCGATCTTTCGCTGAAAGGCGCCAACGCCGATCCGCGTGA
The DNA here is from genome assembly GCA_035500275.1 of Roseiarcus sp. Classification (GTDB taxonomy): domain Bacteria; phylum Pseudomonadota; class Alphaproteobacteria; order Rhizobiales; family Beijerinckiaceae; genus Roseiarcus. Next base: position 4,469 of record DATJXI010000308.1, on the reverse strand, counting down.
CCTGGCCCTCGCCCGCTCGATCGCGACCGCGGCGCTGAGGCGGCTCGGCACGATCCGCAAGGCGATCGCCGAGCGGCTGGAGAAAGGCCTGCCGCGGCGATCGGGCGCGCTCGAGTGGATCCTCATTGTCGGAGCGGCGCAAATCCTCTTTTTGGAAACCCCTGACCACGCCGCCGTGGACCTTGCGGTGCACGCGGCGCGCGCGGACGCGGCGAGCGCGCCGTTCGCCGGCCTCGTCAACGCGGTGTTGCGGACGATCGCGCGCGACCGGGACGCCATCCTCGCCGCCTCCGATCCGCTCGACGACGACACGCCGGCGTGGCTCGCGGCGCGCTGGCGCGCGACCTACGGGGAAACGACGGCGCGGGCGATCGCCGCGGCCCATCGCTGCGAGCCGACGCTCGACCTCAGCGTCAAGAGCGAGCCCGAGCGCTGGGCGGAGAGGCTGGGCGGGATCGCGCTGCCGACTGGGTCGGTGCGTATCGACAGCCACAAGCCTGTCGCCCAGCTCGACGGATACGCGGATGGGGAATGGTGGGTGCAGGACGCCGCAGCGGCCCTGCCGGCCCGGCTCACTAGGGTCGGGCCGGGCGCGCGGGTCGCCGATCTCTGCGCCGCCCCCGGCGGCAAGACGGCCGAGCTGGCCGCGGCCGGTGCAGCCGTAACTGCGGTGGACCGTTCGGCGGAGCGGCTCAAACTGCTCGCCGCCAATCTCGAGCGTCTCAGGCTGGATGCGGAGATCGTCGTCGCCGACGTGCTTCTGTTCGACGCGCCGCCGTTCGACGCGGTGTTGCTCGACCCGCCATGCTCGTCGACCGGCACGATCCGCCGCCATCCCGACGTCGCCTGGACAAAGCGGCCAACCGACCTTCCGGGCCTTGTCAGGCTGCAGGCGCAGCTCATCGACAAGGCGGTTGGGGTGATCAAGCCGGGGGGCGTCCTCGTGTACTGCACCTGCTCGCTTGAGCCTGAGGAAGGCGAGGGGCAGATCGCCGCGCTCTTAAGGCGCAATCCGGACCTCCGGCGCTTGGCCGTCGCGCCGGCCGAGATTGGCGGGCTCGCCGAATGCATAACCGAAGCCGGCGATTTGCGGACTCTGCCATGCCAGCTCTGGGGCCAAGACCCGCGCCGTTCAGGTCTGGGCGGGTTTTACGCCGCGCGGCTTGTAAGGACGGGCTAGCGGAGCCGGTCGAGCGCCGTGCCGTTGGCAAGCTTTTGCGCTAGCATGCCGCCATGACGACGAAGGTAAGACGGCGGCTAACGACGCTCCTGTGCGCCGACGTTGAGGGATATGCTCGCCTCATGGAGGCTGACGAAGCAGGCACCCTGACCACGCTGCGCCGTTACCGCGCCGCCATGGCGACGCTGATTGAGCGCCACGATGGGCGCATCGTCAACACCTGGGGCGACGCCGTCATCGCCGAGTTCGCCAGCGTCGTGGAGGCCGTGCAATGCGCGGTCGAGACGCAGCAGGAGCTCTTCGGCTACAACGGCGCGCTGCCCGAACTGCGACGGATGAGATTCCGCATCGGGATCCATCTGGGCGACGTGATGGTGGAGGGCGATGATGTCTATGGCGACGGCGTCAATATCGCCGCACGACTGCAGGAGCTGGCCGAACCGGGCGGAATCCTTATATCCGGCCCGGTCTATGATCAGGTGCATACCAAGCTCTCAATCGGTTTCGACTGCCTCGGCCAACAGCACTTGAAGAACGTCGTCAACCCGGTAACCGGCTATCGCGTCCTTCAAGGCGGCTCGGCGATGCGGCCGCTTGCATCGCGGCCCGATGTGAGGAGCGAGCCCGCAACGCCTCCGCGTCCCGCGCATCGTGCGCAGGCCGGCTTCTCTCGCGCCTGGGAATGGTACATAGCGCTGCCTCGTCTAAGCGTCGTGACGATCGCCCTCGCAGTCTTCCTGTTTCTGATCAACGTGTTTAGCGGCCTCGACCACATCTGGTTTCACTGGCCCGCAGCGCCGCTGCTGTTGATCGCCTTTCTGCGGGCCGTGATCCAGCGCAAACCGTCGTAGACATCAGACAAGGGCTGAAAACATAGGTCTGCTGACTTCGATTCCAGCAAGCGGCGACGCAGTCCCAGAATTTCTCTCTCGACCGACCGGAATTTGCTCAAGCAAATTGAGAACCGCTGCAACGGCGATTCCGCTGCGGCGGCCGTCACCCGAGAATTTGCCCCGACTGGATGCGCCAGACTTCGGCCGCGTTCATCTTCGCCCAGGCGGCGGCGAGCGAGTCGTTGGCGTCGATCGCCCGGCAGGCGTCCTCAATGACAAAGGTCTCGAAGCCCGCTTTTCGCGCGTCAAGAGCGGAGAAGGCGACGCAATAATCGGTCGCCAGGCCGCAAGCAAAAACCCGCTTCGTCCCGCGCGCCTTCAGAAGCGCCGCAAGGCCGGTCGTCGTCTTGCCGTCCGCCTCGACGAAGGCGGAATAGGAATCGACGCTCGGGTCCATGCCCTTGCGCAGAATGAGAAAGGCGAGGTCGACCGCCAGCTCCGGGTGAAGCGCGGCCCCCTCCGTCCCCTGGACGCAATGGTTCGGCCACAGCGTCTGGGTCCCGTAGTGCAGCTCCTTCGTGTCGAACGGCTTCATGCCCGGGTGGCTTGACGCGAAGGAGGCGTGCCCGGGCGGGTGCCAGTCCTGGGTGACGATCACGTGCGGTAAGCGCTGAGCCAGCGCGTTGACGAGCGGCACGATCGCGTCGCCCTCCTCGACGGCGAGGGCGCCGCCCGGCATGAAATCCGCCTGCAGGTCGATCGCCAGCAGGACGTCGTCTTCGTTAATCGTGATCTCCGACGGCATGAGGGCGGTCTCCTCGCAGCGGCACGAGCGCTCGCCAGCGATGGCGCTCAAAGGTGAGAACCACGCCAAGCGCGAATATGAACGGCAATATCAGGTAGAGAAGGCGGAAGACGAGCAGCGCCGCCACGACATTGGCCTTCGGCGCGTCGGGCATCCCCTCGAGGAACGAGATTTCCAGCACTCCCAGGCCCCCCGGCGCGTGGCTGACCAGCGCGAGGGAGAACGATGCGAGAAAGACGCCGAGCACGGCGAGGAAGCCGGGGTTGGCCTCCGGCGGCAGGGCGAAAAAGATGATGCCCGCCGCGCCGATGAGCTCGAGCGGGCCCGCGAGCAATTGCCGCGCCGCAACCGGCGGGCGCGGATACACCAGCATGAAGTCGCCGATCCGGAACGGGCGGAAGTGCAGGAGCGAGCCGATGACGAACAGGCACGGCGCCAGCATGAGGACCACCCCGCTCGCCTTGCCGAGCCACTCGGGAGCGCCGGGCACGCGCTCGACAAGCTCGGGGCGGAAGAGGAGGATGAGGCCGCCGAGCGTCACCGTCCCGAGGGCGAAAGTGAACGAGCAGAAGGCGACGAGCAGGCCGATCTCGCCTCCGCTCAGCCCCTTCGTCGAATAGGCGCGATATCGGATGACGGCGCCCGAGAAAACCGATGCGCCGATGTTGTGGGCGATGGCGTAGGCGGTGAAGGACGCCAGCGCCACGAACCGCCAGCTCACCCGACGCTCAAGATGCATGAGCGCGATGCGGTCGTACCAGGCCAGCGCCGCATAGGCGAGCGAGGTGGAGGCGAACGCCAGAAGCCAGCGCGGGAGCGTGATGGAATCGAAGGCCTCGGCAAGGCTCTTGAAGGAAAGACCGCGCAGTTCCTTGAAGAGAAGCCACGAGGACACGGCCACCGCGCCGATGCCGATCACCGGCCATGCGATGTCCTGAACCCGTTTCATCTCCGCGCTCGTTTCCGGCAACCGACCTTCGCTTCGCCGCGACCCTCCCTGCCCGACCATGAGGGCGAAGGCAAGGCGGCGATTGCGCCTTTTCCAGCGCGCGTCTCAAGCCGAATTGCCGCTTGCCCCGCGGCGCGGGCGCAGCCATTGTTCAGTCCCGGAAGAGATTAGGAGAATCATGGTCGATGCGGCGCAACTTGCGGCGGGGACGCAGGATTTTGTCGGCGACCCGCGCAACGACACGGCGCTCGTCAGCGTCAACGGCGTCCTTAAGCCGCGCGACGAGGCGACAGTGTCGGTGTTCGATTCCGGCTTCGTGCTCGGCGACGGCGTATGGGAGGGTTTGCGCCTCGTCAACGGCAAGATCATCTTCCTCGGCCGGCATTTCGACCGTCTGTGGGACGGGGCGAAGATGCTGCGCATCGACCTTGGTTTAACGCGCGAGGCGCTGAAAGCGCGCCTCTTCGACGTCATTGAGGCCAACGGCATGGCCGACGGAGTTCACATCCGCCTTATGGCGACGCGGGGCGTGAAGCGCTCGCCCTATCAGGACCCACGTCTTGCCGTCGGCGCTGCGACCATCGTCATCATTCCGGAATGGAAGCAGCCGAAGCCCGAAATGTACGCGCGCGGGCTGAGTCTTTTCACCGTCCACGTCCGACGGACCGGACCGGCCGAGCAGGACCAGAAGCTCAACTCGCA
>DATJXI010000307.1:0-11185 GCA_035500275.1 Roseiarcus sp. | reverse complement strand
ACGCCTCTTTTTGTTTCCGGACGGCGGCGGGTTCTTGGGGAACCGAATGAGGCGAGCGGGGAAACGACCTCTTCAGGCGCGTAAGGCTTTTCGTTTCGCAAACAGCCGTCGTCGTCCGAGCGGGCGCTGAACGGTCCCCAGGGCGTCCGCAATCGCCGTTTTCGACGCGCGGGTCTACTATGGGCGTTGCTGAGTGGACGGCCGCTCCTGGCGCACGCCGCGCGTTCAGCCTAAGCCCGCTTTCTTGCGCTTACCGCCCGTACACGGCTGGACTGGAAGGTCCGGCCCGGGTCGACTCCCCCCGTCTGAGGCGGCCGGACGACGACGGCTGTTTGCGAAACGAAAAGCCTTACGCCTGAAGAGGTCGTTTCCCCGCTCGCCTCATTCGGTTCCCCAAGAACCCGCCGCCGTCCGGAAACAAAAAGAGGCGTCGGCCAAAAAAGTCGGAATTGTCTTGGCGCGTCGGTATGTTCATGCTATGTTCTCTCCCGTTGCGGCCCCCGAGCGCGGCGGAGGCAGGATGGAAGAAGCCTCATTGACGAGGCAAAAGGCGCCGGCGTGGGCGGCGGCTCAACGTTTTCGGCCAGGCGGCGCGGCGGGAGCGCATCTTCGCATGAGGTTGGCCCGGGACTGATGACGAAATGGCCGGCGAGGAGCGGCGGACCCCACGCGGCGTCGTCCGTGAGCCCGAGACAAGCGAGCGCGGTCGAAGCGGGGGAATGAGAAGAAAATTCCGGCCGGATTCACTCTAAACCCTTGAAAAGGCTCAAAACCGGGAAGGAAAAGGAAAGAAAAGGAAGGAAAAGGCCCATTCCGGGACCATTCCGGGACCATTCCCGGACCCTACTTGGAAGCATTTGGACCAAAGACGCCCACAATCGTCACGCTTCTTGGGCTCGCTCTTCTGGGCAGAAGGGGGTCTAGCCCGCCGAAGCGCCGCCGCCGGGTCGCAAAGGGGTCCGTTTGCCTTTTTCCAGCGCCTCGGGGAAGGAACCGTTGGCGGAAGCGCCAAATGCTGCGCGTCCCTGGGAAAAGCGATGCTGCCTCTCGTGATCCTGTTCGTCGCCTCGATATGGGCGGGCGCGCAGAACGCGCTCGCCGGCGGCGGGTCCTTCCTCACCCTGCCATCGCTCATGCTGACCGGCATGGACGCGCGCGCAGCCAACATCACCTCGACGGTCGCGCTCTTTCCGGCGCAACTCGTGACCGGCTTCACCGGACGGGCCCACGCCGACACTCCGCCGGGCCTCGCCATGACGACGCTGTTCGCCATCAGCCTGGTCGGCGGGGCGGTGGGGGCGGTCATTCTGATCTGGACCCCCCCGACGATCTTCGCCCGGCTCCTGCCCTGGCTGGTCCTGCTCGCGACGCTCATTTTCGCCTGGGGCGGCTTTTTCGGTAAGGAACAGAAACCGGGGGAGGCGCGCCGCCTGTCGCCGTTTCGCGCCGCGGTCGTCCAGTTCTTCATCGCGATTTACGGCGGCTATTTCGGCGGGGGAATTGGCTTCCTCATGATGGCGTCGCTCACCATGGCCGGGCTCGCCGTGCGCAACGCCGGCGCGGCGAAGAACATTCTCGCCGGCGTTATGAACGCCTCGGCGGTCGCGATCTTCGCCTTCTCCAGCGACGTCCACTGGATTCAGGCGGGGATCACCGCCGTCGGCGCGTCCTTCGGGGGCTGGGCGGGCGCGTTGATGCTCAAGACCGTCAACGAGACACTGCTCAAGCTCGCCGTCGTCGCGATCGGAATCGCGCTGACGATCGGGCTGTTCCTGAGGGGATCGTAGCTCACGCCGGTTGCGGCGCCCGCCATCTCAAGAGCCGCGCTTCGACAAAGCCGATTGCCGCGTTGGAGACCACGCCGATCGCCCCGAGCATGATCACGCCGGCGAAAATGTCGGCGGACTTATAGGCGCGCGCCGCCAGCAGAACCCACTGGCCGAGCCCGTCAAGGCCGGCGATCATCTCGCAGACGACCGCGAGGATGAGCGACACCGTCAGTCCCAGCCTGAGGCCTGCGAGAATGTCCGGCGTCGCCGATGGGAGCGAGATTTTGGCGATCCCCTGCCAGCGCGAGAGTCCGAGCGCCCGCTCGACTTCGGTGAGGCGCGGCTCGACCGCCGCGAATCCGTGCACCGCGGCGAGCAGGGCGGGCCAGATCGAGCCGAAGCCGATGACGCCGAGCGCCATCTCCGGGGTGAGGCCGAACATCGCGATCGCGACCGGAATGACGGCGGACGCCGGCAAGGGGCGCAGGAATTCGAGCGTGGGCCCAATGTAAGCGCGGGCCGTCGCCGACGACCCGACGATTGCGCCAATGGCGACGCCGAGGACGGACGCGACAAGCCATCCGCCAAGCATGTGCCGGATTGTGCCCGCGGCCTTTGCGGCGAGGTCCGCGTGGGCGAAGCCGTTCCACAAGGCGGCCCAGGCGCGAGCTGGGCTCGGCAGGAAGACCGGCGACACGAACTTCAGCGCCGCGATCTCGCCCCAGATCGCGACCATGAGGGCTAGCACAACAAGGCCCGCCGCCCGCCACGCGAGCGCGCTCATCGCAAGGCCTCGACCTGCGCGGCCGGGCCGAACAAGCGCCGCTGGGCGAGGACGAGCCCAGCGTTGAGAGCAAAACCCACCACGCCAATCCAGACGAGATAGGCGAGCATCAGATCGGGCCGCAACGCCTGGCCGGCCATCATGACGCCATAGCCGAGCCCCTGAGGATTAACCGCGATCTCGACCGTCACCGCGACGACGAGCGAAATTCCGGCCGCGAGCCGGAAGGCGACGAAGACGCGCGGCAACGCCGCGGGCGCGACAATCTTGAATGTTCGCTGCAACGGCGTGAGCCGCAGCGCCCGCGCAACCTCGATGAGCCGCGGCTCGACGCCCGCCACCGCCGCGCGGGTCAGGATAAGGAGCGGCCACACGCAGGCGAAGGCGACGATCGCGACCTCGAGCGAATAGCCGAAACCGAGCGCGACCAGCGCAATCGGGATCACGGCGACAGAGGGAATGGGCCGGATAACTTCGACGGGGAGCTCCATCACTCTGTCGAGCGCATGAAAGCTGCCGAACAGGGTTCCGAGGGCCAAGCCGACGCCTGCGCTAATCGCGAGCCCGCCGAAGGCGGCCAGCAGCGTGTCGCGTGTCGCGCCGAAGAGAGAGCCGTCGCTCAGCGCCTCGACCAGGGCGCCGGCGACTTCCGACGGAGGCGCGTTCGAGTCGCTGGGCCCGTGCGCGCGAGCGCCAATCTCCGCAAGGACGACCAGAACGGCCGGCAAGGGCAGCGCGCGGGCGAGCGTCTTCATCAAGGGGATCCTCGACGCTCGGTGGAATGGATGAAGTCGTAGAGCTTGTGACGCAGGCGAAGGAATTCCGGACTTTCGCGCGTCGTCACCTGATCGCGCGGGCGCGGCAGATCCACCTTGATCTCGATCCCGATGCGCCCAGGATGGGGCATGAGGCCGATCACGCGATCGCCGAGATAGATCGCCTCCTCGAGATCGTGGGTCACGAAGAAGATCGTCGCCTTCGTCGCGCGCGCGATCTCGAGCATTTCGTCCTGAAGGCTCTGTCGCGTCATTGCGTCGAGCGCCCCAAACGGCTCGTCCATCATCAGCGCCGCCGGCTCTTGCGCCAGGCAGCGCGCAATCTGCAGCCGCTGCTGCATGCCGCCCGACAACTGGGAGGGATATTTGTCCGCGAAGGCGAGCAGGCCGACCCGCCTTAAGAGCGCTTCGATCCGCGCGCGCCGCTGCGCACGCGGCGTTCTAATGGCCTCGAGCGCGAGCGAAACGTTCCCCTCGGCGGTGCGCCACGGAAGCAGCGCTTCGCATAGTCCTGGAACACGATCGCCACGTCGCGCCGCGGCGCCTTCACTGGCGCGCCGCCGAAAACAACCTCTCCGGCCGTTGGAGGGATGAGGCCGGCGGCGACTCGGAGCGCGGTCGTCTTGCCGCATCCGGAGGGCCCGACGACGCAAACGATCTCGCCTCTGGCGATCTCGAACGAGAGCTTGCCCAGGACGAGATGATCGCCGAAGGCAAGATCGACGTTACGAAATGCGATGAGGGGCGGGGCGATCACGCCGTGCATCGCGTCGCCTCCGGATAGACGAGGCGGAGCGTCGAGGCGATGTGCGATTCGAGCGCCGAGCAAGAGTCGCGTGCCCGGCGGAGCGCGCGCTCGGCGAGCCGGTCGTGTTCGGCGAGAAAAGCCTCCGGATCGAGGAGTTCTCGCATCATCAGACGGCGGTAGCGATACGCCTGATCGTAGAGATCCGAGTGGGCGTTCAGCATGCGCGGCGAGCCGCAGGCGGCGATGAGCGCGGTGTGGAAGGCCTTGTGCAGCGCGTCGAATTCGCGTTCGCCCTCCGAGACGCCGCGAGGATTGCCGCGCGCACAGTGGCGCAGCCGGTGCAGGGCGGCCACTACGCCCGCTTCCCAGTCGCCGCCGCCGTTCGCCATGCTGAGGCGCAAGGCCTCGACCTCGATAACGGTGCGGATGCGCACGATGTCGGCGAGGTCTTCGTACGAGATCGCCTTGACGCGAAACCCCCGGTTGCCGACGGCCTCGACGAGGCCGCGCGCCGCAAGGCGCGACAGCGCCTCGCGCAGCGGCGTCGCGCCGACGCCGTAGCGCGCGGCCGTCTCGACAATGCCAAGCCTCACGCCCGGCTCAAGCGCGCCCGAGACGATATCCGCCTCGATGAGCGCCGAGGCGCGCTCCGCAAGCGTCTCTGCGACTGTCGCCAAGCTCACGGAGGGACAAGCTTGTTCAGATCGATCGGAGACTGCAGCATGTCCTGCTGCTTCATCGTCTCCACCCACCACGCGAAGTCCGAGCCTTTGAGCTGCGGGGTGGAGAGACTCGGTCGATTGAGCCGAACGTTTTCGATCGGCTGCCTGGTGAACTTCGAGATCGACTGCGCCGCCTTCTCGCGGTCCGAATTGACAATCGGCGCCGCCTCTTCGATGGCCGCGCGGAAAGCATTCACTGCGTTGGGGTTCTTCTCGGCGAAGGCGCGCGTCGAAACGTAGGAGATGATTGGTTCGCTTCTCCCGAGATCCGCCCCGTAACGAGCCGCGACATCGCCGACGCCGGCGTTCTTGATGCGGGTGATGAACGGCTCGGCGGTCAGGACCGCGTCCACGGTTCCCGACTTCAGGGCGTCGCTCATGGTCGGAAACGTCACTTCGACGAAATTGACGCTTTTCGGATCGACGCCTTTGTCGATGAGCCACTTGCGGAAGAGGACGTGCAGGAAAGCGCCGATGCCGGGCGCGCCGACCTTCTTGCCGACGAAGTCCTTGGCGTCATGAATTTCGACGCCCTTGCGCGACATCGCCGCGAACGCGCTGTTGGCGACCGGGTCCATGATGGAGGCGCCCTCGATGGCGACGAGGTCCAGGCCGCCGCCCACCGCCTGAAGAAAAACGGTGGCGGTCGGCCCGCCGATCTGGATGGAATTGGAGACGATGGCCGGCGGAATGTTGGTGTTGATGCCGATCAGCGTCATGTCGACGTCGAGGCCGTGCTTGGCGAAAATGCCCTCGTCGCGCGCGACCATCGCGGAAGCGCAGTCGGAGGTCGCCGTGCAGGCGACTTTGAGCTTGACCGAATCGGCTGCGGCCGGCGCCGCCGCCAGCCCGAAGGCCAGAACGAACGAAAAAGCTGTCGATGTCCAACCCTCAGGTGAAACACTTTGAATATTCATTGATCGTTCCCTCCGTCGCTGGCTTGATTATCGATAAAAAATAGTTTTGTATACAGACTAGCAGTTGTCAAGGAGGGCGCGATGAGACTGGCGACGTACCTGCTCGCGGGGGAGCGTAAAGTGGGGGCGGTTCTCGCAGGCGACCTGCGGGTCTTCGACCTTGCGGCCGCCGCTCGTCGCGCCGGCGTTTCCGACGCGCCTTTCGCCTCCATGCTGGCGCTCATCGACGCCGACGACGCGGGCCTCGACCTTACGCGCGATCTCATCGAGAAGCGAAGCGCAGAGGAGGATTTGTCGCTGGACTTGGCCGCGGTCCGCCTTCTCGCGCCGCTGCCCGAGCCGCGCCAGATGCGCGACGCCATGTTGTTTCCGACGCACATCCGCCAGTCCACCCGCGGCGCCCAGGCGGCGCAAGCCTTAAGGACGGGCGGCGAGGCGGCGTTCCGCGCGGCGATGGCCGCGCCGCTGCCCGATCTGCCGGACGTCTACCGGCGGGTCCCCATCTACTACTTCACCAACCGCTTCACCGTCGTCGGCCCCGACGCGACGGTCCTCTGGCCGCGCTACAGCTCGGTCATGGACTACGAGCTCGAGATCGGGATCATCACCCGCCGCACCCGCGCCAACATCCCCGAAAGCGAGGCGGCGGCCCATATCTTCGGCTATACGATCTTCAACGATTTCTCCGCCCGCGACCGGCAGGCGGTCGAGATGCTGGGAAGGCTCGGCCCGGCGAAAGGCAAGAGTTTCGACCGCGGCAACGCGCTTGGGCCATGGATCGTCACGGCCGACGAGCTCGGCGACCCGCAAACACTGAAGGTGTCGGTCAGGGTCAACGGCGAAAAGCGGGCGGCGGCGACGACTGAGGGCATGATGTTCTCCTTCGAGGAGATCATCGCCTACGCCGCGCAGGACGAAACCATATACGCCGGCGAATTTTTCGGCTCGGGGACGGTAGGAAACTGCTGCGGCCTCGAGATCGGCCGCTTTCTGGAAAGCGGCGACGCGGTGGAGCTTGAAGTCGATCGGATCGGGGTCTTGCGCAATACAGTCGCTGCGCAATACGCGCCTTAAGACGTGCAAGCGACGCGGCGCGGAGGCGCTCCCCGTGAAGACGATCATCGAACCCTTCCGCATCAAGTCGGTCGAGCCGTTGCGCATGACGACGCGGGAGGAGCGCCGCGCTTACCTCGCGGCCGCACACTACAATCTGTTCGCGCTCGATTCCGAGACCGTGCTGATCGACCTTCTGACCGACTCCGGGACGTCTGCGATGAGCGCCCGGCAGTGGGCGGCGATCATGGTCGGCGACGAAAGCTACGCCGGCTCCCCCTCCTTCCGCCGCTTCGAGGCTGCGGTGAGGAACCTCATGCCCTTCCGCCACATCATACCCACCCACCAGGGCCGCGCCGCGGAGGCGATCCTGTTCCACCTCATCGGCGGGCCCGGACGCAAGATCCCGTCCAACACGCATTTCGACACGACGCGCGGCAATATCGAGGCGACCGGCGCCGAGGCGATTGACCTGCCCGCGCCCGAGGGCCTCGACACCGCGGCGCCGCATCCGTTCAAGGGCAATATCGATCTTGGCTTGCTCGAGGCGTTTCTCGAGAAGAATGCCGCCTCCGTTCCCTGCGTGATGATCACGGTCACCAACAACGCCGGCGGCGGCCAGCCGGCGAGCCTCGAAAACATCCGCGCCGCAGCGACGCTCGCGCATCTCTACGGCAAGCCCTTCATCGTTGACGGGTGCCGCTTCGCCGAGAACGCCTGGTTCATCAAGAAGCGCGAGGTAGGGCAGGGCGGCCGCGCGATCGTCGATATCGCGCGCGACATGTTCGCCGACGCGGACGGCGTGACAATGAGCGCGAAAAAGGACGCCTTCGCCAATATCGGCGGCTGGCTCGCCCTCAACGACGACGCGCTCGCCGAGCGCGCCCGCGCGCGGCTAATACAGACCGAGGGCTTTCCGACCTATGGCGGCCTTGCCGGACGCGATCTCGAAGCGATCGCGCAAGGGCTCGCGGAGATCGTGGACGAGGACTATCTCGCCTACCGGGCGCGCACCAACGAGTATATCGGCGAACGGCTGATCGCGCTCGGCGTGCCGATCGTGCAGCCGACCGGCGGCCACGCCGTCTTCGTCGACGCCCGGGCCTGGCTCGAGCACATCCCCCCGCTCGAATATCCGGGACAGGCGCTCGCTTGCGCGCTCTATGAGACCGGGGGCGTTCGCGCCTGCGAGATCGGCTCCGTCATGTTCGGCCGGCGGCCGGACGGGTCCGAGCATCCCGCGCCGATGGACCTCGTGCGCCTCGCCATGCCGCGCCGCGTCTATACTCAGAGCCATGCCGATTACGTTGTCGAGACGTTCGCGGAGATCGCCGCTATTAAGGACCAACTCATGGGCTACCGCATCGTCTGGGAGCCGCCGGCGCTGCGGCACTTCACCGCCAGGTTCGAACTGCTTCCGGGATTGATGGCCTGAATGAGATGCCTTGACATCAATATCCCAAGCATCAATGATGTCGCGCATGCGGACGACCCTCACCATCGACGACGACCTGGCGGGGCTGCTCAAAGAGCGCGCCCGGGTACTCGGCATCCCCTTCAAGGAAGCCGTTAATCGGACGATCCGCGCCGGTTTGGGCGAGGCCGTGTCAGCCCGACGCCATCCCGCGCCCAAGACGATTCCGCATTCCTTCGGATTCAGGCCGGGGATCGATCTCGACAAGCTTGGGCAGCTTGCGGACGAACTGGAGGCGGAAGCCTTCGCCGAGAAGGCCCATGATTCTGCCCGACGTCAACGTCCTCGTTCACGCGCATAACGCCGATTCCGCAGTTCACGAGCAGGCTCGGCGCTGGTGGGACTCGTGTCTGGCGGGCACCGAAGGAATCGGACTGGCCTGGGCGACCATGCTTGGTTTCGTGCGCATTACGACGAACCGTAAAGTCGTTGCGCGTCCGCTTCCGGTTCCGGACGTCATGCAACGCCTTCAAGAGTGGCTGGCGCTGCCGCACGCTCATATTGCGCAGCCGTCGGACACTCACTTCGCGCGGCTTCGCGCCGAGCTCGAGCGTCTTGGGACTGCCGGCAACCTGACAACCGACGCTCATCTCGCCGTCCTCGCCATGGAGCGTGGATATCTCCTTTATTCGACAGACGCGGATTTCGTCCGGTTTGCCGGTCTTCGCTGGGTGAATCCCTGCAAATAGACCAGGCCGCAGCGTTTTGCTCGACAGGGAGCGCCTACGTCCGTCTCAGCTCAAAGGAGGAAGCGAATGGCCCGTCGGATCGTCGATATTTCGGTCCCGCTGCGGAACGACGTCGCCGCGGACCCGCCGGGCCACAATCCGAAGATCGAATACGTCGACCATCAGGAGAGCCTGCCTGAAATCCTCCGCTTCTTCCCGGGCTTGAAGAAAGAGGACCTGCCGGACGGGCAGGGTTGGGCCATCGAGCGCGTGCAGCTCACGACCCACAATGGCACCCATCTCGACGCGCCGTGGCACAATCATCCAACGATGAACGAGGGGAAGCGCGCCTGGACGATCGACGAGGTTCCGCTAGAATGGTGCTTCCAGCGCGGCGTCAAGCTCGACTTCCGCCATCTCGCCGACGGCTATGTCGCGACCGCCGCCGACGTCGAGGCAGAACTCAAGCGCATTGGGCATGAGCTTCAGCCGCTCGACATCGTCGTCGTCAACACGAGCGCGGGCGCGAGATACGGCCGCCCGGATTACGTCGCCTCCGGCTGCGGCATGGGGGCCGAGGCCACCCTCGACCTGCTGCGCCGGGGCGTGCGCGTGACCGGCACCGACGGATGGAGCTGGGACGCTCCCTTCGTCCACACCGCCAAGCGCTACGCCGAGACGCACGACGCCTCGATCATTTGGGAAGGTCACAAGGCCGGCCGGAACATCGGCTATTGTCACATCGAGAAGCTTCGCAATCTCGAGGCGCTTCCTTCGACCGGCTTCATGATCTCCTGCTTCCCGACCAAGATCGAGCGCGCCTCCGCCGGCTGGACGCGAGCGGTCGCGATCATCGAGGAGTGAAGCGGGGCGGTCGCGGATCGAGGACGCGCAGGGGCTGCGACAATCGGCCGCGCCCCCGCCGACCCAATTTTCATATTGACTATTTCGTCGAAACGACACATTGTTCATCGCGTACCGATAGCGCGACCGCGCAAGGCGGCGACGGCGAGGAAGGCGTTTCGCCTGCGCCGACGCCTTCCCGTTCCGGCGTAAAGGCAAACAGTCGACGCCAAGGTTGGCGTCATCGTGAGGGAGGACCGCCATGCTTATCGACGACATCGAATACGTGATTTTCCGTCATCCCGACCCGGAGGCGGCGCGCCAGTTCATGCTCGACTACGGCCTGCTCGACCTCGAGCGGGGGGGCGACGTCATCTACATGCGCAGCTATGGCGACGCGCCTTTCTCCTACGTCGCCAGCAAGGGCGACGCAGCCTTCGTCGGCATGGGCTTCCGGGCGGCGAGCCGCGAGGCGCTCGATCAGCTTGCGGGCAAGTTTGGCTCCCGCGTGGCGGAATGCCCCCATCCGGGCGGAGGCCTCTATGTGGTCGGCAGCGATCCGGACGGCCGTCGGCTCGAGTTCGTGTTCGGGGCGAAGCGCGCAACGCCTATCCCTTCGGGCGACGCTCCGATCCAGTGGAACGACGCGCATGCGAGGAAGCGGCTCGGCGCCTTCCAGCGTCCCTCCTATGGGCCGTCGCACGTCCAGCGGCTGGGCCATGTCGCCCTGTTGACGCCGGCGCCCCAAGAGATGATCGCCTGGTACTGCGAGACGCTTGGGATGAAGCCGTCGGAGCTCATCTACAAGGATGACGAGGCCAACGTTCTGGCCAGCTTCATGCACCTCGACAAAGGCCACGCTTGGACCGACCACCACACGATCGCCGTCGTCGGGGCGCCCTCGGCGGGGGTGGACCACATCTCGTTCGAGTGCCGCGATTTCGACGATCTCGGCATGGGGTACCAGACGATGGTCGACAAGGGGTATAAGCATCGCTGGGGCATCGGCCGTCATTTCCACGGCAGCCAGGTCTTCGACTACTGGACCGATCCCGCCGGCTTCCATGTCGAACACTACGTTGACGGCGACCTCGTCAACGAGGACAACCCGACGCTCAAATACCCGTTCGGCCGCGACACGTTGCTGCAGTGGGGGCCGGACTTCCCCGGGCTATAGGCCGGTAGTACGCTCATACAAACTCAGGGATCGTCCGTCATGCCATTTCGTGGCATGACGGACGGGCGCGAGGAAGGTTCAGGAGGATTCGGTCCTTATGCAAGCCTCAGACATCAAAGCGGGCGTAAGCCGACAGGTTCTCAGGGCAATCCTGTTCGCCCTGCCCAAGGCGATGAACCGCACGGCCTCTCGCGTCCCGGCCTTCCGTGAGCGGCTGAAGCAGCGCGACTTGGTCGCATGGATCGGCCTTCAGG
>DATJXI010000306.1:0-17207 GCA_035500275.1 Roseiarcus sp. | reverse complement strand
ACGGCGGAGGAGGACGGGCGCGCGCCTGTGCCGATCGAGGAGGTTGAGCCGGCCGCTGAAATCGTCAAGCGCTTCTCGACCGGGGCCATGTCTTTCGGCTCGATCTCGCGCGAGGCGCACACGACGCTCGCCATCGCGATGAACCGCATCGGCGGCAAGTCGAACACCGGCGAGGGCGGCGAGGAATCGGACCGGTTCAAGCGGCTGCCGAACGGCGACTCGATGCGCAGCGCGATCAAGCAGGTCGCCTCGGGCCGCTTCGGCGTCACGACCGAGTATCTCGTCAACTCGGACATGATGCAGATCAAGATGGCGCAGGGCGCCAAGCCCGGCGAGGGCGGCCAATTGCCCGGCCACAAGGTCGACGCGGTCATCGCCAAGGTGCGCCATTCGACGCAAGGGGTGGGGCTCATCTCGCCGCCGCCGCATCACGACATCTACTCGATCGAGGATTTGAAGCAGCTTGTTTACGATTTGAAGAACGTTAACCCTCAAGCGCAGGTGTCGGTGAAGCTGGTGTCGGAGGTGGGCGTCGGCACGGTCGCGGCCGGGGTCGCCAAGTGCAAGGCCGACCACGTCACCATCTCCGGCTTCGAGGGGGGCACGGGCGCCTCTCCGCTGACCTCGATCAAGCACGCGGGCAGCCCTTGGGAGATCGGGCTTGCCGAGACGCATCAGACGCTGGTTATGAATGGCCTCAGATCGCGCATCGCCGTCCAGGTCGACGGCGGCGTCCGCACCGGGCGCGACGTCATCATTGGGGCGCTCCTCGGCGCGGACGAGTTCGGCTTCGCGACCGCCCCGCTCATCGCGGCCGGTTGCATCATGATGCGCAAGTGCCATCTGAACACCTGCCCGGTCGGCGTCGCGACGCAGGACCCGGTCTTGCGCAAGCGCTTCGTCGGCAAGCCCGAGCACGTGATCAACTACTTCTTCTTCGTCGCCGGGGAAGTGCGCGAGCTGATGGCAGAGCTTGGGTACCGCAGGTTCGACGAGATGATCGGTCAGCGGCAGATGCTGGACCGCGCAAAACTCGTCGAGCACGCCAAGGCGCAGGGGCTCGACTTCTCAAAACTCTTCCACAAGCCGGCACCCTGGTCAGGCGATACGATCTATCGCAGCGTCGGGCAGGACCACGGGATCGAGCATGTGCTCGACCGCCGCCTCATCGCCGAGACGAAGGATGCAATCGAGTGGAGCAAGCACGTCCGGCTCGATCTTTCCATCCGCAATTCCGACCGTTCGACCGGCGCCATGCTCTCGGGCGAGATCGCCAAGCGCTACGGCCACGCGGGCCTGCGTGACGAGGCGATCCATGTCAAGTTCAAGGGCACCGCCGGCCAGAGTTTCGGCGCGTTCCTCGCCAAGGGCGTCACGCTCGAGCTCGAGGGCGACGCCAACGACTACGTCGGCAAGGGCCTCTCGGGCGGGCGCATCGTCGTCTATCCGGCGCGCGAGGCGGTGCAGATCAAGCCCGAGGAGTCGATCATCGTCGGCAACACGGTGCTGTACGGCGCCATTTCCGGCGAATGCTACTTCCGCGGCGTCGCCGGCGAGCGCTTCGCCGTCCGCAACTCGGGCGCGATCGCCGTCGTCGAGGGCGTCGGCGACCACGGCTGCGAATACATGACCGGCGGCGTCGTCGTCGTCATCGGCCAGACCGGACGCAATTTCGCGGCCGGCATGTCGGGCGGCATCGCTTACGTGCTCGACGAGGACGGGACCTTCGCTCATCGCTGCAACCTCTCCATGGTCGAACTCGAGCCGGTCGCGGCGGAAGAGGAGATGATGGTGCGTCACCTGCACTCGGGCGGCGACCTCGAGTCGCATGGCCGCGTGGACGTGATGCGCGACATGAGCCGGTTCGACGCCGAGCGCCTGCATCAGCTCGTCATCAATCATGCCCGCGCGACGAGCTCGGCGCGCGCGCGACATCTGTTGGAGAACTGGGACGCCTATCTGCCCAAGTTCCGCAAGGTGATGCCGGTCGAGTACCGGCGCGCGCTGGCTGAGCTTGCAGCGCAGAACAACCGCGCGATGCTGGCGGCGGGGGAGTGAGGCGAGCTCGGTGAGACAGGAAACTCTCGGAGACCGCGCCGTTGTCGTCTTCAGGGGCGACAGGGTAGAGGAGCGCGACGATCATTCTCATCCGGGCTTGACCATCGGCTACCGCAAAGACGGAAAGATCGTTCGGCTGGAGTTCCTGAACCCTCGCAAGCGCGCCGGAACCGATCAGGTGCTCATCGTCGAGCGCTACGATCCGGAAGCGGACGCCCTCGATGGCGCTCTCGATGAGGGGGCTTGGTATGACACCGAGGAAAGTCCGCTCGGGTTCCTGATTGATTTCGACTCGGAGCATCGCATCGTCGCCCTCGAGTTCTTGGGCGCGTCGAAACTCTTTCCGCAAGCCGCCTTGGCGCGGCTCAATCGCGCGGCGTAAAGGCGGTTTCTCGAGATGGGCAAGGTGACGGGATTTCTGGAGATTGACCGGATGGACCGGCGCTATGCGCCGGCCTCCGACCGCATCCGCCACTACCGCGAGTTCCTCATTCCCTTGAGCGAAGAGGCGACGCGCGGCCAGGCGGCGCGCTGCATGAACTGCGGCATCCCCTATTGTCACAACGGCTGCCCGGTCAACAACCAAATCCCGGATTGGAACGACCTGGTCTATCGCGGCGACTGGGAGGAGGCCGCGCGCAACCTCCACTCGACCAACAATTTCCCGGAGATCACCGGCCGCGTCTGCCCCGCGCCCTGTGAGGCCTCTTGCACGCTCAATCTCCAGGAGACTCCGGTCACCATCAAGACGATCGAATGCGCGATCTCGGATCGCGCTTTCGCCGAGGGCTGGGTCAGGCCCGAGCCGCCTGCGCGGCGGACGGGCAAGAAGATCGCCGTCGTCGGCTCGGGTCCCGCGGGCCTCGCCTGCGCGCAGCAGCTCGCGCGCGCCGGCCATGAGGTCCACGTCTACGAGAAGCACGCCAAGCCCGGCGGGCTGCTGCGCTACGGCATTCCCGATTTCAAGCTCGAGAAGAAGCATGTGGAACGGCGGGTCGAGCAGATGGCCGCCGAGGGAGTCGTCTTCCACTTGAACGCCCATGTCGGGGTGACGCTGACCGGCCAGAGCCTCATCGACGAATTCGACGCGGTCGCGCTCGCCGGCGGCGCCGAGGCGTCGCGCGATCTGCCCGCGCCGGGCCGCGAGCTTTCCGGTGTCCATTTCGCCATGGAGTTTTTGCCGCAGCAGAACCGTCGGGTCTCGGGCGAGCCGGTCGGCACCAACGAGCCCATCCTCGCCGGCGGCAAGCATGTCGTCGTCATCGGCGGCGGCGACACCGGCTCGGACTGCATCGGCACCTCGATCCGTCAGGGCGCGCTCAAAGTGACGCAGCTTGAAATCCTGCCGATGCCGCCCAAGCAGGAGGACAAGCTCGTCACCTGGCCGAACTGGCCCTTGAAGCTGCGCACGTCCTCGAGCCACGAGGAAGGAGCGGAGCGCGAGTTCGCGGTGACGACGATGGCGTTCGAGGGCGAGAACGGCGTTGTGACCGGGCTCAGGTGCGCGCGCGTTGACGAGAAGCTGAAGCCGATCCCGGGCGCCGAATTCACATTGAAGGCCGACCTCGTGCTCCTCGCGATGGGCTTCGTCTCGCCGGCCAGGGAGGGGCTGCTGGAGGAGCTGGGCGTCAAGCTCGACCCGCGCGGCAATGTCGCCGCCGATACGGTCGGCTACGCCTCCTCGCGCGAAAAAGTGTTCGCGTGCGGCGACATGCGGCGCGGGCAGTCGCTCGTCGTGTGGGCGATCCGCGAGGGGCGGCAGTGCGCCGCGGCGATCGACCAGGCGCTGATGGGCGCAACGACGCTACCGAGGTAGACGCAGGACGCCTGAAGCTCAGGCCGTAATCCGCTCTTCCGCGGGCGACGGCTCGCGCAGAACGTAGCCGCGGCCCCAGACGGTCTCGATATAGTTGCGGCCGCTCGAGGCGATCGCGAGCTTCTTGCGCAATTTGCAGATGAAGACGTCGATGATCTTGAGCTCCGGCTCGTCCATGCCGCCGTAGAGGTGGTTCAAGAACATCTCTTTCGTCAGCGTCGTGCCTTTGCGGAGCGAGAGCAGCTCCAGCATCTGGTATTCCTTGCCCGTCAGATGCACCCGGGCGCCGTCGATCTCCACGGTCTTCTGGTCGAGATTCACGACGAGGTCGCCGGTGATGATGACCGACTGGGCGTGGCCCTTCGAGCGCCGCACGATGGCGTGGATGCGGGCGACAAGCTCGTCCTTGTGGAAGGGCTTGGTGAGGTAGTCGTCGGCGCCGTGGCCGAGGCCTTTGACCTTATCCTCGATGCCGGCCATGCCGGAGAGGATGAGGATCGGCGTCTTGATCTTGGTCACGCGCAGCGTGCGCAACACCTCGTAGCCGGACATGTCGGGCAGATTGAGGTCGAGAAGGATGATGTCGTAGTCGTAGAGCTTCCCGAGGTCGATCCCCTCTTCGCCCAGGTCGGTCACGTAGACGTTGAAGTTCTCCGACTTCAGCATGAGCTCGATGCTCTGCGCGGTCGCGGCATCGTCCTCGATCAACAGCACCCGCATTTCAGGCTCCCCGCCTCGATCCTTGCTTCCGTGACCGCGCTTTCACGCTGTCACGCCCTGCCCAGCCTGCGCGACGCATTCAACTGATTCGATTTGAGAGTGGCGGGCAATGGTTAACAAAACCTGATTTCATCGCGCAAGCCCCATTCACTCTCGCCGCTCGTTATCAACAAGACGCTGAAAATTTTGATGAAAACACTCCCTAAACTTTTAACGTTCCGCATTAACCGAGTCTCGTATGAGACTCGCCCGATCCAGCGTTCCGCGCCTGTCCTTGTGAGCGCCAGAAAAGATCTGGCGCTCCCATCTCTTAAGGGAGCAACGACATCCCGGAGGTGATTGTTAACGATGCGCGTAAATGAATTGCTAATGCTCGGGGCTTTTCCACGGCGATTTCGCGAGGGGTTGCCGCGAGTGGACGGCTTATTCGCTCGCCTCTGACGCGGGCGAGGCCGGTAAGGAAGGAGAAACCTTCATTCGGCATCCTCAATCACGTCTCGTGGTCGTCTGCCCGGGGGCGGCGACGTCCCCCGTCAATTGAGTTTGTGGAGCGTTCATATGAAGTCGCGGGACACCCTGATGCGCCTGAAGCGGTTCCAGCTCGAGGAGAAGCGCCGCCGCGTGCGCCAGATCGAGACGATGCTCGCCGAGTTCGCGCGCATGTCCGCCGAGCTCGACCGCGAGATCGCCAACGAGGAAAAGCGCGCCGGCATATCCGACCCGCGTCATTTCGCCTATCCGACCTACGCGCGCGCCGCGTCGGTGCGGCGCGATAACCTCAAAAGCTCGATCGCCGAACTCGAGGCGCAGATCGAGGAGGCGCGCGCCGCACGGGAGGCGGCCGAGGCCGAGCTCGTCAAGTTCGAGGCGATGGAGATCCGCGACAAGACGGGCGACCATCCGCCGGAGGCGATGGCAAGGGCCTGAAGCGCGCCGGCCGGCGCCGCGAGGGACGGCGGGATAGACGGCTTTAGCTTTAGCGCCAGAAAGGCGTGTCCCCCTTGAGCGCATCCCACGGCTTGCGGAACTTTCGTCTGGCTTCGGCGCTCCCGGCTTCGGCAGCCTGCGCCAGCGCGCCGACGGGCGGCGCGAGCTCGATATGCTGCGACCCCGTCAGCTCTTCCGCGAGCCTCATCGCCACAGCGGCGTCGTTGACGGCGCCCTGCGCCTTCAAGACCCGCTTGAGACCTTTGACGTAGGCCTTGATCGCCTTGCCCGGGTAGAGCGCGGCGAGAAACTCGACGCCGTAGCGGAGCTTCTTCAGCGACTTGCGCAGCGGATGAAGACCGGCGGCCGGCGAGTTCGCGTGAATGTGCCGGCCGCGCTTCTCCGCCTTCTTGAGAAGCCGGTCGAGAAGATCGGCCGCAAGGTCCTTGAGTTGGCGCTGAAGGCGCTCGTCGCCGAGCGCTTGGCGATCCTCGGACCACGCCGCCAGACCCAGAACGAGCGACGTGAGCGAGGGCTCGTTCAGCGCGCGCTCGCTTTCCACATGCGCGGCCGCCGCTCGCTTTTCTGCGGGCTCGCGCAGCATTTCGATGAGGCCGCCGTTGGCCGACCGCTTCGCGGCGTCAGGCAGAACCTTACTCAAGAACACGTCCCAGTCGCGGGCTTCCCCGATGACGCGGCCGAGCGTCCGGAGCTCGGCGTCGAACAGGCCCGTCGCGTGCGGTGCGAGAAGCGGGCGGAACAGTTGCATCGCGGACCTTAAGCGGCGTATGGCGATGCGCGTCTGATGGATCCCCTCCGCCTCGCCGGCCAAGGCGGCGGCGCGGTTCGCCAGCAGGTGACCAAGAGCGTTCGCGACGATGAGGCGCAACGCGTCGGCGCCGGCGACGTTCGGCTCGAGTTCAACATCTTCGGCCTTTATGGCCTGGGGCGAGCCGCCATATCTCAGCCGGTACCCGCGCGCCGCCTTGCTCTCCGCCTCGATCCGGAGCGGCACGGACGCGTGCAACGCGAGCGCCAGCCGATAGAGCGCGGCCTCGTTTCCCTCGCGCAGCTCAAGCTCAAGCTCGCGGACCGGGGCTCTTCTGCCGTCCGCCTCGATCGATCCCACGTCAAGCGCCGCCTCGACAGCGCTTTCGTCAATTTGGATGAGGCGCGTCGTTCTGACAATGTCCGAGACGGCAACCGGACGGAGTTGAGTCTTGGCGCCGGCCGGAAGCGCGTTGGCAATCGGCGTCCCCGACGCAAGCGCAAGCGCAAGATCGGGTTCGTCCGATGTGAGCGGCTGTTCCCATTCGCCGCGCGAGGCGGCGGCGCCGTTCGTGGACCTCGACTTGACGGTCTGGACGCGCTTCTCGCCGTCGCTCCTCACCCTGAGGCTGAGGCCGCTGCGCGCCAGGTCACAGTCGGCGGTGTCGAAATAAGTGGAGACGAGCCGTCGAGTAACCGGGGCGCTCGCCGTCGGCGGCCTGAATTCGGGAAGCCTCGCGAGGCGGCGCGCCGCGTCGGGCGAAAGGATGAACTTGAGTTCAATCTCGATCGGCTGTCCTTCCCGGTTAACCATCGCCCTCCGCCGCTCGCGCTCAAACCCGATAACGCCGGCTATAGAGCGCTTGATCCGTCGCGACGAGCTTCACCGCTCAGCCGCGCCCGAGGCGCCGCGAGTCGGATGGAAAGGCCGGCGGGATCCCGGTCGCGCACGATCTGCCCTCCGAGCTGGCTCGTCACCGCGAGGCGTCTTCGGACGATTTCAGAAAAACCACTATTCCCGCCAACTGAGGCGAGGCGCTTTGCAGCCGGAGGAAACACATTCCTAAGCCGGGCTCGGCCCCGCCGGCTAAAACCCACTTCCAGACTAGATGTGACGTTGTTGGTCCTGGCAGGAAAGAATAAGGTTTCGGAACATCGCCTGCAAGGCGGGCATTGCGCCAAACGGAGGGAAGCAATACGATGGCGCCGCCGAGAGCGAGTTGGAAGGGCTATCTCAAGATCGCCGAGGTGACGTGCCCGGTGGCCCTCTACGCAGCGGCGTCGGCCTCCGAGCGCATCGCTCTGCACACCGTGAATCGGGCGACGGGCCATCGCGTCCACCGCCAATATGTGGACGCCGCGACGGGGGAGCCCGTCGAGCGGGAGGACCAAGTCAAGGGCTACGAGGTCGCTAAGGACGAGTTCGTCGTCCTCGAACCCGAGGAAGTCGCCGCCGCCGTTCCTCACAACGACAAGACCTTGAACGTCTCAGCGTTCGTCGATCGCGACGAGGTTGACGACGTATATTTCGACAGGCCCTACTATCTCGCGCCGGCCGACCGGATCGGGGAGGAGGCGTTCTCGCTCATCCGGGAAGGGCTTCGCGCCGCCTCTGTGGTCGCGATTGCAAGAACGGTCCTTTTTCGGCGCGTTCGCTCGCTGTTGATCCGGCCGTTGGGGCCGGGCCTCTCGGCGACGACGCTCAATTTCGACTATGAGGTGAGGTCGGCGGCGGATGTCTTCGGCGTTGTTCCGAAGATGCGGGTCAAGGGCGAGATGCTCGAACTTGCCGAACACATCATCCGGAAGAAGCAAGGCGAATTCGATCCACGGAGCTTCCACGACCGCTACGAGGCCGCCCTCGCGGAATTGGTCAAGGCCAAGCTCGAAGGCCGCACGATCGAGCCGCCGAAACGGCCGAAGCCGCAAGTCGCGAGCGATCTCCTGGCCGCGCTGCGCGAGAGCGCGGGGCTCGCCGCGCCGCGGCCGAAACGCAAGTCGGTTTCGAGGGGGGAGGGCGCCAGGACGAAGGCGGGCGGGCGCAAAAAGGCGAGCTAAGCCATGGCGCTCGAACAATATCGCGCCAAACGCGATTTCTTCGTCACCCCGGAGCCGAAGCCCAAGTCGCCGCGAAAGAGCAAAGCGGGATTCAGCTTCGTCGTGCAGAAGCACGCCGCGCGCCGTCTGCATTACGACTTCCGGCTCGAGCTCGACGGCGTCCTGAAAAGCTGGGCGGTCACGCGCGGCCCGAGCCTCGTTCCGGCCGAAAAGCGGCTTGCGGTCGAAACCGAGGATCATCCGCTCGATTACGGGACGTTCGAGGGAACCATTCCGAAGGGCGAATACGGCGGGGGCGCCGTGCTCATCTGGGACAAGGGCGCGTGGACGCCGTTAGGCGATCCTCACAAGGGGTTCGCAAAAGGCCATCTCGATTTCGAACTCAATGGCGAGAAGCTCAAAGGGCTCTGGCATCTGGTGAGGATGCGCAAGAACCCGCGCGAAAAGCATCAGAACTGGCTCCTCATCAAGGGCGACGACGAATATGCGCGGGCGGAGGACGAGCCCGACATCCTCGAGGAGCGGCCAGAGTCGGCCGCAAGCGGGCGCGAGATCGCCGAGGTGGCGAAGGAGGCGCCCGGCTGGTCGTCGCAGACCGGCCGGATCAAGCCGGCGAAATCGAAGGCAAAGGCTGAGGCCCCAGCGCCTGATTCTTCCGCGATCGACCCGTCCTCGGTCCCGAAGGCGAAGAGGGCACCGATGCCGGATTTCGTCGAGCCGATGCTGGCGGCGCTGGCCAAATCCCCGGGCCCGGGCGCCGCCTGGGCGCACGAGATCAAATTCGACGGCTACCGCTTGCAGGCGCGTATTCAGAACGGCCGTGTGCGGCTATTGACGCGGAGCGGCCTCGACTGGACGAAGAAGTTCGGCCCGGAGGTCGGGGAGGCGCTGGCCGCGCTTCCCGTCCGCGAGGCTCTTATCGATGGGGAGCTCGTCGTCGAGAACGACGGCGGCGCCTCGGACTTTTCGGCGTTGCAGGAGGACTTGAGCGAAGGGCGAACGGACCGGTTCCGCTTCTACGCGTTCGATCTCATCTATCTCGACGGCTACGAGTTGCGCGAGGCGCCGCTCGTTGAGCGGAAGGCGGCGCTCGAGAAGCTGCTCGCCGGCGCAGGCGACCCGCTGCGTTATAGCGAGCACTTCGACGAGAACGGCGACCTCGTGCTGAAGCACGCCTGTCGGCTCGGTCTTGAAGGCATCGTCTCGAAGCAGCGCGAGTCGCCTTACCGCTCCGGCCGCGGAAAAAGCTGGACCAAGTCGAAGTGCTCGGCGAGGCAGGAATTCGTCGTCGCGGGCTATGTGCCCTCGACCGCGATGCGCGACGCGATCGGCTCGCTTGTTCTCGGCGTCTATGAGGGCGACGCGCTGCGCTATGTTGGAAGAGTCGGCACAGGCTTCAGCGTCCCGACCGCCAAGGCGCTGTTCGCCCGGCTCGAGAAGATGCGGATTCCTTCAAGCCCGTTCGCCGCTCGCCTCAGCGCAGACGAGGCGCGGCAGGTCCGCTTCGTGCGGCCGGAGCTGGTCGCCGAGGTCGACTTCCGCGCCTGGACGGCGGACAAGGTTCTCCGTCACGCTTCGTTTCGCGCGCTGCGTGAGGACAAGCCCGCGCGCGAGATCGTTCGGGAGTCAGCAATGCCGGCGTCCGACTCCGACTCAAAGCCGCCGCGCCGCACGGTGGCGCTCACGCATCCGGATCGAATCTACTGGCCGGACGTCGGCGTCACCAAGGAGGGGCTGGCGGACTATTACGTCGAAGTCTGGCGGCATATGGCGCCGCTCATTGTCGGCCGGGCGCTTGCGCTAGTCCGCTGTCCCGACGGCATTAACGGGCAGTCGTTCTTCCAGAAGCACGCCTGGAAGGGGATGAACCGCAATATCGTGCTGGTGACTGACCCGAAGGACCCGGCCGAGCCGCTCATCAGCATCCGCGATCTCGACGGCCTCATGGGACTCGTGCAGGCCGCGGTGCTCGAAATCCACCCTTGGGGATCGGCCGTCACGGACTGGGAACGGCCGGACACGATCATCATGGACCTCGACCCCGGCGAAGGCGTCTCCTGGGAGAGAGTCATCGAAGCGGCGAAAGACGTGCGGGAACGACTCAAGGCCGCCGGGCTTGCGTCGTTCGTCAAAACGTCCGGCGGCAAAGGGCTGCATGTCGTGGCGCCCGTGAAGCCGAGCGCGGAATGGCCAGCGGTCAAGGCCTTCTCGAAAGCCATCGCCGACTCGATGACGGCCGACAGCCCGGACCGCTATGTCGCCACCATCGCCAAAGCGAAGCGCAGCGGCAAGATCCTCGTCGACTATCTGCGCAATCAGCGCGGCGCGACGGCCATCGCCGCCTATTCCACGCGCGCCCGTCCTGGCGCCGCCGTCTCGATGCCGCTCGCATGGGAAGAACTCGCCTCGGTCGGGCCGGCGTATTTCAACGTCCTCAATGCGCCGGCGCGGCTCGCCTCGCTTGAAAAGGATCCCTGGGAAGACTTTCGGTCAGTGGCGACGCCAATCAAGCTCGAGCGCCCGCATCGGAGGGCGCGTTCAGCGTCCCCTGCGTGAGGTTGGCTTCTTTTTCGTCCCCGCTTCGGCGGCGACGCTTTTCCGCAATGCGTCCATGATATTGACGACGTTGCCGGGCGCGCGCTCCGGCTCCGGCTCGCGCGCGCGATGGGTCTTGCCCTTGCTCTTCTCCTCGATGAGATCGAGAAGCCGCTCCTGCACCGGGTCCCGGATCAATTCGGGGCCCCAGCTCGTCTTGCGCTCCTCGATCAACTGGTAGACGAGCTTGAGAAGCTCGGAGTCGAGGTCCACCTCGCGAACGGACGCGAAGACGTCGCGCGGATCGCGCACTTCGTTGCCGTAGCGCAGCGTCCAGAGCTCCATGCCCTCGCCGCGCGGCTTCAATAAAATCGCGCGCTCGCGGCGATTGAGGACGAGCCTTGATACCCCCATCATGCCCGTCGAGCGCATGGCGTCGCGGATCACGCAATAAGCTTCTTCGCCGACCGGTTCGTCGGGGGTGAGGTAATAGGGCGACTCGCACCACACCCAATCCACGCCGTCGGCCGGGATGAAGCTCTCGATGTCGATGGTTCGCGCGCTCTCCAGCCGCACCGCCTCGAGCTCTTCGTCTTCGAGCAGGATGGAGCTGGTCTCGTCGCGCGCGTAGCCCTTCGCCTCGTCCTCTTCCTCGACCGGCCGGCCTGAGACCGCGTCGACATAGCGGCTGACGATCCGATTGCCGGTGCGACGATTAAGCGTGTGGAAGCGGACCTTGTCCGTATCGCTTGTCGCCGGAGTGAGCGCGACCGGGCAGGTCACGAGCGACAGTTTGAGATAACCCTTCCAGAAAGGCCGCGGCGCCATTTCTTGGCCTTATGAAGAAGGGGGCTCGGCGGCGGCGTCGCCCGCGTCCGCGTCGCCGGACTCGCGCTGATCGCCGTTGCTCATCTCATGCGGCTCGCAATCAGTTGAGGACGAAGGCGATAGCCAGGTAACCCGCATGAGAGCAAGCCGTTTCTTCAACGCCGCAAGTTTCGCGAAAGAGCCCGCGAGGTCCTGAACGCAGTATCCACGATACGCGCGTGGATGGTCAACCAGCGGCGACGCGACCCGCCGAAGCTCTTCGCGATGGCGAACATGAATCGCGGAGCCTTCGCGCCGCCTGGCTGATGCGTTGCGCGGCCGCTTGCGGCCGGGACAAGGGCGAACCGGTCAGGGAGCTTCTCCGTTTTCATTTCCTTCCTCGAGCGTGTGCCGGAGGAGCTCGGCCGCGTAAATCAGTCCGAGTTGATCGACCCACGCCTTGGGGAGTCCATAGCGCGCAATCTCGCTGCGCCATGGTATGACCTCCTGATTTCGGTAGCTGCCGCGCGTAAACGCGCCGCGGGTCGGGCGGTTCCAAGGCGCTTCGACGACGGGGCGTCTCGGGAGGGCTTCGGGTCACTCAGGAAACGTGGTTTTTCCTGGCCTTGGCGTTCGGCGGATGGTGAGAACGGACCTCCGTTGGGCCAAATCCGCCGGCCAGATTGCGCGCCGTGTTGATCAGGGCCAAGTGCGAGAAGGCCTGTGGAAAGTTGCCGAGGTGGCGCTTGTTGACCGGGTCGTATTCCTCGGCCAGAAGCCCAACGTCGTTGCGCAACGCGAGCAGCCGATCGAAGAGGGCTTCGGCTTCCTCCTTGCGTCCGCTGATGGCGTAGTTGTCCGCAAGCCAGAAACTGCAGGCGAGGAACGCCCCTTCTCCGGACGGCAGGCCATCCTTGGATAGTTTCGTATCGTAACGCAGGACGAGTCCATCGCGCATGAGCTCGCGCTCGATTGCCTCGACCGTGCCGCGCACCCGGGGGTCGTCCGGGGGCAGAAAACCGACCAGCGGAATGAGGAGCAAAGCCGCATCGAGCTCCGTCCCGCCGAAGGATCGCACGAACGCGTTCCGGTTCGGATTGAACCCCTTCGCGCAAACCTTGTCGTGGATCTCGGAGCGCACGCGGCGCCAGCGTTCGACGGGACCGTCCAAGTCGAATTCCTCGATCGACCGGACGGCGCGATCGAACGCGACCCAGGCCATGACCTTGGAATGGGTGAACTGCTTGGGTTCGCTGCGCACCTCCCAGATTCCCTCGTCCGGCTCTCGCCAGATCTTTTCGAGGTGATGGACGAAGGCCGACGCGACCGCCCAGCTCTCGGCGCCGGCGGCGATCCCCGCCTTGCGCGCAACGTAAAACGCGTCGAGCAATTCGCCGTAGACGTCGATCTGCACCTGCTTGACTGCGGCGTTGCCGACCCGCACCGGCTTCGACCCCTGATGGCCGGCGAGCCAGTCAAGCTCATATTCGGTCAGACGGCGTTCGCCAGCGACCCCGTACATGGTCTGGACGTCTGCCGGCGATCCGGCGACCGTGCGCAGCAGCCAGCGATGCCAGGCCCTGGCCTCCTGCAAGAAGCCCGCGCCGACCATGGCAAGCAGCGTCAGCGTCGCATCCCGAAGCCAGCAGTAGCGGTAATCCCAATTGCGCGAGTCCCCGATCTTCTCGGGAAGCGACGTCGTCCCCGCCGCCACGATGCCGCCCGTTTCCCAATGGGCGAGCGCCTTCAGCGTGAGGAGCGAGCGCAGGACCGCCTCGTTGGCGCGTTCCGAGGCCTTGGACGTCGCCACCCAGTCGGTCCAGAAGCGCTTCACGCGCGCAAGGGCTTCGGACGGCGTGATCGAAGACGGCGATCGGCGGAACGACGGCGACCATGTGAGGACGAAGCACTCTTCCTCCCCGGCTCGGATGGTGAATTCGCTGAGCGTGCGAAAGTCTTCGCCCCATGGCTTGACGCTGGATTGGAGCATGAGGCGGTCCGGACCGACGACGAATTGAAGCCGGCCGTCCGGCTGTTTGGTGACCCAGGGAACCTCGCAGCCGTAGTCGAACCGGACGATGAGCTCCATCCGCATCGCGACTCCGCCCTCAATTCCGCGCACGATGCGGATAAGGTCGGACGCGCCCGTGCGACGCGACATGAAGTCCGTCAGACAGACGACGCCTTCGGGCGTGCGAAAGTGGGTTTCGAGGACGAGCGTGTCGCCGCAGTAGCGCCGGACGACTTGAGCGTCGCCGGAGGTCGGCGCGATCAGCCACCGCCCGTTCTTATCATCGCCGAGAAGCGCGCAAAAGCACGCGGCGCTGTCGAAACGGGGAAACCCGAGCCAATCGATCGAGCCGTTGCGGCCGACGAGCGCAAGGGTCTCGCAGTTTCCGATGACGGCGTAGTCCTCAATTCGGCTGGGCATGCCTCCAACGTTAACAGATCGTGGTCAAGAGCTGAACGTTGAGTTTTCGCGGGGTTCCGACGCCACCGAGGCCCGTCATGCAGCCAAGGATATGCCGCGTTCGGCGAAATAGCCGGCGATCCGCTCAGCGCCGCCCGATCCTGCGGCGAGCGCGACATAGGAGTGGGCGGACGAGGTAGAGCGAATCGCCGGCCGCGCCATGTTTCGGCGTCCAGGCGAAAAAGTGGACCGGCAAACGGCTCTCCGCCAGCTCCCCCCTGTGCGCGCCGTACACATGGACCTGCCATGTCGGGTCGCGCAGGGAATGGTAGTTGCTTCCGCCGTCGCCTTGCGACCCAGGGCAGCCGGTCGCCGCCGTGGACGCTGCCGGCCTCGCCCTCGCTCAGCGGTCCGCTGCGGTAGTTGAGGCTAAGCTGCGACACGGTCCGAAAAGCGAACTCGCAGGCCGCTTCGAGCTTGAATATGGGCGGGAGCAAATTGGGAACGATCCTGACCCGAACGAACTCCGCAAGCCCGCCTTCCGAGGTCGCCATCCGGAAAACCCGATCGGTCGTCTGACGAGCCGACGCACGAAGGCAATGCGCTCGATCTCATAGCTGTCGAAAAAAGAACCCGACCCGCGCCCATCGAGGACGGTAAGGACGGCCTCCGAGAGATCGATCGGCCGGTAGAGCTCGAGAGTGCGCGCCTGAACAGCGAGCGCCCGCGAAGTCGTCCCGGGGGCGGCGGTCTTGTCGATGATGCGCGCCTTCGCGCCGAGCTTCGTCAGCCAGTGCGCGAGGGCCAACCCGGTCGGCCCGGCGCCGACGACGAGAACGTCACAACTCGCCAACGCGGCGCTCCTCCCGCTTACCGACAACGCGCGTCGGCCAGGACGTTCTGCGCGTGCGCCCGCTCCCACGGGTCGCCGTTGGCGAGCAGCCGCCACTTATCATACAATAATTCCTCGCGGGTTTCGGTCGCAAACTCCACGTTCGGCCCCTCCACGATGGCGTCCACCGGGCATGCCTCCTAGCGCAGGCCGCAAAGAATGCATGTTACCGTGTCAAGATCATTGCGTGTCATACGGCGGATGCCGTCGTTGCGCTGGGGGTCGGCCTCGATCGTGATGGCCTGCGCCGGACAGATCGTCTCGCAGAGCTTGCCGGCGATGCAGCGCTCCTCGCCGTTCGGATAGCGCCTGAGCGCATGTTCGCCGCGAAAGCGGGGCGAATAGGGCGCCTTCTCGTGCGGATCGTTCAGCGTCCCCTTCGGCTTGAAGATGTAGCGCAGCGAGAGCGCGAAGGCCGACACGAAGTCTGCGGGAAAGGCGACCCGCATCGCATGATTGAGCTTCGTCGCCCGTCCCAAATCTCCGGCCGCCCGCGTGGGTAATTCCCTTTCATCGCTTTTGTTCCGCCCTCGCCTGGCGACCCGCGAGACGCCTATCGCCGACGTGTTCAAACCGGGATTTCAGGACGTCGATTTCGGCGAGCAGCCATCGCTTGCACACGTTCATCTCGATCGCGTTGGGCGGTTTGCGTCGGCGAACACGTTCTGATCGGCGTGCAAGAGCTTTAGCGCTTGCGCCCGAACAGAACGCGCAGCCGGACCTTCGCCGCCTCCAGCGTGCGCTTCTGCTTTGGCGGCAAGTTGCGGCCGGCGCGGTTGATGTAGAAGGTCAGCATCGACATCGCGGAGCGGAAGGGCGTCGACTTTCTGCGGTCGCTGACCTCCGCGGAATGCTTGAGCGACCTTGCGATTTCTTCGGGGTGCGCCTTGGTGAAGACGTCGGGCTCGAGGTCGAGCGCATCGGAGTGTTCGGTCACTTTCTGCGACCACCTTCGCTTTCGGCGGTCAGACGGCATCGATGAACTCCCTTCCACGCGCGGCAAACGCCCGGCGATGCGGTTCCTAACCCCCGCGTCGGGACCTGTCAGTCCTTCCGCTCCCAGGACAGCATACCGGGTCTGTGGGCGAGCCCCAGGATTGCCCGCGGAACCCGAGCGATCGTCGGCCCGGCGCAACCTGCGGAGCGAGCAGCGCAGCTCCTCGCTGTGATTGAGCGCGTCGTGTTTCGACACGAAAGAATCGATCTTGAGCTGCGACTCGAGCACGGCGGCCAGCGTTTCACGCGCGGCGCCGCCGCCCGCTTCAGTTCAGCCTGAATTCCCCATCTACCGCGCGGAATTCCGCTGGCTTGATCAATCGCGCATGCGCCACCGTCACCGAGTACAGCAACCCTTCCAGCTCCCGCGCCCAAAAATTGAGGAACTTCATCAGCTCCGGGAAATGCGGGTGCAGGTCGTGCTGCTGCCAGATGTAGTTCTGCAGGATCGCCGGGTGATCGGGCATGCGGTAGAGGATGTTCGCGGTTGTGAGACCGAACCCTTCGATCTGGCGGCGGAAGTCGGCGCTGACCATGCGGCTACTCCAAAATCTGAATCTGAAGATTGTGCCATTCCAAACGGCGTTTGACAATCGTTTGTTCCAAAAACCATGCCAGTTCAATTGATTAGCAGCATGCTGGCTTGAGTGCTAATTTTTCCGTTTTTCCCTCTTGAATGGGCTTTCCAGGAATCCAATTTCTTGTTCCACGCGGGCGACAAAACCCGCTTTTTACCCATCAAGGCAGGAGGATTGCATGAAGTTCCGTCCGCTGCATGATCGCATCGTCGTCAGGCGCGTCGACGCGGAAGAGCGAACGAAGGGGGGGATCATCATCCCCGACACGGCAAAGGAGAAGCCGCAGGAAGGCGAAGTGCTCGCCATCGGCCCCGGCGCCCGCGACGAGAGCGGCAAGCTTGTTCCGCTCGACGTTAAGGCCGGCGACCGCATTCTGTTCGGCAAGTGGTCCGGCACCGAAGTCACCATCGACGGCGAAGAGCTCCTCATCATGAAGGAGAGCGACGTCATGGGCGTCATCGAAGGCAAGGCCGCTCCGGCCAAGAAAGCCGCCTGATCCGGGGCTTTCCGGCCCATTAAACTCAAATCTCATGTCTCACGGAGTGAGAACGTATGTCTGCTAAGGAAGTCAAGTTTTCCCAGGACGCGCGCGAGAAGATGATCCGCGGCGTCGACGTTCTGGCCAATGCGGTCCGGGTCACG
>DATJXI010000305.1:0-11167 GCA_035500275.1 Roseiarcus sp. | reverse complement strand
GCGCAAGATCGAGCGCTCGGGCCTCTGGAAGGCGTTCGCGGGCGACGTCCTCGTCTATATCCACAAAGAGCGCGAGCTCAACGACGTCGAGCGCTGGTATCCGGGGCGGCGTTACGTGCTGATCGACGACAAGCTGCGCATCCTGGCCGCGGTGAAGGAAGTCTGGGGCGACCGGGTCCGAACCGTCTTTCCCAGGCAAGGCCACTACGCCAACGACCCGAAGACCGGCGCCGACTATCCGCCCGCCGATATCGCCGTCGACAGCATCGCCGACCTCGTGAAGTTCAACGCTCTCGACTTCGCGCCCAGCTGAACGCTGCGGCGAAACGCCACTTGACGAAATGCGGACCAATGAATTGAACTGAAAGGCGCGCATTGCTTTCGCGCCTGGGATCGAAACGCCGGAGACCCTCGCGATGAGCGCCACGGGAATGACTGCCGAGTGGAAAGCGCTTCAGTCCCACTTCGACAGCGTCAAGAACCTTGAGCTTCGCGGGCTGTTCGCGAGCGACCCCAAACGGGGCGAGCGGCTCTCGCTCGAAGCGGCCGGCCTCTATCTCGACTACTCCAAGAACCGCCTCACCGACGACACGATCGTGCTCCTGCTCGATCTCGCCAAGGCGCGCCGCGTCGCGGAGCGGCGCGACGCGATGTTCAAGGGCGAGGAGATCAACACGAGCGAGAACCGCGCCGTTCTGCACGTGGCGCTGCGGGCGAAGCGCAACGAGCGCATACTCGTGGACGGGAAGGACGTCGTGCCGGAGGTGCACGCGGTCCTCGACCGGATGTCCGCCTTCTCCGACAAGGTGAGGTCCGGCGTCTGGACGGGCCATACCGGCAAGCGCATCCGCAACGTCGTCAATGTCGGGATCGGCGGCTCCTATCTCGGCCCGGAGATGGCCTACCGGGCGCTGCGCCGCTACGCCGACCCCGATCTCGACGTGCGATTCGTCGCCAACGTGGACGGCGCCGATTTCACCAACGCGGTTCGCGGCCTCGATCCCGACGAGACGCTGTTCGTCATCGCCTCCAAGACCTTCACGACGCTCGAAACGATGGCGAACGCCGCCATCGCCCGGAAGTGGCTCCTCGACGCGATCGGCGACGAAAAAGCGATCGCGCGCCACTTCGTCGCGCTTTCGACCAACGCTGAGGCGGTGAGCAAGTTCGGCATCGACACCGCCAACATGTTCGAGTTCTGGGACTGGGTCGGCGGGCGCTATTCGATGGACTCGGCGATCGGCCTCTCGACCATGATCGCCGTCGGCCCCGACAATTTCCGCGACCTGCTCGCGGGCTTCCACGCCATGGACGAGCATTTCCGGACCGCCCCGCCCGAGCGCAACATGCCCATGCTGATGGGCCTCATCACCGTGTGGTACAACAACTTCTTCAGCGCCGAGACGGTCGGCGTTATGCCCTACTCGGCCGATCTTGCGCGCTTTCCGGCCTATCTCCAGCAATTGCAGATGGAGAGCAACGGCAAGCGCGTGGACCTCGCCGGCCGCCGGGTCGATTACCAGACCGGGCCGATCATCTGGGGCGAGCCGGGGACCGACGCCCAGCATTCGTTCTACCAGCTCATCCACCAAGGGACGAAGCTCATCCCCTGCGACATGATCGGCTTCTGCAAGCCCCTGAGCCCGATCGCCGAGCAGCACGATCTTTTGATGGCGAACCTGTTCGCGCAGGCCGAGGCGCTGGCGTTCGGCAAATCGACGGACGAGCTGGCGGCGGAAGGCTCGAATCCGGCGCAAACGCCGTTCCGGGTCTGCCCCGGAAACCGGCCGACCAACGTCATTCTCGCCGAGGAGCTGTCGCCGCATTCGCTCGGCGCGCTCATCGCGCTGTACGAGCATAACGTCTTCACCCAGGGCGCGATCTGGGGGATCAATTCCTTCGACCAGTGGGGCGTCGAGCTCGGCAAGGCGCTCGCCAAGCGGATCGTCCCCGAGCTGGAGACGGCCGGCGACCCGGCGCTCGGCCACGACAGTTCGACGAACGCGCTGATCCGGCGATATCGGCGGTTACGTGGAGGGAGTTGAATTTCGACGCTGTTGTTTCGTAGGCGGGCCCATGACGATGGAATACCCCTTCCGCCGGATCGAACCGCGTCCTTTCATGGGGAAAGGCGCCTCCAAATGACCGAAAACCTTCGCCTCGTCGCGCCGGACGGCTCAATCGCGGAAGCGATCGTCTACCCCGACGCGCCGGCTCTTGTCGTCGCCGCCGCCGAGCTTATCGCCTCCCGGGCCAACGAAGCGATTTCCGCGCGCGGCATATTCTCGATCGCGCTTTCCGGCGGCGACACGCCAAAACCCGTCTACGCGCGTCTCGCCTTGGCCAAGCTCGACTGGTCGCGCGTGCATATCTATTTCGGCGACGAGCGCTGCGTGCCGCCGGACGATCCGCTCAGCAACTATCGCATGGTCAAGGAAGCGCTTCTCGACAAGATCGCGATCCCGCCGGCGAACGTGCTGCGAATGCGCGGCGAAGCTCCGCCGGACGAGGCGGCTCAGCAATACCAACAGGCTCTCCGGGTGGGCTTCGGCGAGGACGGGCGGCTCGATCTCGTCCTGCTCGGCCTCGGCGACGACGGCCATACCGCGTCCTTGTTCCCCGGTCTCGCCGCGGTGACGGAGACCGTGCGCTGGGTCGCCACGTCCTATGTCGAGGCAGTCGGCCGCTGGCGCGTGAGCCTCACCCCGCCGGTCATCAATGCGGCGCGAGTGGTCGCCTTTCTGGTTGCCGGGCCGTCCAAGGCCGAAGTTTTGCGCCGGGTGCTGCTCGGGCCGAGGCAGCCGGTCGTGCTGCCCGCGCAGGCCATTCGCCCGACCGAGCGGCCCGCGCTTTGGCTTCTCGACGAGGCCGCCGCGGCAAGGCTGGATCGGCCAAGGTGAACACGCGCGCTTTGCGCACGCTCAAAAGTTAAAGAGGACCGGACATGGTGGAGGCGCCAGGCTGGCCCGGCATCCGGCCGCGCTGGACGTCGAGCGCGAAGAGCGGCGTCGGCACGGCGCTATCCGACGCGAGCCGCGTCTGGTTCGCCATCAGCCACGGCATTCTCAACGAAGTCTACTATCCGCGCGTCGATCAGGCCTGCATCCGCGACCTCGGCCTCATCGTCACCGACGGCGAAAGCTTCTTCGCCGAGGAGAAACGCGACTGCGACGTCGTCGTCGAGACGCTGGAAGACGGCGTGCCGGCTTTTTTGCTGACCAGCACGCACAAGGGTGGGCGCTTCGTCATCGTCAAGCGCGTCATCGCCGACCCACGCGCCGACACGGTGCTCATGCAAGTCCGCCTCGACGATCGGGGGCGGCCGGGCCTGCGCCTCTATGCGCTGCTCGCCCCGCATCTCGTCAACGGCGGGGCCGACAACACCGGCTGGCGCGGCGACTACAAGGGCCATCCGATGTTGTTCGCCGACGGCGACGGCAGCGATCTGGCGCTGGCGGCCGATCAGCCCTTCGTCTCAAACTCGGTCGGCTTCGTCGGCGTCTCCGACGGATGGCAGCAGCTGTCGCGCGACTTTCGCCTCAAAGACCAGTACGACACCGCCACGAACGGCAACGTCGCGCTGACCGGCGAGCTGGCGCTGGACTCTCAAGGAGGCTGCGTGCTGTCCTTGGGGTTCGGCCGCACGCCGGCGGAGGCCGGCTTCCACGCCCGGACCTCGCTGCTCACCGATTTCGAGACGATCCTCAACGACTACGCCGCCAGCTGGCGCTCCTGGCAGGCCGATTTGCGCTCGCTCGAACGCCGGGCGCGCGGGCACAACATGTATCGCGTGAGCACGGTGATCCTCAGCAGCCACGAGACGGCGACGTTTCCCGGCGGCGTCATCGCGAGCCTCTCGATCCCCTGGGGCTTCAATAAGAGCGACGACGACCTCGGCGGCTACCACCTCGTCTGGCCGCGCGACCTCTGCGAAACGGCGGGCGGGCTCATCGCCTGCGGCGCGGACACTTCCGCACGGCGCATCCTGCGCTACCTGCGGGCGACGCAGCAGGGCGATGGCTGCTGGCCGCAGAACTGCTGGCTCGACGGCTCGGTCTATTGGGGCGGGCTCCAGCTCGACGAATGCGCCTTCCCGATGCTGCTTGCCGACATGGCGCTGCGCCACGGGGCGCTCCGCCGCCCCGACCTGCCGGACTTCTGGCCGATGGTGAAGCGGGCGGCGAGTTTCGTCATCCGCAACGGCCCGCGCACCAAGCAGGACCGCTGGGAGGAAAACGCCGGCTATACGCCATTCACCCTTGCGGTCGCGATCGCGAGCCTGCTTGCGGCGGCGGAGATCGCCAACACACTCGAGGTCGACGGCCTGCCGGACCTCTTCCGCGACACCGCCGACGCCTGGAACGAGCAGATCGAGGACTGGGTCTATGTGACGGATACGCCGCTCGCGCGCGAGGCCGGCGTCGCCGGCTACTACATCCGCATCGCGCCCGAAACCCCTGACACGGACGCGCCGGATCCGCACGGGCAGGTCCAGGTGCGCAACCACGAGGCGGGCGGCGGCCTGATCGCGGCCGACGCGCTCGTCAGCGCCGACGCGCTGGCGCTCGTCCGGTTCGGGCTGCGCGCCGCGAAGGACCCACGCATCGTCGACACGGTTACGGTCATCGACAAAGTCTTGAAGGTCGAACTTCCGAACGGCCCCGGCTGGCGCCGCTACAATTTCGACGGCTACGGGGAGAAGGCGGACGGGCGCCCGTTCGACGGCGTCGGGATCGGCAGGGCCTGGCCGCTGCTCGCGGGCGAGCGCGCCCACTACGCGCTGGCGGCCGGGCGCCGGTCCGAGGCGGAAGCGCTGCTCGCGACCATCGAAGCGCAGACGAGTCCGGGCGGGCTCATTCCCGAGCAGGTTTGGGACGCGCCTCCGATCCCCGAGCGGGAGCTCAGTCCGGGCGCGCCGTCCGGCTCGGCCATGCCGCTTGTCTGGGCGCATGCCGAATATGTGAAGCTCTTGCGGTCGCTCGCCGACAACGCGGTGTTCGACATGCCGCCCTATGCGGCGCGCCGATATGTGCAGGGCCGAAGACCAGCGCGCGTGCGGCCGTGGCGCGAGGATTGCCGCGCCCCGCGCATCCCCCTGGGGTGCGTCCTCAGGATCGATCTTGCGCAAGCTTCGATCGTGCGTTTCACCCGCGACGGATGGCAGACGCAAGCCGAGGTCGCGACCAGCGACACCGGGATCGGGCTCTTCACGGCCGAGATCGCGACCGACGGCATGGCGGCGGGCGAAAGCGTCGTCTTCACTTGGCGCGACGCGGCGACCGGCGCGTGGCGGGGCCGCAATTTCGAGGTGGCGGTGGCGTAGTAAGGTCGAGGCGCCTTTCTCCACCGCGAAGCGGGGGAGAAGGGAGGCCGGCATTGGCGTCGCGTAAGCCGAAAAGGCTCACTCGGCGGGTTCGACCTCTTTCAGCTTCTCGATGCCGAGCATGTTGAGGGCGAGCGACTCGTAGAAGGGCTCGCTCTCGCCCTTGCGCATCTTGCGCAGGAAATATTTCTCGAAGCCGATCTTGGCCGCGTGCACCCATTTGCCGGACGACGACCAGTTGACGTTGCGCGGCGGGATCTGCGGCTGCGCCACAAACGCGACGCCGGAGTCGCCGAAGTCGGCCAGACACACCGCGTTCCAGGTGCCCTGGAACATGGGCTTGCCGCCGCGCAGGAGCTTGCCGATGTTGCGCGACGCCGCGGTCACCATCGATTCGATCATGAAGCCGGTCTTCGGCACGCCGCACGGCACCGGCGTCGGCCCGACCGGCGGAATCGCCACGCAGACGCCGACCGAGAAGATGTTGGGGAACGCCGGGTTCTGCTGATGCTTGTCGACGATGACGAAGCCGCGCGGATTGACGAGCCCCTCGACGCCGCGCAACGGCGCGATCCCGCGGAAGGCGGGCAGGATCATCGAGAAGCCGAACGGCAATTCACGCGTCGCCTTGACCGACCCGTCGTCGGTGACTTCCTCGATCGTCATCTTGCCCTGTTCGATCTTCTTGATGCGCGCGCTCGTGATCCACTTGATGTGATGGTCGCGCATCCCGCTCTCGAGCAGCCCCTTCGTGTCGCCGACCCCGTCGAGGCCGAGATGACCGATATAGGGCTCGGAGGTGATGAAGGTCATCGGCACTTTGTCGCGGATCTTGCGCCGCCTGAGCTCCGTCTCGAGGATGAACATGAACTCATAAGCGGGGCCGAAGCACGAGGCGCCCTGCGCGGCGCCGATCACGACCGGCCCGGGGTTCTTGCAGAACGCCTCGAACTGAGCCGCCGCCTTCTCGGCGTGGTCGATGTGGCAGATCGAGCTTGTGAAGCCGTCGGGGCCGAGCCCCTCGATCTCGTCGAAGGCGAGTTCGGGGCCGGTCGCGATGATGAGATAGTCGTAAGAGAGCGTCGTCCCGTCGGCGGTTTCGAGCCTGTTTTCCTTGGGCGAAAGC
The DNA here is from genome assembly GCA_035500275.1 of Roseiarcus sp. Lineage (GTDB taxonomy): Bacteria > Pseudomonadota > Alphaproteobacteria > Rhizobiales > Beijerinckiaceae > Roseiarcus. The sequence goes on along the minus strand of DATJXI010000305.1, from coordinate 4,718 downwards.
TTGGTCACCGGGCTCGGCTTGAAGGCGATGCCGCGCCTGGCGAACGGGACCGCAAGGTCGACCTCGACCGACTCGCGCTTGCGCCAGCCGACCGGAATCCACGGGTTCGAGGGGACGAAGTGGTAGAGCGGGTCTTTGGTGACGACGGTGAGCCTGTCCTCGGGCCGCATCTGGTTCTTCATCTCGTAGGCCATGATCGCGCCGCCTAAGCCCGCGCCCATGATCACGATGTCAGCCACTTTTTCCTCCCGCGGTCCTTGCGCTTCGAGCACCCCCACGCTCCAAAACAGTATATATAAAAAAATTCGAATATGTCAAATTGAATTCCGCTCGGCCTATTGAGGCGAAACGCCGCATGGCGAGCAAGAAGCGGGAAGCGCTGATTCGGCGCAAGAAACAAGCGGCCTCAAGCGCGGGTCGCAAGCGATTCCAAGCCGGACCCTCACCCCCGACCCTCTCCCGCAAGCGGCCGCGAGCGGGAAGAGGAGGTTGTCACTGCGCGGCGATCTTTTCCTCCGCCGGCGGCGGGTCGAGCAGCACGTAGTAAAGGTAGCGGTCGAATTCCTCCGGAAACCGGCTCACGATGGCCTCCGGGTCGGGCGTGAGGGCGGCGTCGGTGATGAGGCCGAACTGCACCTGTCCTGCGTAGGAGAGGATCGACACGCCCATCCCCATGTCGCCGGTCTGCGGCACCCAGAAGAGCGACTGTTTCAGGACGCTGCCCGCGACCTTGAGCGGCTCGGCCGACCCGGGCACGTTGGTCATCACCGCCGTCGCCCGGCTCGTGATAAGGTTGAAGAGCTGGTCCTGTACGAGCTTGGGCAGGTAGCCCAGCGCCGCGAACAGGCCGAGCGTGACGGCGGGCTCGTAGGACGTCTTCAAGGCCAGCATGCGCTCCCGCACTTTCATCAGCCGTTCGAGCGGATGCTCGATCCCGACCGGAAGCTCGACCCCGATGATCCCGAAGCGGTTGCCGAGTTCGACGTCGCCGGGCTGGCGCAAGTCGATCGGCACCAGCGCGCGCACTTCGACGCCCTCGGTCTTGTCGCCCTTCCCGGCAAGATAACTCCGCAGCGCGCCCGCAACGCACGAGAGCAGCATGTCGTTGATCGAGCAGCCGAAGGTCCGGCTCACCGCCTTGACCTGCGGCAGCTTCAGGGGCTCGCACCAGGCGACCCGTTTCGCGCCCTTCGGCGTCCCCTTGAATCGCGTTTGGCTATCGCTTGACATGAAGAGGAGGTAGGCGAGTTCGCCCGCCACGCCTGCGCCGTCGCGCAGGAGGCCGGCCGCCCGCAAGGGGTTGCGCGCGAAATCGAACGCCGTCCGCAGCGCGGAGGTTGAGGCTTGCGTGCCGGCGTTGATCGCGGCCACGACCGGCGCCACGAGTGTCTGGAGCCAGCCTTCGTCCTCGTCCACTGGCGGCGGCCGCTGCGCTTCATGCGCCGGCCCGTCCACCAGCGCCATGGTGACGCCCATGAGCGCCATGCCGTCGGCGATGCAGTGGTGCATGCGGAAGACGACCGCCGCGCCGCCCTCATATTTCTCGACGATGTGAATGGTCCAAGGCGGGTGGTTCGGGTTGAGCGGCTCGGAGGCGAGCGCGCCCACGAACTGCTGCAGGGCCTGCTTGCCGCCTCGCCCCGGCAGACGCAGGCGCTTGATGTGATGGGCAAGATCGAAGCGCGGATCGTCGACCCAGTAGACGCCGGCCGGGCCGTCCTCGACCTTCTGACGATAGCGGCGGTAGCTCAGAAGCCCCTCGGCAAGCTGCACCTCGAGCCGCTCGAAGTCGACCGGACCCTCGAGGACCCAGACGGCGACGATCATCATGAGGTTCGCCGGATTGTCCATGCGCAGCCAGGTCGTGTCGACCGGCGACATCCGCTCGCGATGGCTCATCGCATCCCTCCCATCGGTCTCACCATAGCCCTCGCGCCTCGCGCCAAAAAGCGGCGGCATGCGCTTTAGGCGGCCAAGCCTACTGTTTTCGGCTATTTACTTAACCTGTGAGCCGAACGACCTCCAAACAGTCCCGCCAGCTGCTGGCCGAACTTGACCATTCGGCCGAGTTGATGGCGCGGGTTGTCGAGGACGCGGGCTTCCGCGACCGCCGCGCCAGGCTGCGCGCCTGGCAGGTGGACCGGCTTGCGCGCACCCATGCGGACCTGCTCGAGAGCCGCCGGTTCCACGACGCAGCGCGGTTCTTCCTCACCGAACTTTACGGCCCGAGCGACATGAGCCGCCATATCGAGGACGTGCGGCGGATCGTCCCACTAATGGCGTCCATGCTGCCGGACGCGGGCTTGGCCACGGTCGCCCATGCGGTCGAGCTCAACGGGCTGTCGGAGAGCCTCGACGGAGCGATGGTCGAGGCGCTCGGCGAGGACGCCGCACACATCACGGACGCGGCTTACGGAACGGCCTACCGCAAGGTCGGCCGCGGGGACGATCGCGAGCGGCAGATCGACCTCATCGCGCTTTTGGGCGGCGCGTTGGAGCGGCTCACGCGCCAGCGCTTCATCGGGGCGGCGCTAAAGGTGATGCGCAAGCCCGCCCTGCTTGCGGGCCTGGGCGAATTGCAGGGATTCCTCGAGCGCGGCTACGCCGCCTTCGGGGCGATGCGCGGCGGGGCGGCCGAATTCGTCTCCATCGTCGTCGCCCGAGAGCGGGCGATCTCGGCCGCCATGTTCGCCGGCGACGACGGGGCGCTTACCCGCCCGCCCGATTAGGCGAAGGCGCCATTTCGCCGCACGAACCGCATGGGGGGGGCGGCGCGGCCTCGCAGATTGGCGCTTGACGCCGTTTGAGCGGGCCCGTCCTCATCGCCACTGCATGAAGCTGATTTTCGGGCTGCGAGGCCGGAGGAGTTCGCGCTTGCCGCCCTTCGCGCGGCATTGACAGGGCAGCGCCCCGACTCATATGAGTGGCCGCCGTGCCCAGGTGGCGGAATTGGTAGACGCACTGGTTTCAGGTACCAGCGGCGAAAGCCGTGAAGGTTCGAGTCCTTTCCTGGGCACCATTTTGACGTTTGCAGACGTCTGAATTGGTCAGAAAACTTCAAATACTCAGTGAGTTAGTCGTAAGCAAGGGTCCGGTCGCGCCCCGGGACGTCCGCTTGCGTCCGACAGAATCGTTGGTAGATTCGTTGGTATGCGGCGCGTCCGCCGCCCGTCGGCACCAACATGGCCCTTACTGACCTCGCTACACTACGCCTGATGGCGCAAGACGCTGGCGACTCGCTTATCGCTTCGGAGGCGCTCAAAAGACACTCGCATACGCGTGTATCCCGAAGTCGGTTTGGAAGACGCTCGGGACGCCCGCGAAGGCGCCAGGAAGACCTTGGCCCACGGCCAAGACCCTTCCAAGGTCAAGAAGGCCGCAAAGGCATCACGAGCCGGAGAGGGCGCGAACGCTTTCGCGACTGGGGCGAGTTGTCCGGCCTCCGTCTCCGGCCCTGCGCTCGGCTTCAGCCCCCCACCACAAAGCCGGCCCCGTCTATGCCGCTCGGTCTTTCAACAATCGCCGGTAGACCGCGACGATCTGATCCACCTCCCGGTCGCGGTTGAAGTCCTCGACGACCTTCGCCCGCGCCTTCGCTCCCATCTTGGCCAGGCGCGCCGGATCGCGCATGAGCGGCTCGAGCGCCGCGGCAAGCGCGTCGGCGTCGCCGACCGGCGCGAGCACGCCGTCCTCGCCGTCGGCGATGACCGTCTCGGCGGCGCCCGCGCGGGTCGCGACGACCGCGGCGCCGGCCGCCATCGCTTCCAGCATCGTGAGGCCAAAGCCCTCCACCCGCGAGGCGAAGACGTAGATCGAGACGCGCTCATACCAGCGCGGCACCTCCTCGATTGGCAATTCGCCGAGGAAGCGGATGCGCTCGGCAAGCCCGGCCGCCCCCACCCGCTGCTTCAGCTTCTCCACGAAGGGTAGGTTGTCCACCGACACGTAGCCGACCACCACGGCGGTAAAGTCAGGATATTTCGGCAAGAGTCGGCACATCGCCTCGACGAAAAGGTCCGTGCCCTTTTGCCGGCGCAGCCGGCCGAAAGTCCCGATCCCGTATTTTCCGGGCAGACCGGTCGCCGCGAAGGCGGCGAGCCGGTCGTCCGGCGGCGAGTAGGTCTCCGTATCGATGCCGTGATGGATGACGGTGGCCGGCCGGCGCAGGAAAGACGCCGACGTTTCGCTTGTCGCGATGATCTCGTCCATCCGATCAATGAGGAAATCGGTGTAGATGGAATGCTTGCGCTGCCCGGCGGAATTGAAGATGAGCGCGAGGCGCCAGCCGAAAAGCTTGAGCAGAAGCCCGACGAGCATCTCCGAATTGCGCCGCGCATGCCAAACGCGAACCGGGCGGCGCCTCGAGTGGACGAACCGCATCCGAAAGAGATCGGCAAGCTTCAAACCCGCAATGCCGTCCGGGCGGTCCGGGCCGAACCAGACGGCCTCGCATCTCCTCGCGATCAGGGGCGCGATCGTGCGGTTCACCGCCGTTCCGCCGGAATATCGCCGCTTGAGGTTGGGGATGATGACCTCGACGTCCTCCAGCGCCAGCGCCGGGGCGGCCGCCCCTTCGTCCGGAGTCATCGGCGCTTCCGGGCGTGATAGAACTGGCGGTGCATGGCCTCCGTCATGAACGAATAGACCGCGCCGGTCATGGCGTGGATGAAACCCGCCCAGCCGCAAAGGAAAAATCGGTTCCAGAAGAAGATGCGCAG
>DATJXI010000304.1:0-8619 GCA_035500275.1 Roseiarcus sp. | reverse complement strand
GGACTATGAGGCGTCACTGCCCCCCGGCGCCTGGCCGAACTGGGTCCTCGGCAATCACGACAAAAGGCGGGTCGCAAGCAGATTGGGAGAGTCGAAGGCGCGGCTCGCTGCGATGGCGCTGCTGACGCTGCGCGGCACGCCGACGCTTTATTACGGCGACGAACTCGGCATCCCCGACGGCCATATTCCTCGCGAGCAGGCCCACGATCCCGTCGAGCGTCGCGACCCCGGCCACGGTCGCGATCCTGCCCGCACCCCCATGGCCTGGGACGCATCGGCGAACGCGGGCTTCACGACGGGCGCGCCCTGGCTCCCTGTTCATCCGGATTGGGCGAGCCGCAACGTCGCCGCCATGCGCGAGGACAAGCTGTCAATTCTGAACCTCTATCGCCGCCTCATCGCGCTTCGCCGCGCGCGAAAGACGCTGCAGTTTGGCGCTTACGGGAGGATTGGCTGTGAGGACGGGTGCTTGATTTTCGAACGCGCCGCCGACGGCGACCAGCCAATAATTGTCGCGCTCAACCTCAGCGATGCGCCGGCGCGCGTCGCGGTTCCTTCCGGCTCGCGCGTCCTCCTCTCCTCGTTCCCCGACCGTGACGGCGAGACCGTGGCGGTCGCCCTGAAATTACGGCCATTGGAGGGCGCCGTGCTGTCGCGGGCGGACTGAAGACCCGCATTTGTCCCAAGCCTGATTGACGCCGCTTCAAGGCTTCGCTGGAAACGCCGCGGATTCGACCGCGGCGTCGGGCAACTCATTCTGGCTCCAGCCGCCGCCGAGCGCGACGATGAGATTGACCGCGGCGGCCTGCAATTGCGCCTCAGTCGCGAGCATCCCCTCCTCGACCACGAGCTGCTGCGTCTCGTTCTGGACCACGGTTGTGAAGGATTGCGTCCCGGCGCGGTATTCGTTGAGCGCGATCTGCGTCGCCTGCCGGGACACGCGCACATCCTCCGCCTGGACCTTGGCCTGGCGAGTCAAGATGCGGATCGAGGACAGCGCGTCCTCGACCTGCTGGATCGCCGTCAGCACGGTCTGACGATAGCTGGCGACTGTCTGCTCGTAGATCTGCCGGGCCGCCTCGACCTGCGCGCCGGTGAGTCCGCCGTTGAAGATCGGCTGGGCGAGCGAGGCGCCGAACGACCAGACGGGGTTGACCGAATTGAGCTGCCCGAGCCATGGGTCGCCGGCATAGCCGTAGAGGCCGGAGAGCGAAATTGCCGGGAAATAGCCGGCGAAGGCGACGCCGATTTCGGCGTTGGCCTGCCGCATCGACTCCTCCCCCGCGGCGACGTCCGGCCGGCGCTCAAGCAGGGACGAGGGCAAGCCGACCGGGATCCGCGGCACGCGTGTTGAGAGAGCCCCGTGCGAGATGGAAAGGCCGGCCGGGGGACGGCCCATCAGCGCCGCGATCGCATGCTCAGCCGTCGCCCGCGCAAGGCCCGCGGCGATGAGCTGCGACTCCGCGTTGAGCACCTGCGCCTGCGCCGTGATGACGTCGGACTTGGCGGCCGTGCCGGCGTTGTACTGGTTCTGCGCGATTTCGAGTGAACGCTTGTAGTCATCGAGCGTCCGCCTCAGAAGATCTTCGAGCGAATCGGCCTGTCGGAGCGTCACATAGGCGAGCGCCAGCGACGCTTGCGCGGAGAGCGTGGCGTTGGCGAGAAGGGCGGCGCTCAGCTCCGCGCCTGCCCCCTGGGCCTCGATCTGGCGCCTCACTTGGCCCCAGATGTCGAGCGTCCAGAGTCCCGAGCCTTCCGCCACGAGCGAGGTGAACGCGGCAGAATGGCGCGTTGCGGGAGAGCTGTGCACAGTGGAAGCGGTTGCGTTGATCGTCGGAAAAAGGCCGGCGCGCGCTTCGTTGATGAGCGCCAACGCCTCTCGATAGTTCGCCTCATCCGCCTTGACCGTCTGGTTCGACACAGAGACGACCCGCTCCAGCCGATCGAGCTCCTGATCGCGGAAGACGCTCCACCACTCGCCCTTCGGCTCGCTCGCCCGCGGCGTCGCGACCTTCCAGCCCTTGATCTCTTTGTATTCCGGCGAGACGATCGCTGCCGGCCGCACAAAATCGGGCCCGACCGGCGCGCAGCCGGCAAGCGCTGCAGCGGCGACGACGAACGCCCCAGCGGACAGTCTGCGATGTCGGACCGGGGCTAGTCCTGACCATCTCCCGACGTTGACACTCGAACCGATCGCCACGCCCCCGCCCACTCCAACGACGCCGTCCGACTTCCGACTTGCGCCTCAGAGGCGACCTCGAATCCGCCGCGCGGCCGGCGCAGCGCGGGCTATAGCCTCTCTCATTCCCGTCGCACAACGAGCACCAGAGGCGAGTCCCTCGCCGCCTTCATCCGGTCGAACCTCCACCCGGTTCGGATAGAAGGCGAGATGACCGGCGATTTCGGCGACTGCCGCAATCGACGTCTCGTAGATCCAGACCGCGTTCTCGTCGCGCGCGTTCCCAAGAACTCGAACGTCTCGTCCCGCTCGAGAAGACCGCGGAGGACAACCGACGAATACGCAAGAAGGGCCGCCTCGTCGGCAGCCCTTTGATCGTTTCGCCGTGCGCCGTCGTCCTCAGGTCGCGACAAACCTCGCATTCCCTTGCGCGACGCGCTGGACCCAGCCCACCAAATACCAAGGAATCCGGCCGGCAGCATGGCCAATGTCGAGGCCTCAGGCACAGGTTCTGAAGTCCCGATCGTCACGTCGGTGACGCCGATGTAGGCGTTCGACAGCGTAAGCCGCGATCTTGGGCGTCGCATACGCACCCGGATTACCATTCTGGAAAGCATGGTTGATGAACCCTCCCGCTTCGGTGACGGGCGAGCTCAGTTCGATCGTAATCGTGCCCGACGTACCATTCAGTCCGCCATTACCGGCGCCGTCGGCAGAGCCGGCGACGAGGAAGGGTCCTGTCTTTCAGGCTAGTGCCGCTCGACCGCGTTTCACCTCCACCCGGTTCGGGTAGAAGGCGAGATGGCCCGCGATCTCGGCGACGGCTGCAATCGGCGTCTCATAGGTCCAGACCGCATTCTCGTCGCGCGCATTCTCGCCGACGAGCGAGTAGTAGTTCGCCCGACCCTTGTAAGGGCAACTCGTGACGCGGTCGGTTCGCTCGAGGGCGCTCATATTCGCGTCCGCGCGGGGAAAATAGACGACGGGCTTGTAGCCGGCCTCGTTGAGTTCGAGGGCGCGCGCGCTGTCGGCGACCGTCTTTCCGCGCCAGACGGCGGTGACGCGCCCGGCGAGCGGCTCGATGGTGATGGGGTGGTCCTTCGTTCCGGCTTGCGTCATGGACCTCTCCTTGGCTTCCCTCTCCCATCTCGGGGCGAGGGTTGGGAGTAAGGGTTCGACCGGGTCTAGAGTTCCGGTGGAAGTGCGCGTTCGGATGCTATCGGAGCGCGCCTTACCACTTCTCCAGATACGGCCGCGCCTCGACCTCGAAGCTCCAGGCCGTGCGGTCCTGTTTCACGAGGTTGGCGGCGATGGCGGCGACGCCGGACGGGGCGATGAACGTATCCTCGCCGCGGCCGGGAAAGCGCGAAAGCGCTGCGGACGAGCGCACTTGCCCGTCCACGATGATGAGCGCCACATGGATCCCCGCCGGCCAGAGATGGCGCGCCATCGATTCGGCGAGACCGCGCTGCGCCATTTTCGCCGGGGCGAAGGCCGCGGTTCCCGCCACGCCCCTGCGCGAGGCGGTCGCGCCGATGACGACGATCGCCCCCCGCCCTACCCGTTTCATGGCGGGAATGACCTGACGAGAGCTTAGAAAGAGGCCGAGCGTATTGACGCGCCAGGCGTGTTCGAAATCCTCAGGCGCGACGTCCTCGATCGAGCCCCAGACGCCCGATCCGGCGTTGAAAACGAGCACGTCGACTTCGCCCATACCCGCGCGAACCGCCTCGAACGCGGAGGCCGCCGAGGCGGCGTCGGCGACGTCGCAAGCATAGGCCTTCGCTCGCGGCAGTTCGGCCGCCAGCTTCGCGGCCAGGTCGGCTCGCCGCGAAAGCATCGCGACCGCATAGCCGTCGGCCGAGAAGCGGCGGGCGAGCGCCTCGCCATTGCCGGGGCCAATTCCGGCGACGACGCAAACGGGAGGATGCTCAGCCATTCCGCATGTCCTTTCGAGCCAGAGAAGTCACAGCAACGATCCTGCACATGGCCGCGCCGACCGCAACGCCTCGCGCTCGCCGTGAAGCGAGATTGACATAACCGAGCCGAAGCGACGCGAAAACGCCCTGCGTCACGCCAGCCGCTTCATGAAATTGCGTTTGCGGGCAAACCGCGTCTTGAGGCCCGCGACATAGGCCGCGTGTTCTTTGGGATCTCGCAAGGCGGCCATGCGGGCGATGAGTTGGGCGGCCTCGGCGTACTCGCGATTTCCCCCGCGCTCCGCCAATTCCTCGACTCGTTGGCCGAAGATTTCCAGTGCCTCCTTCGGATGCGTGGCCTCGGATTCGCGAGCGAGCTCCTCCCTCACGCTTTTTGATGCGTCATGGCGGCGAACAGCTTTCCAGGCGGCGTCATAGTCCTGCTCGACCATCAGGATACGCACAAGGACATCCGCCGGCGAACGCCATAGAGACGGTTTCTCCTTCTTGAGCCACGCTTCGAGCGTCGCCAGCGCGCGCTCGCGCGCCGCGTGTCCGCAGAGATCCTTTAGCTTGCGATACCCTGCTTCGCTCGGCGCCTTTTCGAACGCGCGCCAGAGGTGCGCCTCGGCCTCTGTCGTCCGGCCCCCCTCGGTCAAGAGCGCGACCGCCAGGTCCACGAGCCGATCGGCGGTCCGATCGTCCTCGAACGCCCACAGACCCTCCTCCGCCCAGGCGAGCGCTTCGCTCTTGCGGCCCTGCGAGCAGCAGAACTCCGCCAGCTCGAAGTAGCGCCACGGCGTCGAGAGGTCCTTCGCCCGCAGCGCGATCCGCGTCTCGACGTCGCCGTCGCGCTCGGCGAAGAAATCGAGAATGCCGACGAGCCGGCCATATGCCGCGCCGTGATCCTCGCCGCCTTTTTGCCCCGCGGCTTTGGCCGGGAGCTTTTTCCAGGCTTCGCTTGCCAAGCGCCGGTATTCGGCGAGCCCCTCCTCCCCGAGAACGTCTTCATACGTCCCGACGGCGCCATGGAACGCCTCGAAATCTTCGTCCATCTCGCGGGCAAAAAGGCGCCGCGCCAATTCCATCGGGTCCGGCTTCGCCGCCCGCGCGGCGTCCAGATGAATCGCGGCCGCGCTCGCGAGACAACCGCCACAATATCCGTCCGAATCGTCGATTTCGTTGAGCGCCTCGTCGATCCGGTCCACCGCATGCTCGGCCATCTCCAGCGCGAGTTTCGCGCGCGGTCCGGAGGCGAGGTCCGCGACCGCGTCGAGCGCTTCGTTCACGCGGTCCGCCCAGTCGCGCGCCCCGCCGTAGTCGACGTAGCCGCCGGTCCGGGTCACCCGGTCGATGGCGTCCTTCAGCCGGGCCTTCAGCGTTGCGTCGTCCGCCACGAGCGCAGCGGCCGCCAGGTCCAGTTTGCGGAAGAGCGCCGAATCGGCCTCGGCAAGGCCGACGACGAGCTCGACAAGCTCATCGACGCTCTTGGCTTTGAGATGCTCTCGAATGCGGTCGAACGGGTCGGGGGTGTCCCGCCCATCAAGCTCAGCGTCGTTGGCGGCGAGCGCCGTTGCGACCATGTGTTTGCAGAAACCCCAGTCCTCGAACGCCGGACAGGAACACTTTCCGCCGATATCAGCGCCGCGACCGCTGAGCTCGACCCGATAGTCCTCCGAACCCTCGACCTCGGCCAGCACGCGCCGGGCGTCGAAGGCGAGGATGCGCACATGCCCGTCGCGATGATAGGCTTGGCCGCGGCCGAAGACTTTCTCACCGGCCAGCGTCTCGAGCGCTCCAAGATCGAAGCGGAGGTTCAAATCCGTTTTCAAACTGGCGGCCTCAAATACGGTTCATCCATACGCGCTGGCTCGGCGCCATCTTCCTCTCCGTTCGATTCGGCAGCGCCGAAGTATCGGCAATGCGGAGAGCGCGCGGAAGGCGAGCGGGCAATGATCTGTGGACGAACTTTGGCGGAGGGCGCGCCCCTTCGCGGGCGCGCCAATCGCTGCAAATGTCATCCCCGCGGAAACGAGACTTGAGTCGCCCTGCGACGCGCCGCTACATGCGAGCGGCCAATGCAAAAGGGCGCGCAATGACGGACCGCAAGCATCTCGGAGAGCGTAGCGACGCCGACGCGGTCGCGGCGCTGATTTCGGTCGCCGGGCTCACGATCGTCGATGTCGGCTGCGGGGCCGGAAAGTCGTCGCGCGAACTCGCCGCGATGGGCGCGGACGTCATCGGCGTCGAGCCCGATCCCGTCCAGGCGGCGAAGAACCGCGCCGCCGCAGCGACGCTGGGCGTCGTCTTTCACGAGGCCCGAGCGGAGCGCCTGCCGGTCGAGTCGGGTTCGGCGGACGGGGTGATCTTCTTCCGCTCCCTGCATCACGTCCCGGTCGAGGCGATGGAGGCCACGCTTGCCGAAGCCGCGCGCGTGCTGAGACCCGAAGCCGGCTTTCTCTGCGTGATCGAGCCGGGGATGGAGGGAACCCACTTTCCCATCATGCGTCCGTTCAACGACGAGACGCGGGCGCGCAAGGCCGCGCAGGCCGCGCTCGTGAACAGCGCCCCGCGCCTGTTCCGCGAGTTTGACCGGTTTCGCTATGTGCAGCACCCGCGCTACGCCGATTTCGAGGCGATGGTCGCGCGGTTCACGGGCCAAACCTTCAACACAATCCGCCGCGAGCAGGTCGAGACCGACGAGGTGCGCGCGTTGTTCCAGGCTGGGCGTACAGAGGCGGGCGACTATCGCTTCGAGCAGCCGATGCTGCTGGATGTCTTCCGCGGGCCTGCGCCGTGAGCTTTGCCTGAGCCCTCAATGTCGGTGTTCTGCTCAATCTCGCCGCAGTCGCTTGCGGCGGCGCGCGGAGCGCTCTCACGGCAACTTGTAAGTGATCTGGCCACGGCAACTCACCGTCTCCCCTGACGCGCTTTGAGTGTGCTCGCAGATATACTTGTTGGTTCCCGATATCCCCGCGTACTTGCCGGTGCCGTAAATCGCCTGCAAAGTGCCGTGTTCGGTGGGAACGCTTCTCAGTCTCGGCTCAGGCCCTCCTTTCCATACAATCTGATCCCCATCGGAATCGGTGTCGATGTTGTACGAGTGGCTCTCGATCATGCCGTTCATGATTTGATACAAGGCCAAGACGTGTTCTCTTATCGGCGGAAAAGGACCAGTGACCGACCATGGTCCGCCCCCTTCCCACGCGCCGAACTCCGCTTCGCTCGTTTTCCCCACAGCGTTCGACTGAAGGGGTCTTCCTTTGAGGATGACTGCGGCGTCGAAAGCGCCCTCCCTCGGTAGCTCCGCAGGAATCGCAGCCGACGCGATAATGACTCCTGCGGCCCCTACCGCGGCTGAAAGCAGGCAGACATCGGTCTTCATGACGCCCTCCTTAGCTTAGCGAGTTCTCTCTATTGCACCGGCGAGAAAATGCATTGATGCGGGTCAATGACGCCCATCGGTTTCTGCGACATGATTGGAAAGTATTCCAGACCTGCGGAGGCGACGATGCGAGCTTCAGTCATCAAGGTCTTGGCTTTGTCGGCGCTCATGATGGCCGGGATGGGCGCCTTTGGCGCAGCGAAGGCGGACGAGGCCTATCCGGACGCCGTCACAGCATCGCCGGATGTGTACAAAGTGGTGGCGGAGAGCGGCGACTTGCGAATGGTCTTGTCAACGTGGAAGCCCGGCCAACGCGACGCCATGCACAAACATCCGGCGCTTGTGAGCTACGCTCTTACCAACTGCGAGAACATGCGGGTCGGGTTTCCGGACGGAACCTCGGTCCAGTGGAGTCGACCAGCGGGCAGCGCCGCCGGACAGGCGCCGATCGTTCACTACATCGAGAATGACGGCGACAGCGTCTGTCAAATTCTCTTCGTCGAGCACAAGTGAGCACAAGCAAGGCGCTCGTCAGAGTCCCCGACGCTGACGCCGCTGAAGCGAGATGCTCATGGGCGGCGGCGTAAAGCGCGCGCGTCACGCCAACAGCTTCATGAAATTGCGCTTGCGGGAGAATCGCGTCTTGAGGCCCGCGACGAAGGCCGCGTATTCCTTGGGGTCGCTGAGCGCGGCCATGCGGCGATGAGCTGCGCGGCCTCCCCGTACCGCGATTTCCCCCGCCCTTCGCCAGTTGACGGCGGACGGCCTTCCACGCGGCTTCGTAGGCTGGGCGCGGCCTGGCGAGACCACCCGTGTTGACTTCCCGCTTTTTCCGGGAATGGCAGCGAAATCCAAACGCCGCAGGCTATAGGTGCCAAGAGATTGTAGCCTATGCCGAAGGCATGTGAAGAAAACTCAAACCATACGGGGGCAGTATATGCTCTTCGATAGTTTCCGTCAACTGGCATACTCACCGTAGATCATCATCAATACTTTTAATGCGGAACTTACGTCTATATTTTGCTTAGATTTTCTTATCCTCCCTGCTTTTCCATCGCCCCGGCAAAGCCGGGTCGGACCAAAAAGGCGCCGCAACCCATTGAAAACTCCCGATTCGCGGACAAAAACGGCAAAGG
>DATJXI010000303.1:0-5631 GCA_035500275.1 Roseiarcus sp. | reverse complement strand
TACGCCGCCCATAAGCATCCCAACGCCCGCCGGTGGCCCGAACGCCATCCGCGCTGGACGTTCCATTTCACACCGACTTCAGCGTCCTGGCTCAACGTGGTCGACGGATTCTTCGCCACCCTCACAAAGCGCAGGCTCAAGCGCGGCGTCTTTCGGTCGGTCGCCGACCTGCAAGCCGCGATCAACCGCTTCCTCGCAGAGCACAATCAGCAATCGCAGCCCTTCACCTGGACCGCCGATCCCGTTGAACGGTTCGCGTATCCCGTTCGGCATCCGCTTGCCCGGCGCGATGAAATGTCAGGCGATCCGGCGCCCCTGCGCCCAGGCGAGCATTGCATTTGAGGTAAACTCGGTCCCATGGTCGGAGACGATCCAGTCCGGCCTGCCGCGCCAGGCGATGACGGCGTCGAGTGCGCGGCCACGCGCCGCCCCGAGATCGAGGCGTCGGCGAGCGCCGCCAGGCATTCCTTGGTGACGTCGTCGATCACATTGAGGATCCGGAAGCGCCGACCGTCCGAGAGCTGGTCATGGACGAAGTCGACGGAGCAGCGGGCGTTGCGCTTCGATAAGGATCGGCGCGCGAGACCCCGCGGCGCGCTCCGTCCCTTGCGCTTTCGCACCGTCAGGCCTTCCTCGCGATAGAGCCGCTGGGTCTTCTTGCGGTTCACAGCATGGTCCTCGGCGCGCAGCAGCACATGCAGGCGGCGATAGCCGAAACGACGCTGCTCGGCCGCCAGCTCTCGCAAGCGATGTCGAAGCTCTTCGTCGTGAGGTCGCCGGGAACGGGAGCGGGCGGCCTTCCGATCGGCCTTTAGCAGGCGACACGCCCGGCGCTCGCTCATCTCATGGGTTCCCACGAGATGAGCGACAGCTTCGCGCTTGGCGGCAGGCGTCACCATTTTTTTGACAGCAGATCCTTCAGCGCGGCGGCGTCGAGCATGGCGTCGGCCAAAAGCCGCTTCAGCTTCGCGTTCTCATCCTCGAACTGCTTCAGCCGCTTGGCGTCCGAGATCTCCAGCGCGCCGAACTTGGCCTTCCATGTGTAAATGGTCGCGCTGCTGATCCCAGGCTTGCGGCCGACGTCAGCGGTCGACAGGCCCGCCGCCTGCTCGCGCAAAATCCCAATGATCTGCTCTTCCGTAAACCTCGATCGCTTCATCGTCCGGTCCTTCGTTCGGATCGGACTCTAGCTTCAGATGGAGGAAAGCCAGGGGGTCACGGCAAGCGGCCTCCATCGGCCGTTGGTCCCGATGCCCACATCAAGCGATATGGTCGATGGAGAGAGGCCCTGCGCGCCTTTGTGGCACGCGCCAACTCGGACGTTGAGGATGGTCCGCTGCTCAATTCTGACGAAGAGCCGTCGCCGCAGGCCGAAAAGAACGGGTCAACTCGAAGCCCAACCGCCACCGTCAATGAGACTGCAACGCAGCAATCGGCCGGCCCAATCGCCCACCGTTATCCCATTGGAGTGACCGCTGGCGAGACACAGATTGCGTAGCCCCGAGATCAGCGCGATAAGGAAATGTCCTGCGTCTCGGTGACGGGGAGGCAATGATGGGCCAACCCGGTGCGGTAGCCCCGCGATCGGCGAGAGCAGAGCCACAAGCACCACGGCGATGGTGGCAGTGGTTCCTTATGTATCCGACTTTAGTCGTTGTGCTAGTCCCGGCGATCTTTCAGTTCGTTCAGTGGGCGACCGCAATTGGTTACGGGCTTTCGCCGTTTGGAGACACCAAGGAAGCTTTGGGGCAGCTCCACGCGTGGGAAAGAAACGCGGGATGCCTGAAGGGCGGGGATATCGACTCTTTAGAAACCAGGTCTCCGATCGATTATCAGATTCACCTGCTGCCATGCCCTTCCGGTGACATTCTTCTGACCCTGGTTCCTCTAAGAATTCCCGATCGGCAAGTTAATCGCTGGGTCATCACCAGAGATCTCTTTGCAAGTCCCAGTGCGGGTTCTCTTGTGGGATCGGCTCTCGCTCAGGCTACCGCTACCCAGCCCCAGCCGGTGCGGGTTATTGGCGTCAGGCAGCAAGGAACCACGATTATCAAACGAACTCAGTTGTCAAATGGCAACTGTATCGATCAGACGATCGATGGCCTGACCGGCCGCCAACTGAGTCAGGCAGCGGCGCCGTGCGTCCCATTTTGACGCCGATCATTTTCCGCCGTCCGTTTGAGTCGAGGCGCTGGAAAGGCGGCGCTCACTTCACCGTGAACTGGAACGTTCCCTGGGTGCGGCGCCTGTCGACAGATGTCGCATGCCAGCGCACCGAATAGCGGCCCGGCGACAACGTCCTGGGGATCGGCACAATCAGCGCCTTGCTGTCGTTGGGATCGAGCTTCGGCGGACGCAGAGGCTCGGAAGCTCCGCCCGCCGCCTTCAGCATTGCGCCGGAAAAGATCGGCTCGACCCCCTCGCTGAATTCAAGCCGAATCTCGTTCGGCGGGGCGACTGTCGCACCGGCCGCAGGGGTGGACTTTTTTAGCTGCGCATGCGCGAAAGCATGGGTCGCCGCGAGGACAAACGCTGCCCCCAGCGCAAATCTGTATCTTATCACGTGCGCCATCCTGAACCTCCCTTTGAAACGGAGCGGCACGGGTCTTGGGGGAAGACGCCTGGACGAACTATGCGACCCCTGACGTAATCGATAAACTATCGCTAAGCTAAGCTTCAAGAAAAGCGAGAGCGGCTCAGGATGACCTTGCGGCCGCCAGAAGCGGATGACGCCGATGGTCATCGAACGTCCTTCTTTCGGGCGCCGCAGACCGCCTCGCGTTCATTGGCGATCCGAAGGCCGGGCCTTGAGCAAATCCCGGGTTAAGGACAATGGTCTTATATTGCGTCGCGCAATGTGACTTGTGAAAGCCGGGCGGCGTGGCCTAACGCTTGCTTTCGCGCGAGGAGCGACGGGGATTTCGAAATGTGCGGAATCGTGGGGGTGCTCGGGTCCGGGCCGGTCGCCGGTTCGATCGTCGAGGCGCTGAAGCGGCTGGAATATCGCGGCTACGACTCGGCCGGAGTCGCGACTTTGGAGGACGGCAGGCTCGAGCGCCGGCGGGCCGAGGGCAAGCTCAAAAACCTCGAGGCGAAACTCGCGGTCGCGCCGCTGAAAGGCTCAATCGGCATCGGCCATACGCGCTGGGCGACGCACGGGCGCCCCACTGAGGTCAACGCCCACCCCCATGCCGCCCGCGGCGTGGCCGTCGTGCACAACGGCATCATAGAGAATTTCCGCGCGCTGCGGGCGGAATTGTCCGCCAAGGGCTACGAATTCGCCACCGAGACGGATTCCGAAATCGCCGCCTTCGCGGTCGAGGACGAAATGGCGCAGGGCAAGTCGCCCGCGGAGGCGGTCCATGCGGCGCTCAAGCGGCTGCGCGGCGCCTTCGCCCTCGTCTATCTGTTCGAGGGCGAGGAGAACCTGCTCATCGGCGCGCGCGAAGGCGCGCCGCTCGCCGTCGGCTACGGCGAGGGGGAGATGTATCTTGGCTCCGACGCGCTCGCGCTTGCCCCGTTCACCGACCGCATCGCCTATCTCGAAGAGGGCGACTGGGTCGTCCTCACGCGCGACAAGGCCGAATTCCATGACGCTTCCGGCGCGGAGGTGAGGCGGCCGATCCAGCGCAGCCCGGCGGGCAGCCTGCTCGCCGAGAAGGGCAACTACCGGCATTTCATGACCAAGGAGATCCACGAGCAGCCCGAGGTCGTCGGCCACACCATCGCCCATTACGTAGATATGGCCGCGCTGCGGCTCAAACCCTTTCTCTGGCCGGTCGATCCGAAGACGCTGTCGCGCGTCTCCATCATCGGCTGCGGCACCGCCTATATGGCCGGCCTCATCGG
The DNA here is from genome assembly GCA_035500275.1 of Roseiarcus sp. Taxonomy (GTDB): domain Bacteria; phylum Pseudomonadota; class Alphaproteobacteria; order Rhizobiales; family Beijerinckiaceae; genus Roseiarcus. The sequence goes on along the minus strand of DATJXI010000303.1, from coordinate 1,782 downwards.
CAAATACTGGATCGAGCGCTTCGCGCGGCTGCCGGTCGAGATCGACGTCGCCTCCGAATACCGCTACCGCGAGGCGCCGGTGGACGTGGGAGGCCTCGCCATCGTCGTCTCGCAGTCCGGCGAGACGGCCGACACGCTCGCATCGCTCCGCTACGTGAAGGAGAGGGGCGCGAAGACGGTCGGCGTCGTCAACGTGCCTACATCGAGCATCGCAAGGCAGACCGACGCGCCGGCCCCGACGCTCGCCGGCCCCGAGATCGGCGTCGCCTCGACCAAGGCGTTTACCTGCCAGCTCGCGGCGCTGGCGGCGCTCGCCATCGGCCTGGGCAAGGCCCGGGCCGAGATCGACGAGGCGCAGGAAGGCGCGCTCATCGAGGAGCTCATCGCGACGCCCGGCCTGCTGGCCGAAGCGCTGAAGCTCGAGCCCGCCGCCGAGAGCCTTGCGCACGCCATCGCCCGCGCGCGCGACGTCCTCTACCTTGGCCGCGGCACCGCCTATCCGCTGGCGCTCGAGGGGGCGTTAAAACTCAAGGAATTAAGCTATATCCACGCCGAAGGTTATGCGGCTGGCGAACTCAAGCACGGGCCGATCGCGCTCATCGACGAAGCGATGCCGGTCATCGTGCTCGCGCCCCGCGACGGGGTGTTCGAGAAGACCGTCTCCAACATGCAGGAGGTGGCGGCGCGCGGCGGGCGCATCGTGCTCATCGGCGAGAAGCGCGCGGCCGAGGAGGCTTCGGTGGCGGTCGAGCATTTCCTGGCGATGCCCGACATGGGGGCCAATTTCGCGCCGATCGTCTACGCGGCGCCGGTCCAGATGCTCGCCTATCATACGGCGGTCATCATGGGCAAAGACGCCGACCAGCCGCGCAATCTGGCGAAATCGGTCACGGTGGAGTAGGGACCGCCGCCCTTCGATTGCGGAGCGATGCGCGGCGACGCGAGGTTTCTCTTAGGCCGATTTGACCTGCCGCAAACGAGCGCTCGCGCGGCGGCGTAAGCCGTGCATAAGAAATACAAAAGAGGCGGGAAGATGCGGGTCATCGACGAGAGCCTACCCCCGATGCCGGAGATCAATCCGGAGAAGGTGTGTTTCATCATCGAGATGGCGCGCGACCGTTTGGGCGCCGACGTCGGAATCGACTCGGACGCCTCGAACCCGACCGAGGACGGCGAGCGCGTCGCGCTCACCGACGCCGACAACTCGATGGTGCGCGAGCTCATTGAATACATCCGCGATCTCGATGTCGATGAGACCGCGGCGCTTCTGGCGCTCGCCTGGATCGGCCGGGGCGACTTCGAGGCCGGCGATTGGGAGAACGCCGTCAAGGCGGCGGCCGAGCGCGGGCCCAACGACGCGCCAGCCTGGCGATATCTGCTCGGCATGCCGCTCCTGCCGGACTATTTGGCCGACGCCCTCTCCGCCTTCGGCCGCTCTTGCGAGGATTTCGACGCGGGGGAGGGGAGGTAGGCGCCGGGCGCGATTGCGCGCAATGAAGGCCTGCTTTTGGCCCCGCTCAGGGCGCAAAAGGCGCGTTTTTCGCATTTTTTCGCCTTCGAAAACGCGGAAAAGATGCGAAAAAAGGCGAAAAAGATGCGAAAATAAGCGGAAAAATGCGCCGGAATCGAGCCTTTTCAGTTGGTTAGGCGGAAAATCGCGGAAAAATTCATTTGGGCCTTTCCGCGAATTGACAGCGTGAGAAAATGGCTCGCCCCGGTCGGCTTGGCTTGCGCTGGCTGACATGCCGGTGTCTTTCGGGACTGACGAAATTGATCGCCGGA
>DATJXI010000302.1:0-6104 GCA_035500275.1 Roseiarcus sp. | reverse complement strand
TGCAAATCATCAGATCCATCCAGAGCGATAATCCGAATGAGCTTCAGTTCGACTGGCGCGAGGAACTAAACCATCCGGCGGTCAGCCAATACACCGCCGCCACGCCTGATCGCTTGGGATGGTTCAGGGATTTCAACCGGGACAGGGCCTATGCGGAGCGTGTGAAGCCGTTCAACTTGCTTCTGGAGTTCTATGCCCGGCGACCTGACGAAATGGCCCGGCAAGGACTTTTGAAAACCTCGGACAAGGCAAGGCGACAGCCGAAGCCGGTGTCGCCGTACAATCGCGACCCGTATCGGATGCTACCAAGAATTCGAGATCGAGTTACGCGCGAGCCGGTAGAAGTAGAATGGCTCCGAACGTACGCGGAGACCCTTCGCGGCTACCACCGGCACCCGGAGGCCAAATTCCTTGATGGCGACTACATGGACCGCGGACCGACCCGCCGGCGGCACGTCCTCGTCAAGGGAATCGAGGACATTGGCAAGGAAGCTGACAAGTGGGACGACGAGGAGCCGCTGTCGGCCGACAATGAGTTCACCATCAGCTATGGGGTCTCGGAGATCGACCGTGTGCCGATGCTTGGGGTCATCCGATCGGTCTCGAAGCGCCGGCTTGCTCGCGCCGCCAAGGTGTCTACGCGGTCGATCCCGTCGGAGGAGGAGGCGGCGAAGAAGCTTTCAGACACGGAACTGCGCGGGTTATTTGAGGCGGCGTCTGCGCTGGCGGTTGAGGAGCGGAAGCAGGGAGAATCGGATAAGGGGTTGTTGGATTGGCTGGCCGGGCAGGTTGAGCAGCGGGGGCTGACAGCGGTGGCGAAGGAATTGGAATATGATCCGGCGAATTTGGCGAAGGTGGTGGCAGGGAAGCGGAAGTTGTCTGAAGGCCTGCGACGAAGATTACGACTTTGCTTGGAGCCGGTGCGTTGACCGATGGGTTTGCTCAATCACAACTGATAATTACACCTCGTTGCCTGACAGTATTTGTGGACGATACCGGGCACGAGGAGCTGCCGGAAGGTCATCCGGTTTATGGCCTTGGAGGCTGTGCTGCATTGGGGCGCGACATTGAGCGCCTAATTCATCGACCTTGGAAAGAGCTGAGGCGACGGATCGCAGGTTCGCCTGACGCACCGCTTCACGCAAACAAGTTACCCAGCATTGCAAAGCCAGGTGACTTTGAAGCGGTAGCAGAATTCTTTCGTTCTCACAACTTTTGGCGTTTTGGCGCTGTTTTCACCACAAATACGACATTGTTGACCGAACTGGATCGAATCCAGTTGATGAAAGGGGTGCTAGAAAAGCGAATAGAACAGATAGTACAAATGACCTTATGTAAAGAAGTAAAAATAGTCTTTGAGGCGTCGCAAAGAATGGACGCTCGTATTGAGGAGACATTTCAGTCCTTCGATTTCCGCCGGGGCGAAAAGCAGATACCAACCGAATGCGGCTTTATGCCGAAGACAGTAGGTGAACCAGCACTGGAAGTTGCTGATTTCGTGATGCACGCGGTCGGACGGCAGGCGCGACACAACCTTACGAAACAAGGCAGTTTCCTAGCTGATTTTTGTGCCGTGTTTCACGCTGTCGATCCGAAGTTCACAAGCTTCCTGGAAGTTGACGCCGTTGTTTCACCAAGTGAGGTTATCTCCTCGTAAACGCTTGCCAGCTTCACATGCGACAACGTGACCAGATGAGTGGAATCGCGCATCTGTCGATCTGGTCAAAAGCGCTGCTCAAAATGTCAAGCGCTATAACCCAATCCGGACGAAAAAAGAACTTGCGTATGAGAACAAACCATGCACATATTGTTGTCCACGGGGAGCGCACCAGGCCGCTGTTGCGGATCGGACCCTGACCGTGGGAGAAGGACGAAGACGATGACCCAACCGATTCTTCGCGTGGTAGAGGGGACAAGCGTGGACAAGACGAAGGCGCTCGACGCCGCCCTGTCCCAGATCGAACGAGCCTTCGGCAAAGGCTCGATCATGCGGCTCGGAAAGAACCAGCCGGCCGCGGAAATCGACACAGTGCCGACCGGATCGCTCGGCCTCGACATTGCGCTCGGCGTCGGCGGGCTGCCGCGCGGCCGGGTGATCGAGGTCTACGGCCCCGAAGCGTCGGGCAAGACGACGCTCACCCTGCACGTCATCGCCGAGGCGCAGAAGCGGGGCGGCGTCTGCGCCTTCGTCGATGCGGAACATGCGCTCGACCCGATCTATGCGCGCAAGCTCGGCGTCAACCTCAACGACCTGCTCATTTCCCAGCCGGACACCGGCGAGCAGGCGCTCGAGATCACCGACACCCTCGTGCGTTCCGGCGCGATCGACGTCCTGGTCGTCGATTCGGTCGCTGCGCTCACGCCGCGGGCCGAAATCGAAGGCGAAATGGGCGATTCCCAGCCGGGTCTGCAGGCGCGCCTCATGAGCCAGGCCCTGCGCAAGCTCACCGCCTCGATCTCGCGATCCAACACGACCGTGATCTTCATCAACCAGATCCGAATGAAGATCGGCGTCATGTACGGTTCGCCCGAGACGACCACGGGCGGCAACGCGCTCAAGTTCTACGCCTCCGTGCGGCTCGACATCCGCCGCATTGGGGCGATCAAGGACCGCGACCAGGTCGTCGGAAACCAGACGCGCGTCAAAGTGGTCAAGAACAAGGTCGCCCCGCCGTTCAAGCAGGTCGAATTCGACATCATGTACGGCGAGGGCATATCGAAGGCTGGCGAGCTCATCGATCTCGGCGTCAAGGCGGGCGTCGTCGAGAAGTCGGGCGCCTGGTTCTCCTTCGACAGCGTCCGGCTCGGCCAGGGGCGGGAGAACGCCAAGGCCTCTCTCAAGGCCAATCCGGAAATGGCGGAGCGCGTCGAGCGCGCCATCCGCGAGAACGCTGGCCTCCTCGCTGACCGTATCCTCGAAAACGCGGGTCCGTCGGACGAGGACGACGCCGGGGGCTAAAGCTCCTATGAGGCGGCGCTTCTCCAGCGTCCGGAGCCTCCGCAAAGCGCCGCCCGTCCGGAGCAACGCCATCCCAAGCGTCCCCGCGCGGGGGCGGGGCATTTGCCCGCCCTCGCGCCCCGCCTTTTCTTTATAAGATCATTTTTCCGGTCCCCCGAGCTCAGCTCTCGCGGCGCCTCGTCTTCATTTGGGGGGCGAAGAAAGTTTCACTTTTCGGCTTTTCGGGTAGCCGGGGCAAATTCCTGGGCACGCAACTGCACAAAGCCGGATGCTGCAGTTGCGGGAAATCGCAAGACGCCGCGCAAAAGCCATGAATCGCCTCTGACCGAGCCGAACCTTGGGAGTCGCCGCGAACGTCATCGGAGCGCCCTCCCCCATCGACACAACTTTTCGGCCAAGATCGGCGGCTCGGGCCCTTGCGCCCGCCCTTCGCGCTCCACAATTCCGCTTGGCGCTTTCTCATGCCCTGTTCTAGAAAGCGGCCTCCAAATTCCCGCCAAAGGCAGCGTTTCATGAGCGGCGTCAACGAGATCCGGTCGAGTTTTCTGCAGTTCTTCGCCCGGAACGGCCACGAGGTCGCGCCGTCGAGCCCTCTCGTTCCTCGCAATGACCCGACGCTCATGTTCGCGAACTCCGGCATGGTGCAGTTCAAGAACGTCTTCACTGGGGTCGAGAAGCGCGCTTACGGTCGTGCAGCAACCGCGCAGAAGTGCGTGCGCGCGGGCGGCAAACACAACGACCTCGACAACGTCGGCTACACCGCCCGCCACCACACTTTCTTCGAGATGCTCGGCAACTTCTCCTTCGGCGACTATTTCAAGGAAAAGGCGATCGACTACGCCTGGACTTTGCTCACGCGCGACTTCGGCCTGCCAAAAAGCCGTTTGACGGTCACCGTCTATTACGACGACGACGACGCCTTCCGTCTTTGGAAGGCGATCTCCGGCCTGCCCGAAGAGCGCATCGTCCGCATCGCGACGAGCGACAATTTCTGGGCGATGGGCGACACCGGCCCCTGCGGGCCATGCTCCGAGATCTTCTACGACCACGGCGATCCTATCCCCGGCGGGCCGCCAGGCTCCCCCGACGCCGACGGCGACCGCTTCGTCGAGATCTGGAACCTCGTCTTCATGCAGTACGAGACGCTGCCGGGCGGCGCGCGCATCGACCTGCCTCGCCCGTCGATCGACACCGGCATGGGGCTTGAGCGCATCGCCGCCGTCCTGCAGGGCGTGCACGACAATTACGACATTGACCTCTTCCGCGCGCTGATTAGCGCCAGCGCCGACCTCACCGGCGTCGACCCGGACGGGCCGCAGCGCGCCTCGCACCGCGTCATCGCGGACCACCTGCGCGCCTCCGCCTTCCTCGTCGCCGACGGGGTTCTGCCGTCGAACGACGGGCGCGGCTACGTGCTGAGACGCATCATGCGCCGCGCCATGCGCCATGCGCAGCTTCTCGGCGCGCGGGAGCCGCTCATGTGGCGCCTCGTACCGGCGCTCAATCGGGAGATGGGTCAGGCCTATCCGGAGCTCATTCGCGCCGAGGCGCTCATCACCGAGACTTTGAAGCTCGAGGAGACGCGCTTTCGCGCCACCCTCGCCCGCGGTCTCGCGATCCTGGACGAGGAGACGCGCGCGCTCGCGACGGGCGGCGTTCTGTCCGGCGAGACGGCATTCCGCCTTTACGACACTTATGGGTTTCCCCTCGACCTGACCCAGGACGCCCTGCGGGCGCGCGGCCTTTCGGTCGACCTCGAGGGGTTCAACGCCGCGATGGAGCGCCAGCGCGTCGAAGCCAGACGCGCTTGGGCGGGCTCGGGCGAAGCCGCCACCGAAACCGTCTGGTTCGGCTTGCGCGAAAGGGTCGGGGCGACGGACTTTCTCGGCTATGACGCCGAGACCGCCGAGGGAGTTATTCGAGCCATCGTCAAGAACGGCGTCGAGGTCGGCACGCTCGAGCCGGGCGAGAAGGGCTCGCTCATTCTCAACCAGACCCCATTCTACGGCGAAGCTGGAGGTCAGGTCGGCGACGTCGGCGAGATCGCTGCGCCCGGTTTCCGCGCCGCGGTAGCCGACACGCGCAAGAAGCTCGGCGACCTCATCGTCCACGACGTGGCGATCGTCGAGGGGACGGCGCGCGCCGGCGTCGCGGTCGAGCTTGCCGTCGATCACGCGGCCCGGGCAGCGACGCGCGCCAACCACTCCGCCACCCATATCCTGCATGAGGCGTTGCGGCTCGTGCTCGGCGACCATGTCGCGCAGAAGGGCTCCCTCGTCGCGCCGGATCGCCTGCGCTTCGACTTCGCCCATCCGAAACCGATTGCGCCGGAAGAGCTGTCGGCCGTCGAGGACATCGCCAACCGCGTCGTCCTTGAGAACGCCGAGGTCGCGACGCGGCTCATGAGCCTCGACGACGCGCGCGCGCTCGGCGCGCGCGCCCTTTTCGGAGAGAAATATGGCGACGAGGTGAGGGTCGTCAGCATGGGCGTCATCGAGGACGACGCCACGCACGAGCGCCCCTATTCGATCGAGCTTTGCGGCGGCACGCATGTCGCCCGAACCGGCGACATCGGCCTCATCTCGATTGTCGGCGAAAGCGCGGTGGCGGCCGGCGTGCGCCGGATCGAAGCCAAGACCCGAGACGAGGCGCGCAAGCGCCTGACCGCCGATTCACATGCGCTTGCCGAGCTCGCAGCGCTTCTGCGCGCCCCGCCGGAGGAGGCTCAGCATCGCCTCGAGGCGCTGATCGACGAGAGGCGCCGGCTCGAACGCGCGCTTGCGGAGGCGAAGCGGAAGCTCGCCATGGGAGGCGGCTCGAGCGCCGCCCCGGCGGCTCGCGACGTCGCCGGCGTCAAATTCTACGCGCGCGCCGTCAGCGGCGTCGACATGAAGGACCTCAAATCCCTCGCCGACGAGGCCAAGCAGAGCGTCGGCTCCGGCGTCGTCGCAATCGCCGCCAAAGGCGAGGACGGCAAGGCAAGCCTTGTCGTCGCGGTTACAGCCGACCAGACGACGCGCTTCAACGCGATCGACCTCGTGCGCCTCGGCTCGTCGGTGCTCGGCGGCAAGGGCGGCGGCGGGCGGCCCGACATGGCGCAGGCCGGCGGCCCGCAGGGCGAGAAGGCGGAGGAGGCGCTCGCCGC
>DATJXI010000301.1:0-6578 GCA_035500275.1 Roseiarcus sp. | reverse complement strand
CTCACGCTGCAAGGGCGGCACGACTCCTATCCGCGCCGGCGCGGAATGACCCGCGTCGCGGAGATGCGGGCGCAAGGAATACCCGTCGCGCTCGGCCAGGATTGCGTGATGGATCCCTGGTACGGCCTCGGCGGCGCCGACTTGCTCGACGTCGCGCATATGGCGGTGCACGGCGCCCCGATGACGAGCCGCGAGGCAATCCGCTGGACCTTCGAGGCGGTGACCGAAGTTCCGGCCCGCATCATGGGTCTCGACGGATACGGGCTTCATGTCGGCGCGCACGCCGACATGGTGTTGCTGCAGGCGGCCGACCCGATCGAGGCGGTGCGCCTGCGCGCGACGCGGCTTTATGTGATCCGCCGCGGCAAGGTCATCGCGCACACGCCTGCGCGCGAAGCAAAACTCTCGCTGCCCGGCCGGCCGGCAAAGCTCGACCCGGCGTCCTACGCTCCAAAGGCGGCGATCTGACCGGGGATCAGCCTTCGCCTTGCCGCGCGTCCCCGTTCCGGAAGTCGCGAGGCTGTTCGGCAGGAGAGCCGCTGCGAAGCAAGCGAGAAGCTACTCCGCCGGCGCAGAGACCGGCGCCGCAGACGAAGCCGGCAGTCTGCGCCGCTTCTCCCGGTGTCGCTGCGGCGCAACCAGGAACGACGCCTTCAAGGGCTCCTTGAGATACCGGTGCGCCTGCTCCTCAAACTTTCGGTCGGCATGCGTCACCCGGGCGCGCAGGCGCCGCAGCTCGAGCAGCGATTGGACAAGGAAGACCTCGATCACGCGGCCCGGAGCGGCGGCGTCGTCGAACACGTTCCAGGCGTAGGCGCCGTCGCGCTTGCGCTCGAGGCCGATCTCCCGCATGGCGGCAAGGAACGCGGCCCGGTCGTTCGGATCGATCCGGTACTCGACCGTAATCAGGATCGGCCCCTGATCGTCGTCGACGCGCTGGACGAACACAGGCGCGCGCCAATGATTGGCCGGCGACAGGTCAAGGCTGGCCGCGGTCTGAAGTTTGCGCCTCCAAGTGACGATCAAGCCTACGGCGGCGCCGGCCGCGGCGACGAAGAACGTTGTCGACAGCCCCTCGACGCTCGCGACCTTTCCCCAGATCGCGCTGCCGGCCGTCATCGCGCCGAAATAGAAACTCAAATAAATCGCAAGTCCGCGCCCGCGCACCCAGTCCGGCAACGCGACCTGCGCCGAGACGAACAGCGTCGTCATCATGATGATCCAGCAGGCGCCGGTGAGAAAGCTGGCGCCAATCGCCAGGATGAGCCCATGGGCCATGCCGTATAGGACAAGCGCCGCGATCGTCCCGGCGGTCGCCAGCGCCGCCAGGCGGTCGGGCCCGAGACGCTGCTTGAGCCAATTGAGCGTGAGCGACCCGAGGATGGACCCAAGGCCGATCATGCCCAAGAGGACGCCGTAGATCGCGGCCCCGTTGTGCATCTGGTCGCGCGCGACCAGAGGCAAGAGCGCCCAGGGGGCGCTCGCGAAAAGATAGAAGGCGATCGCGCGCGCGAGCGTGGAGTCGATGTCCCGGTTGTACCGGACGTATCGGATCCCCGCCTTGAGGGCGCTGAAGAAACGCTCCGTGGGCAAGGTCTCCTTCGATCGACAAGGACATCGCCACCAGATGAGCGCAGCCAGGACGGCAAGGTTGCCGACGCAGTAGCACCAGAACGGGACCTCGATGCTGAGCGCCGAGATGATCAGTCCGCCGAGCGCCGGACCGACCGCGCGGCTCACATTGTAACTTGTGTTGTTGATGGCGATGACGCTGTCCAGGTCCTCCTTGGTCGGCGCCAACATGGGCGTGATCAGAAGCCAAGCCGGCGCCGCGAGAGCCCCGGCCACTCCAAGCAGAAAGGTGGTCGTGAGCAGGGCGGACGGCGTCGCCAGATGCAGCGCGACAATCGCGGCGAATGCGATCGAGATGCCGAGCACCGCGACCTGAGCGCCGATCAGCAGCCGGCGCGGGTCGACGATGTCGGTCAGCACCCCCGCCGGCAGCGTCAAGAGAAACATCGGCAGAGTCGTCGCAACCTGCACCGCCGAGACCATCAGCGGGTCGGGGTTGAGGCTCGTCATCAGCCAGCTTGTGGCCGTATCGAACATGGCGATGCCGACGTTCGAAATTGAGCTGGCGACGAGAATCACCGTGAAGACGGGATACGCGAACACGCCCCAGCGCGATTTCCCATCCGAGGGAGTCTCGGATTTCACGGTGGTTTCAGTGGACAACGGGATCTCCGCCCGGGCGGCCGGAAGAGCGCAAACACGCCACTTCAGCAAAATGGCGCGGGCGTGTGGAACTTTCAAGGCGACGGCGACCGCAGCGGCGCTCACCGAAGCTCGTCGTTCGCCAGCGCTGGCGGGGCAGACGTTCCCTCCCTATATTTGGGGGCGTTTATCGCGGGAGCAATCCTTGACGCGCACTTTGGCGGCCGCCCTGCTCCTTGCCGGGATCCTGACGCTTCCGCTCTCGCCGATCCCCTCCTTCGCCGCAGCGGCGTCGGAGGTTCGGGTGGCCGAAAACGCTTCTCCCTCTTTTGCAAGCAAAGCGGAGGCGCAAGCGTTCCTCAAGCGCGCGCTGCCGGCGGCGACGGCGGCCAACCCTATGTACAAATCGCCCAACAGCGATGTGGTAACGCGCTGGCTGACGAAGTCGATATCCTTCACCCATGACCGGACTGGCGGCGTCATTGTGTCGACCGATGAGGAATTTGACCAGTATCGAGGCGGCGCGTTGAAGTCGCGCGGAACCCACCAGGCGAAGTTTGCGCTCGACGACGTCACGATCTCGCTTGAGGCCTCCCCGACGGACACCACCGAGACCGGCGAACCGGCGCGCGGCGTCATCTTCAAGTGCGCCGGGCCCCCCTGCATCGCGGCGGTATGGAACGGCAAGGCGTCGATGAGCGCGTCAACCGATGTGTACCTGCAGGACGCCGCCTCGCGGGAACAGATTCTCGCCGCATTTCAATCTCTGCGGAGCAAGGCCGGCGGCCTTTAGCGTCGGAGGTCGGTTTGACGTTTGCAACCGTTATGGCGTGCTTGGACGTCGATCGTTCCAACGCCAATCTTCTCGGCGTTGTCGGCGCCGTGGCGCGAAGGTTTGGCTCCCGCGTCATCGGCGTCGCGGCTCGCCAAGCGTCCGGCCACTTCGTTCAAGCGCGCGCAGGCGGACTCTCGGAGCCGCTTGAACATGACACGCGCAAATTCCGGGATCTTGCCGGCCAAGCCGAGGCGGAATTCCGCGCCGCGCTCGGCGATGTCGCGCGATTGGAATGGCGTAGAATTTTCACTGCGGGGCCCGTCCATGAGCAGATCGCCGACGAAGCGCGAAGCGCCGATCTCGTCGTATCGACGATCGAGGGCGACGGCAGGTTCTTTTTTCCCTCGGGTCAGGCCGCCGTAGGCGATCTCCTGATGCGGCTTGGCCGGCCGGTCCTCGCCGCGCCGCCCGAGGCGTCCACGCTTGAATTCAAGGAGGCCTTTGTTTGCTGGAAGGATACGCGGGAGGCGCGGCGCGCCGTTGCCGACGCCCTGCCGGCGCTGAAGGCGAGCGAGCGGGTCACGGTGATTGAGATTGTCAAGGCGGCGGACGAACTCGACCGGGCGCGGCGCGGGCTTGCCGACCTGTCCGATTGGCTGGCCATCCATGAAGTGCCGGCCACCTGCATGGCCGAGATCGGGAGCGGCACGGAGGCCCAGCAGCTCGCCGCAATAGCAAAGGACCTCAAGGCGGACGTTGTTGTCGCGGGCGCCTTCGGCCACAGCCGCCTGCGCGAATGGGCGTTCGGAGGCGTGACGAGCGATCTCTTGCTGCGCGCCGACTGCTGCGTCCTGGCGTCCCACTAGATCGCAGGGAGCGGCAATGCAGCCAGGCCCGCCCCAGGAAGCATCGGCGCGCAGCGAGTCATGGCTCGGCGCATTCGCGCACCCGGCCTTCACCGTCGTGTGGCTCGCAAGCGCCGCGGCGCTGATCGGGATCGCGATGTGCGACGCGACGTTCGGGTGGCTGATGGCCACCCTCGATCCGGAGCCGTTCGACGTTTCGCTTCTGCACGCCGCGGCGAACCTGCCGATGTTTCTCATCACGCTCCCCGCCGGGGCTATCGCTGACATCTTCGATCCCGCGCGGCTCATTGTCGCTGCGTCCTGCGCCGTCGCTCTCTTCATGGCGATTTTCGCGGGCATGGTTCACTTCGACCTCGAGACGCCGGCTCTACTGCTGCTCGCCACTTTTCTGTTGAGCGCAGCTTGGTCCGTGAACTCGCCGGCATGGCTCTCGATTCTGCCGAGCCTCGTCCCGAAGCCTGATCTCGCCGGCGCAGTCGCCGCCAACGGCGTCGCCTACAATGTGAGCCGTACGGTGGGTCCCGCTCTCGGCGGCTACGCGATTGTGAACTTCGGCACGTCCAGTCCATTGTGGGTGTTCGCCGCGGCGAATGTGCTCGTGATCGCGGCGTTGCTCTGGCGTCGACCGCCACGCAAGGAAACAGCGGATTTGCCGGCCGAGCGCCTCACCAGCGCGGTGCGCATCGGCGTTCGTCACGCGTTCAATAACCGGTTCCTGCGTGCGACGCTCGTGCGCACTCTCGCCTTCTATCCCTTCGCGGCGGCCTATTGGGGACTTCTGCCTCTCATCGCGCGCCACTCTGGCCCGGGGGCTGAGCGCTACGGCCTGCTGCTCAGCATGGTCAGCGCTGGAGCGGTCGCCGGCTCGATCGCCCAGCGCTACATGCGCGCTCACGTAAACCTCGACTGGATGGCGGCGATCGGAACGATCGCCACGGCGGCGGCTCTGTTGCTGTTCGCCGGGACGCCCGCATTTCCGGTCCTGATGGGCGCCTGCTTCCTCGCCGGCGCAGCGTGGGTGATGGTTCTCACGAGCCTTTACGTCTCCGCCCAGAACGTGCTGCCCGACTGGGTCCGAGGGCGAGGCCTCGCCGCGTTCCTCACCGTCATTTTCGGCGCGATGACCGTGGGAAGCGCCGCCTGGGGTCAGGTGGCGAATGAGATCGGCCTCGCAGAAGCGCTGGCGTTCGCCGCGATCGGCATTCTGGCGGCGATCCCAATGTCGTGGCCGTGGAGCCTGCAGCAGGGCGCGAGCGTCGATCTGACGCCCTCGCTTCACTGGCGGCAACCCAAGGCGTCCGTCGAGATCGCCGACGACCGCGGTCCGGTCCTCGTCAAGATCGGCTACCGCATCGATCCCAAGGACCGGTCGGCGTTCTTGCGTGCGATGGACGAACTCGGCGAAGAGCGCCGGCGCGACGGCGCGTTCGCCTGGGGCGTCTTCGAGGACACGAGCGCGTTCGGGCGGTTCGAGGAAGCCTATCTGATCGAATCCTGGGTTGAACTCATGCGCCTGCGCGAGCGGGTGACCGTCGACGACCGAACGCTCGAGGAGGAAATCCGGCAGTTGTTGCTGGAGCCGCCGCAGATCGAGTTTCTCGTCGCGTCCGCGCGCCAGCCTCTGCGCCGCGGCCTGCGCGCCGCCGAGGCCGGAGCCTGAGGCGTTGCGCGTCCTCGTCGTTTACGCTCACCCTCTGGAAACGAGCTTCTTGTCGGCGCTGCATCGGCGCGTCGTCGAGACGCTGAAAAGCGGCGGACACAAAGTCGACGACCTCGACCTCTACGCGGAGAAATTCGACCCCGTCCTTTCCTCCAGTCAGATGACGAGCTACGTCGACGTCCCCGCGAACGCGCACGAGGTCGAGAGCTATGTGGCGCGGCTGCGCGCGGCGGAAGCGCTCGTCCTCGTCTTCCCGGTGTGGTTCGACGGGTTGCCGGCGATCCTGCAGGGCTACTTCCAGCGCGTTTTTTTGCCTGGCGTCTCGACCGTCATCGACGCGGACGGCCTGTTCCATCCGAACCTGCGAAACCTCAAGCGCATGGCGACGGTCTGCGCCTACGGCGAGAGCCGCGCCGACGTCGCCCGGAAGGGCGATCCGCCGCGCCGGTTCGTGCGCGACAACATCGGCTTGCTCATTGCGCCCGGCGGCCGCTTCGAATTTTTCGCGCTCTACGACATGAACTTTTCAAGGGCCCCGCGCCGCGCGGCTTTTTTGCGCCGCGTCGAGCGCGCTTTTAGGGACTGGTGAAAGCCAGTCTAAATATAATTGCCCCTATGTCTTCGTCATAAGTGGTCGGCTTGGGCGCCCTGGCGGCTTAACGACCACTTACTCGCTCAGCCGGATGGGCCAGTGCCGACGGGGTATACGAAAGAGAATGCCGCATCCGCCGAACTGGTCGAAACGAAGCCGAGACTATGGGCGCGCCGAGAAGACACGTTCATCCTCGTCGACGATGCGCTTGCCTAATGGTAACACATCGTTTTCTTCCAGAATTGTGCCCCAGGCAATATCGGCCTTCGTATTGGGGCTCACGATCATGTTCATTACCCAGACAATCAATCATAAATACAGCGGTGATGCTATGGCTTCTCCGTTAACTTGCCACGCTTACTTTCATGGAGATAGACGAGTCGTATGTTACTCATTATGGTTTCAGGTCCACGTTGATAGAGTCACTCTCAATGATGGAGGCTGCCCTATTCCTGAAAAGCAAGTCGTCGG
>DATJXI010000300.1:0-3532 GCA_035500275.1 Roseiarcus sp. | reverse complement strand
CCGGGAGAAAGCGCCGCAGCCCACGAGGACGCCATGAGCATTCGCACCGCCAGCCGCGAGGCGTCGGCCGAGGCGCCGACCAAGGACCTTTACGAGATCGGCGAGATCCCGCCCTTGGGGCATGTGCCGGCGAACATGTACGCCTGGGTCGTGCGCAAGGAGCGGCACGGGCCGCCGGAGAAGGCGATGCAGATCGAGGTCGTGCCGACCTGGCCGCTCGACAGCCATGACGTGCTCGTGCTCGTGATGGCGGCGGGCGTGAACTACAACGGCGTCTGGGCGGCGCTCGGCGAGCCGGTCTCCACGCTCGACGTGCACAAGAACCCCTATCACATCGCCGGCTCCGACGCCTCCGGGATCGTCTGGGCGGTCGGCTCGAAGGTCAAGCGCTGGAAGGTCGGCGACGAGGTCGTCGTCCACTGCAACCAGGACGACGGCGACGACGAGGAATGCAACGGCGGCGACCCGATGTTCTCGGCCTCGCAGCGCATCTGGGGCTACGAGACGCCGGACGGTTCGTTCGCCCAGTTCTGCCGGGTGCAGGACCGACAACTCATGGACCGGCCGAAGCACCTCACCTGGGAGGAGAGCGCTTCCTATACGCTGACCCTTGCGACCGCCTACCGCATGTTGTTTGGCCACCAGCCGCACCGCCTGAAGCCAAGCGACAACGTGCTGGTTTGGGGCGCTTCCGGGGGCTTGGGCGTGTTTGGCGTGCAGCTTTGCGCGGCGGCGGGGGCCAACGCCATCGGCGTCATTTCGGACGAGAGCAAGCGCGAGTTCGTCATGTCGCTCGGCGCCAAGGGCGTCATCAACCGAAAGGAGTTCAACTGCTGGGGGCAATTGCCCAAGGTCAATTCGCCCGAATACAGCGCCTTCATGGCGGAGGCCCGCAAGTTCGGCAAGGCGATCTGGAACATCACCGGCAAGCAGGATGTCGACACGGTGTTCGAGCATCCGGGCGAGCAGACCTTTCCGGTCTCCTGCTTCGTCGTCAAGCGCGGCGGCATGGTTGTGTTTTGCGCCGGGACGACCGGCTTCAACATCACCTTCGACGCCCGTTTCGTCTGGATGCGGCAGAAGCGCATCCAGGGCTCGCATTTCGCCAATCTCAAGCAGGCGTCGGCCGCCAACAAATTCGTCATCGACCGGCGCATCGACCCCTGCATGTCCGAGGTCTTCCCCTGGACGCAGATCCCGGTCGCGCACACGAAGATGTGGCGGAACGAGCACAAGCCCGGCAACATGGCGGTGCTGGTCAACGCCCCGACCACTGGCCTGCGCACCTTCGAGGACGTGCTGGAGCATTCGCAAGCGTGAGACGCGCCGCATTGCGTTCATAAGGCGGAATCGCTAAACCCGCGGCGCGCCGGGGACCTTCGGCTTCAGCGGCGCGGCTCTTGTCCAATTTCGGTCATACCGGTCTGGCGCGCCCTTCCTCTCTCGCGCCGGCTCCCCGAAGCCGAAGCGGGGCGTTTGAGACGATGACCGGGAACGCGAACCGAGATCAGCGAAAGCGCGAAGCGGCGGCCCGTGCGCTCGAACTTATCGAGCCCGGCATGCGGCTTGGCCTTGGCAGCGGCTCCACAGCGCGCGAATTCGTCGACCTGCTCGGCAAGAAGGTCGCGGCCGGGCTCAGCGTCCGCTGCGTTGCGACGTCAGAAGCCACCGAAATCCAGGCGAAGAGCCTCGGGATTCCTTTGACCACGCTGAACGAACTGCCGGAGCTCGATCTCACGGTGGACGGCGCCGACGAAATCGACCCGGAACTCCGGCTCATCAAGGGCGGCGGCGGCGCCCTTTTGCGGGAGAAGATCGTCGCGGCCGCGTCGCTCGGCATGGTCGTCATCGCCGACGCGTCCAAGAAGGTCGCGCGCCTCGGCGCCTTTGCTCTGCCGGTCGAGGTCGTTCCCTTCGGGCTTGCGGCGACGAAGCGGCACATCGAGCGCGCGCTCGCCGATCTCGGCCTCGCCGGACCTGTTCGCTTGCGCGGCGGGGCGGCTCCCTTCGTCACCGACGGTGGCCATCAAATCCTCGATTGCGCGCTCGGCGCCATCCCCGATCCCGAGCGTCTCGCGCTTGCTCTATCGGTCATTCCCGGCGTCGTCGAACATGGCCTTTTCATCGGCTACGCGCGGGCCGCGATCATTGCCGGCGCCGAGGGCGTCGAAACGCGCGGCAACCTCGATTGAAAACCGGATCTACGCAAAGGAGTACCCCATGTTCGCCCTGCGAACCGTACGGAACCTCGTTCTCGCCGCCGCGCTTTTCGGCGCAGTGGGCGCGCGCGCCGAAGACGCGCCGGCCGCCCCCGCTAACCCCAATCCGTCGCCGGCCGCCGTCGCGGCTGCGGGCGATATTCTCGGCGCCATCGGCATCAAGGAAAGGATTGCCCTGGTCGTTCCGGCGATGATGACCGAGCTCGAGCGCAACGTCACCACGACCCGACCCGAGATCAAGGACAGCCTGCGGCAGACGCTTCAGGCGATCCAGCCCGAGTTCAACAAGACCGCGATCGATGTGTTCAATCAGGCCGCTACGCTGCTCGCCATGCAGATGTCGGATAAGGAAATCCTGGAGGTCGCAGCCTTCTATAACAGCCCGACCGGCAAGAAGTTCGTCGCAATCGAACCAGCCTTCCTCCAGAAGCTCAGCACGATCGCCGATCCCTGGCGGCAGAAGCTGTCGACCGACATCGTGACGCGCGCCCGCCAGGAAATGAAGAAGAAGGGCGTCGACTTCTAGCGAAACTCAACGCTGTCCGGGAGCGCGCGCGAAGCCATGGCGTTCGACGTCGATTTCTTCGTCATCGGCGCCGGATCGGGCGGGGTGCGGGCGGCGCGCATCGCCGCCAGTCACGGCGCGAAGACGGTCGTCGCGGAGGAGGGCAGGGTAGGGGGCACGTGCGTCCTGCGCGGCTGCGTTCCGAAGAAGCTCTATGTCTACGCCAGCCGCTTCGCCGACGATTTCGCCGACGCCGCCGGCTTCGGCTGGACGGTCGGGAACGTTTCGTTCGACTGGCCGCGCCTGGTCGCCGCCAAGGAGAAGGAGGTCACGCGGCTCTCCGAGGCCTATCGCGCCAATCTCGTCGCGGCGGGCGCCGAGCTTGTCCGCGAGCGCGCGACCGTCGCCGGGCCGAACCGCGTCCGGCTCATGAGCGGACGCGAAATATCGGCTCAGCACATTCTCGTCGCTGTCGGCTCCGCCCCGAGCGTCCTCGCCGGAGTGGTGGGAATCGAGCATACGATCACCTCGAACGAGGCGTTCGACTTGGCCGTCTTCCCGCAGCGGCTGCTCGTCGTCGGCGGCGGCTATATCGCCGTCGAGTTCGGCTCGCTGTTTCGTCGGCTCGGCGCAGCCGTCACCCAGGTCATGCGCGCTCCGAACGTCTTGCGCGGGTTCGACGAGGACATGCGGATCGGCGTGCGCGACGCCATGGCCCGCGCCGGCGTCAAGTTCCGCTTCGGCTGCCTTCCGACGCGGATCGAGAAGCAGGCGGACGGCGCGCGCCGCGTGACGCTTTCGGACGGAG